>CALCHM010000205.1 GCA_937901345.1 uncultured Prevotella sp. | reverse complement strand
AATCCGGCCTTTCCGTCGCGATATACTACATTATATATAGTTCGCTTGTCGTTCTTGTTGAAGACATCTACATGCAGTACGTTCTTGCCCACGAAGAGTTTGTCGGCTACACGTACCACCTTGTAACGGCCGTCCTTGTAGAACAGAATCACGTCGTCGATGTCCGAACAGTTGGCCACGAACTCGTCTTTCTTGAGCGAAGTACCGATGAAACCGTCTTCGCGGTTGATATAAAGTTTTTCGTTGGCTTCCACTACCTTGGCTGCTTCGATAGTATCGAAATTGCGGAGTTCGGTACGACGAGGATAGTTTTCGCCATACTTATTCTTCAACATTTCATACCAGTCGATAGTATAGTTCACGATGTGAGCCAACTTGAAGTCTATTTCTTCGATTTCTTCCTTGATACGGGCGATGTTCTCGTCGGCCTTGTCCTTGTTGAACTTCAGGATGCGTTGCATCTTGATTTCCAGCAAGCGGAGGATGTCCTCCTTCGTCACTTCGCGTACAAACTGCGGATAGTACGGAGTGAGGCGGTCGTCGATGTGTGCGCAGGCAGCATCCATGTTGTCCGCCTGTTCGAACTTCTTGTCCTTATAGATGCGTTCTTCGATGAAGATCTTCTCCAGTGAGGCGAAGTGCAGTTGCTCGAGGAGTTCGTTCTTGCGTATCTCCAGTTCCTGTCGCAGGAGCGATAGCGTGTTGTCCACCGACTTGCGCAGCACCTGGCTCACCCCGATGAAGTGGGGCTTGTTGTCGTCGATGACGCAGCAGTTGGGCGAGATGCTGATTTCACAATCGGTGAAGGCATAGAGCGCGTCGAGTGTCTTGTCCGACGATACACCCGGGGCCAAGTGCACGAGGATCTCCACCTCGGCAGCCGTGTTGTCATCCACCTTGCGGATTTTTATCTTGCCCTTCTCGGCGGCCTTCAATATAGACTCGATGAGCGTCGTCGTCGTCTTGCCATAGGGGATTTCCGTGATGGCCAGTGTCTTGTTGTCCACCTTGTTGATGCGGGCACGCACACGTACCGCTCCACCGCGCTCACCGTCGTTGTAGCGAGCCACGTCGATGAAACCTCCCGTCTGGAAGTCGGGCAAGAGGGTGAACTCCTCGCCACGAAGATAGGCTATAGAGGCGTTTATAAGTTCGTTGAAGTTGTGAGGCAGTATCTTCGAGGCAAGACCTACGGCGATACCATCAGCACCCTGCGCCAACAACAACGGGAACTTAACAGGCAAGGTCACAGGCTCCTCCTTACGACCGTCGTATGCCAACATCCACTCGGTGGTCTTCTTGTTGTAGACAACCTCCAAGGCGAATTTCGATAAGCGTGCCTCGATATAACGTGCAGCCGCAGCGTCATCACCCGTGAGTATATTACCCCAGTTACCCTGTGTGTCGATAAGCAGGTCTTTCTGTCCCATCTGCACCAAGGCATCGCCAATGGATGCGTCGCCGTGAGGGTGGTATTGCATGGTGTATCCCACCACGTTGGCCACCTTGTTGTATCTGCCGTCGTCCATGCGGTTGAGTGAGTGCATGATGCGTCTCTGAACTGGTTTGAAACCGTCCTCAATATGGGGTACAGCGCGCTCCAAGATTACGTATGAGGCGTAATCCAAGAACCAGTTTTGGTACATTCCGCTTAGGTGGTGTACGGCAGCAGCGTCAAACCTGTCAACAGGCTTGTAGTCAGAGTGAAACTCCCCGTCTCCTTCTTGCCAGTTGTCGTTCTGCTCCTGCTCGTTGTCTTTAACGTCGTCTAATATTTCGTCATCCATAAGGTTGTCTTTATGTCTGTTTTTTATTTATTGGTGTTTATTTGGTACAAAGGTAATAAAAAAAAACGAGTTTTTAAGTTGATGTCACTTTTTTTTCGACATAAATAAATGTGTGGCAACGATAAAATGCCAGAATTTTTGCTGTATGGCAGAAGGGTGTTTTAAGAATAAAGTCCATGTGTGATGCCTTGTGATGTAAAAAGTTGTGATTTTCAAAGAAAACGTCATTTTGTTTGTAATATACTGAAAAACAACGCTATGCGATAGTGACGTTTATTTTTAAAACGTCACTTTTTGTGCTTTTTATTGCTTGTTTTGTGTTAATCTTATTGTTGTTGCGCTGCCGAGTTTGAATCCTCTGCTGCAATTCAACTTGTTTTGGTCTGCGAAATGATAGGTTTCGCTTTGCCAAATGATAGGTTTTGCACACCAATTCAACTTGTTTTGTTTTAAGAGATATGCCTTGCTGATTATGCAGTTCTTATAAACCCTAAAAAGAATAAAATTCTTTTGCGTTCTGAAAGTTTTATGCTATCTTTGTAAACTATATTAAATGTGAACCAGATGAGTCGAAAGATATTTTGTTTGATAGTTGCTCTTTTTTGCATACAACTCTTGCCTGCTGATGCGCAGACGTATTCTTCATTGTGGAAACAGGCTGATGATGCTGCGGTGAAGGATTTGCCACAGACAAGGATTGAGGTGTTGCGCAAGATAGAGACAAAGGCTGAGAAGGAGGGTGACTATGGTCAGATGATGAAATCGATGCTTGCCATAGTATCTCAGCAGGTGCATATCTCGCCCGATTCACTTGGTGTTAATGTGAAACGATTGGAAAAGCGCTATGCCGCAACTGCCGACGAGGTGCAAAAGGCTGTGCTGGGTGCAGTGCTGTCGCATATTTATAAAAATAATCCCAGTATTAATGACAGCAGTAAGGTGATTGCCAAACGCTATGCTACTGAGGCAATAACTAATCCCGCCTTGCTGGCATCGGTGAAAGCCACGGGCTACAAACCATTTGTGGTTGAGGGACTTAACGGTAAAATCTTTAACAACGATATGCTCAGCGTTATTGGTTTTGAAACTGAGCAGTATCAGCCAATGCATGATTATTATTCCTCTGTGGACAATCGCAGGGCTATGTGTATAGTAGCCTTGAAGATGGTGCTGCAGAATCACCGTTATGAGAATCAGCCATTGCGCAAGTCCCACTGCATTGTATCACTTGATTCGCTCATAGAAGTCTATGGCGCACTTGATGTGGCAGGTGAAGTGGCGGTTGAGCGTTTTCATCACATGCAGAGTTGCACAGATGTAACCGTTGAGGAACTGATAAAATATATCAACTACGCCACCCAGAAATGGCCGTCGTGGCAGCGTATGAACGAGTTGCGCAATGAGTATAAGCGCCTTACGTTTCCGAGGGTGAATGTTTTATCATCGGGTGTGGAGGAGAATAATTCAAGGAGTGTAGGAGTGAAGGAGTGTAGGAGTGAAGACAATAGCAATGCAAGCAACTCGTCAACTTGTCAACTTGTCAACTTGTCAACTAAACTATCCCTCCGCAACATCGAAGAACTCACGATGAAGGTCTATCGCACCTCACTCGATGGTCGCTCGGAACTGGACCCGCAGAATGAGAATGACTATAAGAAGATTAAGGCTGGATTAGTGGCACTGGCCGACAAGACTCTGAATAAGAAATATACTGTTCGCCCTAACTATGAGGAATTCAACGATACGCTTAATATCGGTGGTTTTGAACCAGGTGTGTATATGTTTGAACTGACAACCACACCAGATACGGAACCGTTGCGCTGGATTGTGAAGGTGAGCAATATCCGTGTGATGGCAATGGAACTTCCTGAAAAGAAGATACGCTATGTGGTGGTTGATGCTCACAGCGGCAAACCAGTGAATGGGGCGAAGATAGAACTGCGCCAACACGAAAAGAATGAACTGCTGGCAACGCTGTCCACCGATGGCAATGGTGAGGCAGTTTATAATTACGACAAAAAGAAACCTGATAGGTTTTACGTTTATACCGATACTGACAAGGCCTTGCAAGAGGGCAGGTATTATGAAACTTTCTTTGCCAATGAAACCAATCGCACGACAACAAAGGTTAAGGTGCTTACCGACCGTGCCATCTATCGTCCAGGACAGACGGTGAGTGTTGCCGCTGTTGTGTATGAAGAGGTCCGTGACAGTAGGGCAGACGTATATATGAAGCGCAAGGTGATGGCAGGCAAGTCGGTCAAGGCAGTATTGCGCGATGCCAACTACAAGGTGGTAGCAGAGAATACGCTTGTTACGGATGCTTTCGGCAAGTGCAACACCACGTTCGTGCTGCCGCAGTCGGCACTCAACGGAAGATACACCGTAGCCGTTGACAATGTGCAAGTCGGTATTTCAGTCGAAGAATACAAGCGCCCAACGTTCTTTGTGGAGTTCCCAGAGATAAAGGAGACATATCGTGCTGGCGACACGCTGGTGGTGAGAGGCAAGGCCGTTGGCTATAACGGTATGCCGGTGCAAGGCGCAACGGTGAAGTATTCTGTAAGACGTAGTTCGTGGTGGTGGCGATATGGAGGTGATGACGATGGCATGATAGCAAATAATGAGATAGCCACAACTGCTATCGACGGCACGTTTGCCGTGGAGGTGCCGCTCGTTGTTCCGG
>CALCHM010000204.1 GCA_937901345.1 uncultured Prevotella sp. | reverse complement strand
AAGTGAAGGATCCGATTGGAGTGGTTGGGCAGGTTACGGGAAAAGTTCGCCTACTCAATCTCAAAGAAGTAGCCTTTCTTTAGTGGTTGTACCCCATCCGTGTCCAACGTCAGTTCTATTTTCTGACAGAGATACTTGCGCCCGTTAATAAGATATATCGCATTAGGGTCGCAAACGTCGTCGGTAAAGGATATTTGCCGGACTACACGTGTGTCGATATTCAAATTTCCCTGCATTACCTCCCCCGTTTTGGTTTCTGTATTACGGAAATCTAAATCATTGGCACGCTCGAGCAGCGAGGAAACCACCATAAGACCATCCTCTACCATGTACGGCACACCTACGGCATAAGGAACAGAGACTATTGACTGGACTTGGTAATTTCCTTCCCCCACCAAGTAGTCACTGACGTAATTGGCAGTTGAGACCACGCCTATTTCCATCACTTCCTGCTTGGGATTTTCTTCTGCGTCTGTATCCGTTTCGTTGACGATTGCCTCATGCAGACTCCACAGCGTTCCCGTCTGTGGATTGCGAGAGTCGGCAGTGACTAAATAAGGTATGTGATAACCGCCATTTAGTCCTCCATCGTGACCTGTATAAGCATCACTTGGGTATGTAGCACCCACCATGTATATGTTACGGCGGTCATTCGGCACTTCCACATATTGGTAGCGCTTGGTTACGATGTCTCTGCTTGTTGCAGCTGGAATAATCTTTAGTTCCGTATCTATCTCAAAATCATCATCACGGAACAATGGTCCAACGTGGTCAACTTCGCATAGTTGCCATTCGTCTTCAATGCTTAGACTGGCATAGCGTCTTCCCGTATTCTCGACGTAGAAGAGAACGTTAGACGCCACACGTTCATCCCCGGTCATTTCATCAAATGCTGTTTCTGCTTCTTGATAAGTCTTGACTCTGATGATGTCCATCTTCTCATAAGCGTCTTCCCCTATGTTTAGTATTCTTGGCATTGCTTCAGTAAAGGCATACGCCACGTTTCCACTCGTGGTGTCTTGTTGTTCACCTTCATCATCAATATCTGTCGTGTGTTCACTGACGGCATGATGAATTTCAATGGTGTTGCCCTCAAAGTAATCACGTCTCGTCTTCACAATCGCCCGTGTGCCTTCAACGAAGACATAGACGCCAAAGAGGTTCTTCAGTTCTTTGAGAAATTCATCAATGGTCCAGTGTGGCAAGCACTCTGCAATACGCACCGTATGCCGTGCATTTGCCACGAAGACACGCCCAAACTTTGTATGTAGGGCATTGTGTCTTTTATCCAGGACAAAACCAAGCGCCAACAGAATACGTTCCAAAACAAAACTAAGATACGGTTGTGGCGCAATACAGTAGCCGCTCATGTATGTCCAGGAAAGGGCTGCACGTCCATCTTCATCATCAGGATAGCTGTCTATCGGATGTTTCAACGAATAGTTTTCAGCCACATTCACCCAGTAATTGTTTTCCATACCTCCCCAATGGTTCACGCCATGCTCATTGCTGAAGGCTTCATCTGCTAACGAGTAGATAGGAAAGCAGACGCAGTTCGTTTCCTCACGTGTCCCATGTATCAGCGCATTGCGTCTGGACTTCGGGAGTGATGCTAACCAAGTTGCCGTATTCTCTGCTGTCTGTTTTTTGTTGTAACGAGAACCTGAATAGTTCTCATTCCATAATTCATCATAGGCATTACCAAGGTCGAGTTCATCGATATATAGTTCTCCCTTATCTCCGAGTGCATTAAGGTTCATAGCGGAGTTTCCGGAAAGCAACTGTATTTTCACCTCTTCATGTGTGACGTTGGTAATGACAGTTTCTCCCTCCAACTGTAAAAGTTCCGTTAGCAAGCAAAAAGATAATTTCTTCGTCGCTAACGATTTGTGCGACACCGGAGCAAAGTGGAGCATCCCAAAAACTTCGAGGTTCTGCTTGCACCCTGCCAAAGGCAAGGTAACGTCAAGCGTATAATCACCTGAACCCGTGAAGAACGGATTCTCACGGGTCAGTTTGATACTAGTGCCATTCTTAATGATGACTTGTTTGTTGTCCAATAATAAGGTAATCATTTTCTTTTCTTCATTTGGTTGTATCGGTTCCACTGGCGTTCAAATCCGTCTTGCCCGTCAATAGATACAGAAGCACGGATACCTGCTTCCAAATTGTAGTTCAATCGTTCAATCGCATCAGCGGTACGCTGTGAAGATGAATCGATGACTTGAACAGGAGCAGATGAACCTGCCTTCGTTTGTGAGGTACCTGCCCAATTTCCACCTCCACCGACGGCACGTCTGACATCTGCCGAAGTTATCGAGGCGATGGTATTGTTCTTCTGCGCATGGTCAATGAACTGCAATACGGGCAAGACATTGGGATTATTGACAGCAAGGTGATTTGCCACAAACTCCCCTTGATGCACGACGCCTGCTTCCTTACGGTAGGCACTGCCACCAGTGAAACCACCGGAATAGTATCCTGATGCTTCAGCAGAATGTTGTTTCTTGATAGCAGCGATTTGGATAGCGCCAGCCGCTAATGCCATAGCAGCAGCTATCGGACCGAGGATAAAGTTTACTTTAGATGCAGAAGCGTAAGCGTTAATCGCTGCCATAGCAGTACTTGCTACGGCCTGAGCGATTTCCATGCTCATTTGTTTCTTGCGGTATTTGTTCTTCACTGCCGCCAATTCCTTTTGCTTCTGCTCTTCGAGTTTTTTGCCCTTAGCGGTGTGACTGCCGACCTTTGCAATTTCCTTATCGTATCGCTGTGTTACGGCGTTCTCCTGTGCTTGTTGCTCTGCTTGGAACAATTGAGACACGGCGCTGAGTGCAGAGTTGACGAAACCAAGTGAGGCAACAGCGACTGCGGCGTAGTCTTCCCAGCTGGCTTCGCCGTTTTTGATTTTCTTCTGAAGACTGTGGAGGAGTTTGCCCATTTGGATGATGTCTCCTGCCATGCCATCAACATTACCCGTCAGTGGGTCTTTGATTTTACCTTCCTTTTTGTCTTTCTCTTCCTTTTCGTCCTTACGTTCCTTATCGTACTTCTGACGGATTTCTGCCAGGAACTTCTGACGTTCCTCTTCCTTGATGACATTCTGCTTGATGAGTTCATCAAG
>CALCHM010000203.1 GCA_937901345.1 uncultured Prevotella sp. | reverse complement strand
ACAAAACAAGAACGGCATCAGACCCCACGTCCTGATGCCGTTCATTTACAAACACTCCAAGCCCCCCAAAAAAGCGAGTTTCCCCAACATACGCTTCGTTTTACGGATTATACTTATATAGAACTCACGTTAACTAACTCGTGAATTAGTTAATATCAGAGGGGATTTTAACCACACTTATGTGGTTCCCGCATATTTCTTTCCGTATCAGTCTATGCCGTCTAATTGGTTGAGGGCAAAAACGTATGCACCCACAGAAACGGCTTTATTGGCACCCATTTGTGAAATGCCGATACCGATGCGCTTTTGCACGTCGTAATCCACGTAGTCTTCTTGCCCATACACTTTGATGCGTTTGACTTCGCCGTGCGCAAATTCCTCAAAGGTTTCGGGGTTGTCAAGGTCGTACACCTTCATCTGCATGCGGTTTACTCTTTCGCCTTTCATGGTGCGCAACGTTTTATGGAGTGCCTGCATGAGCGCTGGCATAATCCATTTCTTCGCTTTCATGACGCCTCCTCCAATAACGATGAGTCCGTCAATGAGGGTTGCTGCTGTTGCTATTGCCGCCCCCAATGTGCTTCCCATTGTTGCAAACGCCTTCTTGGCGGCTTCGGCATCGCCCGCGATGGTTCCTGCTGCAATTTCAGCGATGGTGCGGGCGTCCATTTGAGAGGTGTCAGTGCCAGTGATTTCGTTATACACACGACAAATGGCACGTGTGGAAGCGCCCTCTTCAATGATGACATTGGGCATGTCGGGGTGGGGCAGACAGAAGGTTTCGACGCATGAGTTATCGCCACGATTTAAATGCCCATTGATGACGATACCAATGCCTAAACCTGTGCCAACGGTGTAACCAATGAGATTGTGGAAGCGCTTGACGGCACCTGCTGCTTCAAGGCGCTTGTTGATTTCAGGAAGAAATCCGCAGAGCGATTCGCCATAGGCAAAGAGGTCGCCATCGTTATTGATAAACACGGGAACGCCGTAACGATGTTCCAGCATAGGTCCGAGCGCTACGCCCTCACGAAAAGAGGGGAAGTTGGGCAGAAACCCTCCGATAATTCCGCGTGGATAATCGGCAGGTCCAGGAAAAGCAAAACTAATGGCTATGGGTTGGCGTTGTGGGTTGCTGAAGAGCATGTCAAACCCCTTGAAGAGTTGTCCGAGGCAGGCATCTAAATTGTCGGCCATGGCGGGAAGCGAGTAGGGACCCATGATGTATTCGCCGCCTTGAATGGCTCCGAAAACGAAGTTCGTGCCACCAGCATCGAGCGTAGCAACAATACGTTGGTCTGTTTGGTATTGCATGGTTAAATAATGAGTTGGGAAGAAGATGTGCTGAATCAGTAATATAAGGCGTTACGTGCGTGACCTCGGAGAGCGTTTCTGGAGTTTGGGACAGTCAGCCCAGCGTCTTGCCAAGGTAAAAGTTAGCGTGTTCAAATGCAAAGGTGGGGGGAGTAAGTTGTGTAAACTCCTATTTTATTTCCTAAAATTTTGACAGAAGATCCAAGGAATCGACGCTCTAGACATTAACGCTAGTTTCGGGGTGCAGTTCCTTCTGATCTTCTGTCAAAAAAGAATTTCGAGTTTTCGGTCTGGGAGTTATTAGTGTTTCAAACCGTTCGTTGTTTGTTGGATAAGCTGCATCGTTGTGGTGTCGCAGTCAAATACGGAATACCAGCCCTGTGGTTCGTGAGGAGGGTCGCAAAGGAAGTCGTCGCCCTTGCTCCAAACTTCCGACGCTGGTCTGCCACTTCCGCCCCATCCCCAGAAATTACATCCTGCAAGTGGACTTTGCTGGTGTGCGCTTTGAAGGATGCGTGCAAAGACTGTGGCGTAAAGACTATCGCGACTGATGGTGTTGCGGGTTAAGTCGCAACTGTTGCCTTCGCGTGGGAATCCAAATTCTTCAATCACCATGGGTTTCTTAATGCGCTGCCAGAGTGCGAGGTGACGATCGATGTAGTCGTTGGTGCGTACGCATGCATTGCCAATCTTTTCGTCAGGATTTTCACGTGATGCCCATCCCCAATTTACGGGCCAAATGTGGAGGGTGAGGTAATCCACGTTGGGGTCGGTATGCAGTTTTACGACCAAGTCTTCATCGCTTTCACATCCGTAATAACCTTCAGTGCCGAGCGAAACGAGGTGGTTGCTGTCAATCGCCTTAATGCGCTTGGCTGTTTCAGCAATGAAGTCAGCAAAACGCTCTTTGTTGTCCTTGCTGAAGGGGCGTGGTTCGTTACAAATCTGCCAAGCAAAGATGGTGGGGTCGTCTTTATAGGCTACGCCCGTAATGCTATTCGTTCGTGAAACGATGGCTTCAGCATGATTGTAGAAGAGCTGCATGGCAGCATCGCTGCGCACAAAGTTGGCCGCATAGTTCACGTAGTCGTTATATCCCTCGCCATTGGCATTGGGCGAATCGCCATAACCACAGGCGCGAAGATAGAAACCGTAACCACCACTCCAATCCCATGAATTGGTGAGATAAATGACTGCGGTCATGTCGCGTTTGGCCAACTCAGCGAGGGTGTAATCCAATCCCACGAGTAACGTGTCGTTAAGCACGCCGGGTTCGGGTTGGAGATACGGTTTTACCGAATTGGCATGACAACTTCCTGCATCGGCACCAGCGAGAATGCGCAAATTCTCAATTCCCATGGCTTTCAACTGATCAAGCTCGTGGTGAAGGCGTTCGCGATTGCCATTTTCGGCACCTAAAAGCGGAGCATACCATAAGTTGGTTCCTACAAAATAGTAGGGTTTGCCGTCGCGAAGAATATGGACGCTGTCTGCCGTGATAAATTCGGGTTGGGGGTCTTCGGCAACTGTTGTTGAGCATGCTTGGAACGCAGAGAGGAGGAGCGTGAGTAGGGACGCTGCTATGACGTGACGTTTCATAAGAGAGAGGAAAAAAATGCGTAAATACTTTTTCTTAGAGTCTGACTACCGTGTCGCAGAGTTGCGTAACTTCTTGGCGGTGGGTGATGAATAGGAGGGTGTTGTTGGGACGATGCTTGATGATGTTTTCAACGACCTGTTGTTCCGTTACGGCATCTAGTGCAGAAGTCGCTTCGTCCAAAAGTAAGATGGGAGCGTCTCTGAGCAAGGTGCGTGCGATGCAAATGCGTTGTGCTTGACCTTCGGAGAATCCGCCACCTTGTTCAGAACATGAGGTGTCAAGTCCGTGAGGTAGTTGTTGTACAAAGTCTGCGCATGCAATGTCCAGCGCTTGTTGCATGTCGGCTTCTGTAGCATACGGATTGCCCAACTGGAGGTTTTCACGAATCGTGCCGCTCAGTAGCGTATTTCCTTGTGGAAGGTAGGCAAAGTGAGCGCGTGATGCCGGTGAAATACTCATGGTTTGCTGTGTGTTAAACAATTCCAGACGTCCCGAGTTGGGAGCAATGAGCGAGAGCAAGAGGCGGATGAGGGTAGTCTTTCCGGTTCCTGTTTGCCCCATGATGGCAACGCGACTGCCTGGAGCGAGCGTGAGGGAATAGTTGTCAAGGATTTTGCGTGAGTTTTCAGTGTATGCAAAACTAACGTCCTGAATGCGTATTCCCACTGGACCTGCGAGTTGTGCGTCCGTAGATTGTGGTTCGGCAGGAAGTGAAGCAATTTCACGAAGGCGGTCGCAAGAAGTGCTTACGCTCACAAAGATGGGGATGAAGCGTGTAAGCGCTCTTACTGGGTCTTGAATCTGTGCAACCAGTTGAACGAATGCGATGAGCGTTCCGTAAGTAATGGTTCCTTGCGCTAAACTATACGTGCCCCAGGTGAAGGTTAGAAAGTAACCTGTAGCAAACCCCAGGTTGAGTAGGGTAGAGGTGAATGTGGAATACTTCGTCTTGAGAATGATTTCCTTACGCAATCGCTTCTGAAGTGTCATCAGTTTTTCAACCATGTAGGGCACTTGTTGTAAGGTTTTGATAACGGGAGTGTGTTGCAAACTCTCCTGCATCAAACTTTGAATGCCGCTTTCCGTTGTACGCACATTGTGGGTGATGGCACGCATCTTGTTAACATACAATCTGCCCATCAGGATAAACAGCGGCAAAATGCCAACAATCAGCAGTGCCAAGGTGCTATCCATGAGGTAGAGGAATCCGAAGGCAGCAATAAACTTGATAATTGTAGTTACAAGAGTAGGCAGACTCTCCGTGAGAAATCCAGTTACTTCAGTCGCATCGCGCTGCAAGCGGTTGGTCAGGTCGCCGGTATGAAATTCGCGTAATTTTCGCCAGTCGCTGTGCAACAATAATGTGAAGAAACTACTGTGCATTCTGTTGAGCGACTTCACACCGAGGGTGGCTTTTATCCATCTAGAAGCGATACCTAAAACAATCTGCAAGATGATGACAGTTGCCAGAATGGTAAACGCCGTGGTGAGTGTCATGTGGGTGTTTGCCTTTGTTGCGATATCTACCGCTAATTTCGTGGCCCACACAAAAAGCAAGTCAGCCCCCACGATGAGGATGCCGAGAATTGTGTTTAACGTGGCTTGTAGGCGATAACCCTTTCCCGTGCGCCACAACCATTGTATGTTAGAATTTGATATGAGCATAACAACATTTAAACGAGTAGAGAGAGTGCATTCTTCGTTTGTTGGTCTTCAGTTTCTGCTATCCTCTGCTTCCCCAAGCCATTTTTTCACGCAAGGTGTCGTAGAAGTTTTTACGTTTGATTTTGGCGACACCTATTTTGAAGGGAGCTTTGGTAACCGTAATAACGTCCGTGCAAGGCAAACTTTCGCTGCGTCCATCAATAGCGATGAGATAATTGTGCGAACGACTCTCTACCTTCATTTCAATACAAACATTATCGGTGACAACAACTGGACGTGTGTTCAAACTGTGAGACGCTACGGGACTCAAACAAAGTGTGCCAGACATCGGTGCCAATATGGGACCACCAACGGAGAGTGAATAACCCGTAGATCCCGTGGGGGTTGTAACAATCAGACCGTCTGCCATATAGTGATTGAGCAACCCACCATCTATTTTTGCCTCAATACCGATGAGTGAGGAATTGTCGTGTTTGAGCACAGCCACTTCGTTAAGTGCATAAGGATGTTGAGAGAATAATTCTCCATTGCGTCTTACCTCGATGACGCCACGTGATTCCACAATGTAATCACCACGGCAAATGCATTCACACGCCTCGTCAATTTCATCGGGTAAAACGTCGGCAAGGAAACCCAAATGCCCCGTGTTGATTCCTAAAATTGGGATTTGCTTACCTTCCACATACGAGGCGGCTTTCAGAAATGTGCCGTCGCCACCAATCGAAATGCAAAGGTCTGCCTCAAACTTACATTCATCGAAGGCCTCCATGTCGTTTGTTTCAAATCCCAGTTCACTGGTGATAAACGTAAGGAAATTTCTTTCCACAATAATCTTCACACCATGCTTACGCAGTTGTTCTATTATGGTCATCAGGTATCTACTTTTCTCTGCCTGATACGTATTGCCAATCAAAGCTACCTTCATACTATGTTTTTCAAATTTACTATCCTTAGGTACCAAAGAAATTTGTAATTTTGCTCACAAATTGATTACGATTTAGCAAATTTAGTATATTTTTTGTTATCGATGACGAATTTATCTGTAAATATAAATAAGGTTGCTACCGTTCGCAATGCTCGCGGTGGTAATAATCCCGACCTGCTTCGCGTTGCTAAGGATCTTGAAGCATTCGGCGCACAAGGTATCACGGTGCATCCACGTCCAGACGAACGCCACATTCGTTTTGCAGACGTACGCATGCTTAAACCGTTGCTCACAACTGAGTTTAATATTGAAGGTTATCCTACTGAAGATTTTCTGAATCTCTGTTTGGAAGTTGAACCCGCGCAGGTGACTCTTGTTCCTGACGCGCCTTCACAATTAACGTCTAATGCAGGTTGGAATACGAAAGTGCATTTTGATTTCTTAAAGCAAGTTGTGAGTCGTTTACATGAGAAGCAGATTCGTGTAAGCATTTTTATTGATCCCATTCCTGAAATGGTTGATTATGCACAGCAAATAGGTGCCGATCGCGTGGAACTTTACACCGAACCCTACGCCGCTGATTATGCCAAGGATCGTGAGGCGGCTATTGCACCCTATATCACAACGGCTGAACGTTGTCGCCAATTGGGACTCGGACTGAATGCAGGGCACGACTTGAGTCTTGAGAATCTCAATTATTTTGCGTCACAAATTCCCTGGTTAGATGAAGTGAGCATTGGTCACGCGCTTATCTGTGATGCTCTTTACATGGGATTTGAACAAACTATAAAGGCTTATAGAAACGCGTTAAAACTAAACGAATAAGACAAGTTAAAGGGAGAAGGGTGAAACGCACCAGTAGAAGGCGCTTGCATTGTTGCATTGTTGCTTTGGTTCGCTCTTGTCCATTACCCATTCTTTTACAATTAGATTATGGTACATTTATTTTTAGCTAATGGTTTCGAAGAAATAGAAGCGATAACAACACTTGATATCCTTCGCCGTGCTGGCATTGAAGTGCAGACAATATCCATTTCGGGTTCTCGCTCCGTAATCGGTGCTCATGGCATTTCTATAAAAGCCGATGATATTTATCGCCGCTCGGGTTTGGTGAATAGCGATTGTATTATTCTTCCCGGAGGTATGCCTGGTTCTGAAAATTTGCGTAACCACCCAGGTGTTTGCAATGCCTTGAAGGCGCAAGCAGCGCGCGGTGCTTATATTGCGGCAATTTGTGCTGCCCCCGGATTGGTACTCGGTTCTCTCGGTCTGCTCGAAGGCAAAAAGGCGACAACCTATCCTGGATTTGCAAAGTTGGAACACAAGGCGAATTACACGCACCGTGGTGTAGAAGTTGACGATATGCTCATTACGGCAAAGTCGCCCGCCTTTACCCTTGAATTTGCGCTCACCATCGTTGAAGCACTTAAGGGCATTGATGTAGTTCGTGAGGTGAAAAATGGTTTGTGCATATAATGCCATTCCTAGAGCGAATGTAGAAACCTCAGAAGTTGCTAAAAACAGAGCACAGCATACACTTACCGTTGGAGGCAGGTTGTACGCTGTGCTCTATTTTTATATTCCTGTACTCTATAGGCAGTTGTACTCTGTGCTCTGTACTCTGTGCTCTGTACTCTGTGCTCTGTACTCTGTACTCTGTACTCTACCTTAGCGCCAATCCCACTCAAAACGCTCGATGTCTTCTTCAACTAGCAAAGAACCCGTTTGCACTTCAATGATTTTAAGGTCGGTGGTGCCTTTTACGGCATGACGTTGTCCGGCTTTAATAAGTGCCACGTCGCCGCGAGTGACGGTACGTTGCACGTCGTCAATGACCAATTCGCCCTCGCCGTCAACGAAAGTCCACAATTCGTCGCGATGGTGATGAATTTGATAACTGATATTCTTACCCGCTGAGATGCAGAGCAGTTTGGTTAATGCGCGTGCACCATCAGGAAACGTAAGATTTGAAATCACCTTGTAACTTCCCCAACGTCGCTCTTCATACATGGGGCGCACTTCGAGTTGGTCCACATTGTGTTTGATGGTTCCCGAAATGTCTTTTCTGCTCACCAAGATACCATCGCTCGTTGCAGCAACAACCATGTTGTGAGTACCCACACAGAGGAGGGGTTGGTCAAGTTCGTTAATGATGTGCGTATTGACAACGTCTTGTCCCACCATGACATTCCCCATTTCTCGCAAGTTCGTTTCTTCGAGAAGCGAATTCCACGACCCAAGGTCTTTCCATTTCCCTGCGTATCTTACTACCGCGAGGTCTTTTTCCTTCTCAATGACCATGCGGTCAAAACTTAGTTTCGGCAGTTCTGAATAGCGTGCGTAGAGATCTTGATAGGACGTGGTTCCAAATTGTTGTTGCACAATTTCCAACATATCTCCGAGTCGGAACACAAACACACCTGCATTCCAAAGCGCTCCTTGAGTAATCAGTGTGCGGGCAACTTCGGGCTCGGGTTTTTCGTAGAAACGTATCACCTTACTAAACGCCTCAGGGTTGGTGGGGTCGGCGGGCGCTTCGGCGAAGATATAACCATAGCGTGTGAAGGGAGTTTCAGAGGTGGGGCGGATGCCCATCAATGCAAATTTAGCATGGCGCCCTTCAACCACTTTGATGGCACTGTTCAATGCTGCGTAATATGCCTCGTTCACGAAACTATCGCAGGGCATCACTACGATGATTTCATCTTTGTCACATCCTTGATGTTCGCCCAGGTAGAGCGCTGAGAGCGAGATGGCAGGAAGCGTACCGCGGTGTTCGGGTTCGGTAATGATGCTCACGTTGCCCTTTACCTGATTACAGAGTTGGTCCTTTTGCGCCAAACTGGTAGTAAAGTTGATATTCTTCTCTAACCCTTGTTCGCTCAGTTGGCGCACTACGCGTTGCACCATAGACTCTAGTCCGCCATTGGGTGAGGGCAAGAGTTGTAAGAATTGTTTTGCACGTGTTCCGTTTGAAAGTGGCCAAAGGCGTTTTCCTGAACCACCAGAAAGTAAGATGAGTTGCATATATTCTTTTGTTGTATTTTTTGTTGGAGTTTATAGGGAAGTTGCCCCGATTGGGGAAAACGCTTTGATTCCCATGTGAAACCATTGCATGCGTTTCCTGGACAAAAGTACTGAAAAAAAGCATATTTATATGATTTTACCGCGTTTTTACCTTAATTTTGCGCAGTAATACTTGATAAATTTATGAAGAAAATCAGTTTTCTATTTTTGTTTGCGATGGTATGTGTAAGCAATGTGCTGGCACAACCAGATTTTGTTATAGGTAGGAAATACAGCATTCGTTGTGCATATTTTGGTTCGGGCTCCATAGCGCTTGGAGTATATCACAATGCACAACCCTTGCTTTATTACATTCCAGGTGAAAATATTCCTGACGATGGTTACTGGTATATTGACAAAGGAGACGATGGTTATTATACCTTCCGTAATGCGCTCTCTATGCAATATCTGATCTACGATTCAGAGCGCGTAGAGACGCAGAAGAAGGGACTGAATCTTTCCTCATCTGCTCAATCCACACAAGCCAAGTGGAATATTCAGGAATTGGAGCGTGGCGGTTACTTCATTCAGAGTGTTGCGTCACCCGACCAGTATTTCAATTTGCGTACTGATGGTTCGTATCTTGTAGGAACATATGCAAATTACAATAGCGACAACGGCATTTTTTGTTTTGTAGACAAGGATGGCAATGTTCTCGACGGTGGTAGCGACACACCTTCCACAGAAGACCCCGAACCAGAAGCAGACGATTGTGGTGTAACCGCAGATGGTTATTATTGGGAAACTACGGGTAAACTCCAACTCCCCATTGTTGCCTCAACCGCTTCTGACCCCATTCTCTATAAGATTAAGAATGCGCGAACGGGTAAGTACCTGGTCAATACTGATGATAAGTTGTATCAAACAACGGGTGAGGGCGATAATTTCTACTTCCGAAAGAATGGCGAAGGTTATTCCATCTTTACGGAAGACGGACGTTTCGTCATGACAAATTATCCCACAAACAACGAACCGCTTGCCTTGAAGAAGAGTTCGAGCGTAACGGGCACAAACTATTGGGCATTTGCCTTCTACGATGACTACTACTATCCGGGTTACACCGTTGAGAAACTCACCCAGCGTCCTATTTATAGCGATAGTTATTGGTGGTGGGAAGAACCCGTGATTACTAACAATCAGTCAGAGTTTGTGCATTGGGGTGATTATAACAAAAATTACATCCGCCTCTACAAACAAGACGACCCAGGGTCAACCTTCGTTTTTTATTCTTCCGATGCGCGTCATGCCAAGCACATCATGGAGAATGGCGTCATTATTCCCGGAGTGGAGTTGATGGGCTTCCGCACGTTTATCGATACGCTTCGCATCAACGATAAGGAATTGTTCTACGATCAAACCGACGGCATGTACGTTACTACCGCCAGCGCTGAGGCACACCTTACAGGAACGTTCCGCCCGCGCGTTCATTTCGTATCTAGGGTGGCAGACGCTGACTATGAAATGCGTATCGATGGCGTTGCCCCCGATGCTGAGGGTGTCGTAGTGCTCGAAGACTTCGACTGCTCCGTGCCTCACACGTTGAATCTCTATAAGAATGGTGAGGAGATAGAATCAGCTCCCATTCGTTTCACGTACCTCAATATTGTAGAGGTGACACATCCCTCATGTAACGGTTATTCTTACACCCCAGGAAGCATCCGCGTGACGCAAGCCAATGTTGCCGGTTATGACTCCATCTACACGGCAGCCTTCAAGTATCGCGGTGCTACGGCACAGGGCTTTGACAAGAAAAGTTATGCCGTGAAACTCTATGAAGCAGACGGGGTGACGTCGAAGGACGTTGAATTCCTCGGGTTGCGTGATGACAACAACTGGATTCTCGACGCCATGGCGGTAGATAAAGCCTGTATGCGCAACCGTGTGAGCACCGACCTCTGGAACGACTTCGCAATTGCGCCCTACCACAAGGCGGCAGGATATGAAAAGAAAGCACGTCATGGCACACGAGGAGAGTTTGCTGAAGTCTATCTCAACGGAAAATATCATGGCATATACTGCATGACGGAAAAGATGGACCGAAAGCAACTCAAACTCCGCAAACTTGATGAAGCAACCGAAACTTCTAAACCTGTCATTCGCGGCACGCTCTATAAGTCCTCGCAATGGGGGTACGAAGTGCTCATGGGACACGAAACAGACGTCGACGTTTATCCCAAGACACCGCCCAGAAGTTATAACAACAATGACTATAGCGAAACATGGGCAAACTTCGAAATTAAGTATCCCGACTGGGAAGAAGAACCCATTGACTGGGCACCGCTTTGGAATGCCATCAATTTTGTGGCTACCACTAACGACGTGACATTTGGCGCAGATTTCCATAAGTATTTCGACCAAGCAAACATCACGGATTATTACCTCTTCATCGAACTCATGCTTGCTACCGACAACCATGGTAAGAACATGTTCTTCTACAACTACGACCAACTTTGTGAAGACGTAGCGTTGCGCGAAAAAATCGGTGTTGCTCCTTGGGACCTCGATGGCGCTTGGGGACGCAGATGGGACGGGTCAAAAGATTTGTGCAAACCCAAACAGGATTTCAACACCTTCCTCTGGAAGTATGAACACGGCAACCTCACGCTCTTCCACCGCATGAAGCGCAATTCCAAATTAGGATGGAACGCCGAGTTAAGAGCGCGATATGCCGAACTCCGCGATTCCCACTTCTCGGAAGACGCCCTCTGTAAGCGCTTCCAAGACTATGCCGACCTCTTCACGGCTTGCGGAGCCGACGCTCGTGAAGAGAAGCGTTGGAACAAATACCATTCAGACATCAATGCCGATGTAGCATACATCAAGAATTGGGTGGCGCAACGCCTGGAATATCTCGACAAGCAATATGATTACGTGAAACCCGATGGCATCACGCATGTAGAACGCAACCATCTCACGGTTCAAGGCGGCAACAACTGCATCTTGATAACCGCTGAGGCGCCCCAAACCGTGAGCATCTATGCCCTTAACGGACAACTCGTGCGCCGTGTGTGCGTAACAGAAGGCATCACAGAGGTTAACGGAGTGGCAAGCGGCATTTACATCGTAAACACGAGCAAAATCATTGTTCACTAATGCCTGACGCATGAACACACTGAGCGATTCCTTCATGAATCGTCAGCGGTTTATAAACACATATGAAGATTATCGTGAAAAGGAGGAGGGTGTGTCGAAATGCAAAATTTCGGCACACCCTCTTAAGTTGTGTAAGAGTGAGTAAAATGCAAGGCGCTGAAATGGAGGATGAAGGGAGTGTACTGAAGTACATGACCAAATCCGAAATTGAGGAGCAACGCAGCAGTTTGCTCATTATGACACAACGTCCTCACTTTTTTTTTATTGAACCTGAAAACTCTTCACATTCACAGAGTTTCTAATAAAAGTTAAAACGGAATTTGCGAAAAGTTTTTTAGAATTTGTTTGTTAAATTTGTCGTGGTTTTCAATCAAAATAAAGGGAGTAAGGCGCTCAACCGCTACCAGACCTCCCGAATACGGAGAACCGCAAACCTGATTTATTAACCCGCCGCCAAGTCCGCCGAAAGGAGCGGAAATTCGTAGAGCGGCATGAAGCAGAAATGCGCGTCCCGTTGCGGGACACAACCTCTCGGCTCAAAATAATCTCATCCCAATGCGGGACACTACCTTTTTCAGCAAAAAATAATGCCCTCCCGATGCGGGAGACGACCTCGCAGACGAAGAAAATGCCCTCCCGATGCGGGAGAGGGGTAAAAAGGGGCAAAAAGGTGCCCTCCCGATGCGGGACGACACTTCGCAGATTAAAAAGGTCCGCTCCCGATGCGGGACGGAATTACAGACCGAGATGAAAACAGTATTAACCAAATTCTAACTTTTTACTATGGAACCTATCTTAAGATTTACAAATTCTAGTTTTCACAAGTTTAACATTGCTGAATATGTAAATACCGCAGACCGCTTTGCCTCCCTGACGCAAGCTATAGGTGCGGAAGTGTTACATTACAAGACTGACGACATGGAGCGCTACAGCGAATTGCTCGGAAAGTTGCAAGACAACCTGGAACGCTCGATAGCCACAGCCGAAACGGCAGAATTGTTAGCACTTGACGAACAGCGCGATGTGCTCGGACGCTACATCATAGACACCGTTCGCGCCAGTCAAAACCTACCGAACAAAGCAAAGTCGGAAGCTGCAACAAAACTCTACCTGGTGTTGAAACCCTATGAAGGCTTCTACAAAATAGCCAATATGCAGGAAACTGCAACACTAAACGGCATGGTGCTCGACTTAAATAAAGATGCTAATAAAGCACATGTTCAAACCCTCGGACTGCAAGCCGAAGTTGATGAACTCACAGCGGTAAATACACAATATAAAATACTGACTGACACACGCACCGTAACACGCGAAGGCGCTAAAGTGGAAGACAGCAAAACCATTCGCACCGAAATGGACGCACTCTACGACTACATCACCACCGTTGCCTTTGCTCACAACGTAGTCAGCCCATCATCGCAATTAAGTAACTACATCAACCAAGTCAACGCCATCATCGACGAAGCAAACACTTCCTACAACCAGCGCATAGCGCAAACTAAGGCAAAGGAGGACAAAACCGAAGGCGAAACAACTGAATAAACAATAAGCATCCACATGGGAGGGGCATCGTTTGACCGATGTCCCTCCCTTTTTGGGGGGGTAAAAGGGAACGATGAATGTTGAACGATGGAAAATCAAGAAACATCTGTGCGTGCATTACAAATGGCAATGATATAGCAGTTGACCCCAATTAGAATTTTGTACTTTAAATGACGCTGAAGGCGTCACCGCTCAGTAACCGGGGCGTGCGCCTTTGCGTACCCCCGGTACTGAATACGCGAGAATCGCACCCTGAAGGGGTGCCCGAGGAGGCAGGATATGTAGGGTGATGGGGCACTCCTTCAGAGTGCGTTCATTGGGATGCGCCAACCGTGGGTACTCGCTTTGCTCGCACCCACGGTTACTGAGCGGAGACGCCTTCAGCGTCTATAGCACGTGTGCGTCAACTACTATATTATTGCCTAATTTTTTGGAACACGAATTGCTCGAATCGCACGAATGCTTTGTTTGCAAAACTTAGAGTGCGTCCTTGATTAATTGAACGTTCTGCTGGGACATTCCGATGGATAGAGGACGTACGCGCCGTGCGTCCGTACCTGTAAAGTGGGAATGCATGCAATAGGGTAACTGTTTGTGTAAAATCAGTTGACTTAAAAATAATGGTAACAATATAGGAGTTGCCCCAATACCACAGACCCCTCCGCCCTTTGGGCACCTCCCCTAACTTCGGGGAGGATTTTAGGATACATTCCATCGCTTGTTATTTTCAATTGGAAACCTAAACGAGGAGACTAACTCAAAATGTCCTCGAAGTTAGGGGGACGAGCAACTTTGTTGCGGAGGGGGTCTGTTAAAGTTCTTGGGGTAACTCTTATATTATAGCCTAACGATTAAGGTTGAGAGATTTCGGAGGAGCTCGGAGTCTTCTCAGAGTCACCTAAAGGCAAGACTGAACACCAAAGGTAGTAGCAATAGCGGTAAGCACGGTAATGAGAATTTGGAGCACCTTGCTCCAGAGCGATTTCTTGTTTTCCATGAGAGTTTAGAGTTGAAAGTTTAGAGTTGAGAGAGGTCGGAGTTTCTCAGAGTTCTCAGAGTCCTCAAAACGAGCGGAGGGCGCCACACCGTCCGTTTTCTTATACA
>CALCHM010000202.1 GCA_937901345.1 uncultured Prevotella sp. | reverse complement strand
GTTCCTCGTTGTCCTCGTTGCCTTTTGGACTTACGGTATGATTACGAGCAAGGAATTCCGCGAAGTGAACAATGAGGGGTGGAAGGCGAGTGTGAGGGAGCATGAGCGGAAGAAGAGGGCGAAGAAACCTTATTGGACGGATAGACAATACAAAAGATACCTCCGTACAGGGAATAGACGATTCTTATACGATGACGATTTTGAGGGGTAGTTTGCAGTCTTTTTATAATCATAATTAACGTGTTACTTTTGGAACATAATCCATTAGTAACACGTTTTTATTATGGCAGATATTAAGACCGTACAACTGATTGTCAACTCAGAGCAGTCGAAGAGCAGTATTCGTACAGCATTCGAACGGTATTCGAACAGGTTGCACCTCAAGAGATACGGGATTTTTTCAGTACAACGAAAAACCATCGGGATGGAGAATTTGGCAATCAAAAACCACAAAACCTTGCATAACGCCATTTGGAAAAAATCTGGACCTATGCAAACGTGCGGGGCTCCAGATTTTTCAAAAATGGTATTTTACAAGCAACGAAGATGCTATCGTTCATTTACGTGGCATAACACGGACGGATTTTTATGCAACAGCTTGTAACGTAAGACGCGCTTTTCCATGGTTTCCACCACATTAATACAAAAAAGGACTAGCGGTCCCTCCTCTAATAGACAAAAAAGCAGTACCTTTGCACAATGTTGCAGCGTTTACACCTACTATTCATAGCACTTCTCGTGCTCTTCATGCACCCCACCACAAGCAAGGCGGAGGGCGTGAAGGGCGACTCGGTGGTAGTGAGTTTGATTACGTGTCACCCAGGTGACATCACGTATGAACTCTACGGACATTCGGCATTGAGAGTGCAAAATTTCACGCGCCAGACGGACTACGTTTACAACTACGGTATCTTTGACTTCGAGAGCGACAATTTCATCTTGCGCTTTACACTCGGAAAGACGGACTACATGCTAGGAGTTGTACCCTATCCGTATTTTCATTACGTTTATGCCTCGAACGGCAGACGCATGGATGAGCAGGTGTTGAACCTCACACCCAACGAAAGTCGTCGCTTGCAAGCATTGTTGGAGGAAAATGCGCGACCCGAAAATCGCGTGTATCGTTACAATTTCTTAGAAGACAATTGCGTGACACGTGCCGTAGACATGGTAGTCAGGGCTGTAGACGGAACGGTCAATTTCCCCGAAGTACCCGCAGACAAGACCTATCGCGACATGGTGAAGGAACATACCGCCCCCAATCCCTGGGACCGCCTTTGCCAAAACCTCATGCTCGGGATGGATGTCGACACGCTAATCGGTATGCGCGGCCAACTCTTTGCACCGCTCTATGCTGCCAACATTGTGGCACAAGCAACAATAACCGACAGTGCCAGCAACACCCGTCCGCTTGTGGCAAAGACCCAAATCTTGGCACCGGACCACACACAGTATGCGCCCCATCCCCTTTCGCCCAGCGTGATATTCTCAGCATTGTTGCTACTCTCCGTTATCGCGGTGTGGTTGCGCTACCGCGGATGGATAAAGACCTTTGCAGCATTCGAAACGCCCCTCCTCCTCATTCAAGGACTGTGCGGGTGCGTCATCTTTACGCTCTGCTTCTTCTCCGAGCATCCCGCTGTAGATGACAACTGGAATGTACTCCTCTTAAATCCCCTGCCCCTTTTGGCCATCCCTTACCAGTGGTGGACCATTCGGAAAGGTCACCGCAATTACTACCCCTACGTGCAACTCACCTTGCTTGCCGCCTTTGCTTTTGGCATCGGTATGCTACATGCGCAAGAGGTCGTTGCTGAAGTATGGTTAATTGTAGCCATCCTCGCCGTGTTGAACCTCGGGAAGATGGCAGTTCCCAGAAACGTATAAGACACAACTAAACTACTCGAAACAACTTATCGCGTCACCCGCTACACTCTAACATCTTTTTAATGACTAGGACACCCTCAAATACACACCGCACCACCTTGCTACTATCCCTGTTGCTGGCGGTTTCAACCCTTTCTTCGGCACAAGGCGGAAAGGAAGCAAATGGTGTGCCCCGCGTGGTGGTCAACATTCTTGTAGACCAGTTGCGCTCCGACTATTTAGAGGCATTCATGCCGCTCTATAGCGAGGATGGTTTTAAGAAACTGCTCAACGAAGGGCGCGTTTATTCACAAGCGGAATACCCCTTGGCACATCCCGACTTAGCGTCGGCATCAGCATCACTCGCCACAGGAACCACACCCAGTAATCACGGCATTACGGGCAAACAATGGATAGACCGCAAGACGCTACGCCCCGTATTCTGTTGCGACGACAAGAACTATCCCGGAACGGGCACCACCGACGCCTCTTCGCCCCAACACTTAGGCGTTACCACCATAGGCGACGAGTTGAAAGTGGCATCTGAAGGAAAAGCACTCGTCTATGCCATAGCCCCCTTCCGCGAGGCAGCCATCTTCTCGGCTGGACATGCAGCAAACAGCGCACTCTGGTTGGACAACAACACGGGCAATTGGGGCAGTTCATCCTACTATGGTGAGTTACCAGCATGGGTGAACGTGCACAACCAATTTCACAACCTCACAGAGAAGATTAAGTCAACCACGTGGGAACCCGTAAATTCCCTAACGGGTAATTTTAGTTACTTCCTTTCGGGAGGCATTAAAGAACCCTTCTCTCACAAGTTTAAGAAAGAAACGGCCTATCTGGACTTCAAGACCAGCGGACTTGTTAACGAAGAAGTGGCAGCACTCGCCACCTCCTGCATCACCAACACCATGGTGGGGCGCGATAACATCACGGACTACCTCTCCATCACGTTCTATGCCGGAAACTTCCGCCATCAGTCAGCATCTGTTGCCCCTATAGAATTGCAGGACATCTACATGCGCCTCGACCGCGCATTGGCAGAATTGCTGCAACTCGTAGAACAAAAAGTAGGTAAAGACAAGGCGCTGTTTGTAGTCACCTCAACAGGACATGTAGATGAAGAAAGCGCAGACCTTTCCACCTATCGCATTCCCACCGGAAAGTTTGACATGGTGCGCACCGCCAGCATGCTCAACATCTATCTTGCAGCCATCTATGGTCCTGGACAATACGTTGAAGCCACTCACGGAACGCAATTCTATCTCAACCACAAACTCATCGAAGAGCGCCAAATCAGTTTGACTGAACTTCTGGAGCGCTCACAAGACTTGCTCCTACAATTCTCTGGAGTTAAAGACGTTTATACATCGCAACGCCTGCTTCAAGGCGCTTGGACACCAGGCATCAGCAGGATACGCGGCGGTTACAACGCCATGACTTCGGGAGACATTTTCCTGGAAATTGCTCCCGGATGGAGATATGTAAATACAGACACCAAGGAAAACCAGTTGGTGAGAGAATCTTACATTCCCTTCCCCATCGTTTTCTATGGTCACACCATTTCTGCGGCAAAAATCGAAACGCCCGTCACCATTGACTTTATTGCTCCCACGCTCTCAAAGGTGATGCGTATTCGCGCCCCGAATGCTTGTAGCAATGCACCACTACCCTTGCAATAACAGAAAGGGAATCCACATTACAAACAAGCATCACTCATCAGAAAATCAAAAACTACTATGGATATATTTAAATTCCTCACCAAACTCTTTGGTACTAAATCACAACGCGACATTAAGGCCATTAAGCCCATTGTCGATGAAATCCTCCGCATCTACCCTGAAATCGATGCGCTCTCTAACGACGATTTGCGTGCAAAGACACGCGAATTGAAGACTATCGTTCAGTCGTCGGGCGATGAACTCCGTAAGGAAATTGAAACGCTCAAGGCGAAGATTGAAGATACGCCTATCGAAGAACGTGAATTCCTCTTCAAGAAGATTGACAAACTCGAAAAGGATATTCTTGAGCGCTACGAAGAAAAGTTGAACGAAGTGCTCCCCACTGCTTTCGCAATCGTAAAATCAACCTGCCGACGCTTTAAGGATAGCACAGGACGCTTTGACACGGTGCTTACGGCTACAGACTTTGACCGTGAGATGGCGGTGAAATATCCCGATGTCGTTCAGATTGATGGCGACAAGGCGCGCTACGATGACGACTTTGAAGAAAGCGACTGGAACATGGACCCCTATCCCTGCCAGTTGTTTGGTGGTGTTGCAATCCACCAGGGTAAGATTGCAGAAATGGCTACGGGTGAAGGTAAGACGCTTACCTCTACCTTGCCCATCTACTTGAACGCACTTACAGGTAACGGTGTACACGTTGTGACGGTCAACGACTACCTCGCCAAGCGTGACGCCCGCTGGAATGCTCCGCTCTACATGTTCCACGAACTTTCGGTGGACTGTATCGACAAGCACCAACCCAACTCTGAAGCGCGTCGCCGTGCGTACCAAGCAGATATCACGTATGGTACGAACAACGAATTCGGTTTCGACTACTTGCGCGACAACATGGCCATGAGTCCCAAGGACCTCGTACAGCGCATGCACAACTTCGCTATTGTCGATGAAGCGGACTCTGTGCTTATTGACGATGCACGTACACCGCTCATTATCTCAGGTCCCGTACCCAAGGGTGACGTTCAGTTGTTCGAACAATACCAACCCCTCGTGGAAAAACTCGTAACCGTTCAGAAGCAGTTGGCAACACAACTCTTGACGGAAGCGAAGAAACTTGTAGAATCAGGCGACAAGGAACAGCGCGAACAAGGTTTCCTCCAATTGTTCCGTTCGCATAAGGCGCTTCCCAAGAACAAACCCCTCATCAAGTTCCTCTCTGAACCTGGAGTGAAGACGGGTATGTTGCGCACCGAAGAGATTTACATGGAGAACAACAACAAGCGCATGCCCGAAGCTGTTGCTCCCCTCTACTTCGTTGCCGATGAAAAGATGCACTCTTGCGACCTCACCGATAAGGGTACCGCATGGTTGGCACAGCAGGTGGGTGACGAAACGCTCTTCGTCTTGCCTGACATTACAGCAGAAATCTCAGCACTCAAGGCGATGGGACTTCCCGATGAAGAACGTATCGAGCGCGAAGATGCACTCTATGCCGACTATGCCGTAAAGAGCGAACGTATCCACACCATCCAGCAACTCTTGAAGGCTTACTCAATGTTCGACCTCAACGTGGACTACGTCGTTATGGACGGTCAGGTGAAAATCGTTGACGAACAAACAGGTCGTATCATGGAAGGACGCCGTTGGAGCGATGGTCTCCACCAGGCCGTTGAAGCAAAGGAACACGTAAAGGTGGAAGCAGCAACGCAGACCTTCGCAACGATTACCTTGCAGAACTACTTCCGTATGTACCACAAGATTTCAGGTATGACGGGTACTGCAAGTACGGAAGCAGGCGAACTCTGGAACATCTACAAACTCGACGTGGTGGAAATCCCCACTAACATGCAGTGGAAGAATCTCAACGGTCCTGCAAACAATCGTAACGACCAGAACGACCGCGTCTATAAGACCAACCGCGAAAAGTATGCTGCGGTAATCGAAGAAATCATTAAGGAACGCAACGCTGGTCGCCCCACCCTCGTTGGTACAACAAGCGTGGAAATCTCCGAATTGCTCAGTCGTATGCTCCGCATGCGCGACATTCCTCACCAGGTATTGAACGCGAAACTCCACCAAGCCGAAGCCGACATCGTAAAGAATGCGGGTCGCAGCACAGACGGCAAGGGTGCGGTAACGATTGCCACCAACATGGCGGGTCGTGGTACCGACATCAAGTTGAGCGACGAAGTGAAGGC
>CALCHM010000201.1 GCA_937901345.1 uncultured Prevotella sp. | reverse complement strand
TCTGGCCAAAGGTGAAGGCGGTTATGTCTCGGATTATTTCCTGCTCAGCAGGATATGTGGTATGCCGGCTGATGAATTCATTGCAGTGCTCGCTTCCGAAGGTATGTCCTTGGATGTTCATACGGCTATGAATGCAACGATGATAAGCGGATCTGTCGATGATGACAAGATGGATTTCATGATGAATTCCCTTCTTTCTGCATTATACGACAGGAGGATTGATGAGAATGCAGTCAAGTATTATGAATCATGCGAGCCTTTGCGCAACGCTTTGAGAAAGGGCACTCCGGCTGAGATGGTAGCCAAGGTGAACGAGATAATGTGTCCGGATTATGATTATGTTTCATACAGGATGCTTGACAGGCTGTCTCCCGATCTGGCGAAGAAGGCGGACCGCTTCTATCAGAGCATTCTTCAGAAGACAAACGATGGTGTGCTGATAATTCTTGGAGATGTGGATCCTGCAGTCCTCAAGAAGATGATGCTGAAGTATGCCGGTGAATTTGAGGTTACAGATATCGCCTTCAGAAAGCCACTTGTCAGATATCAGCCGGCTTCTGGATGGTCTACTTATACTGTGGAAGGAGACAGGAACAGTGTGGATATGGCACTTTCTTTACCGTTTACCTTGACTGCGGACAATCTGATGGCAGCTGAAGTGGCCGCAATGGTGCTTAAGAAGAATCTTTCAGATGCTATAGCGGATACCGGAATGTACCTGACCTTGTCTCATGAATGCAGGATATATCCGAATGAAAGGATGAATATCCACATTTCCCTGAATGAGATTTCGGAGAACGGATTCTCCTCGGATACGCAGCATACCGGAACAATTGAGGCTTTGAATATAGTCCGTTCCGTACTTTCAGGTACTCAGGGTGTGGAGGTTACCAAAGAGGATGTAGAAGCTTTCAAGACTCAGTTGAAGACCGGTCTCGAGATGGAGATGAAGTTGCCTTTCTATTGGCTTAACGTAATTTCCAGAAGACATCTTGCAGGAAAGGACTTCACTACAAACCATGATGCCAGAATAAAGTCGGTGACACCGGAAAAGGTGAAGACCATCATTTCAAGGCTTAATGAAGGAACCAGAGTAGAATATATTGTCAGCAAGAAATAGATATGTATCACGGAACAATAATAGAAATAGACGATTGTCTGGTGTCAGAGGAGATTCTGACCGAGTATTTTGCATGTGACTATGAGAAATGCAAGGGCTGCTGCTGTGTCATCGGAGACAGTGGAGCACCGATGGAGGAATGTGAAGCGGAAGCTATCGAAAAGAACTATCATATATTTTCTCCGATAATGTCAGAGGAAGGCCGCGCCGCAGTTGCCCGTAAAGGATTCTATGAAATCGATATGGACGGGGATATGGTCACTCCACTGGTGCCGGGAAGTGAGGAATGTGCCTATACGATTTTCGACGAAGACGGCAACTGTTTCTGTTCGATGGAGAGATGTTGGTTCCAGGGTAAGGGAGATTTCCGCAAGCCGATATCATGCTGGCTTTATCCTATCCGAATAACGACTCTCCGCAATGGAATGAGAGCCCTGAACCTGCATAGGTGGCATATCTGCCAGGATGCGTTCGCCAAAGGTAAAAAAGATAAGGTCCGCGTCTATGAATTCCTGCGCGAACCTATAGAACGTTATTTCGGCGAAGATTTCTACTCTGCGTTGTCAGAGGCTGCCAAGATGCTCAACAAGCCGGAAGAGTAAAGGAAGACATCCTTCCTTAGTCCTTCCATGAAATATCCGTCATCGGTCCTGCTGACAGTTATGCGGTCTTCGCACATCTTTGTCAGTCTTCCGATGACGTCTCTGCGTCTGAATGTCAGACAGTCCTCGGTCTCGGATTCCACAAAGAAAGGCTTCTCATCGAAATATGCCTTTGCCTTTTCCTTCACAATGTCCCAGTCTTCTGATGTCTCCAGTTGTCTTCTGACGAAACCGAACTTCGGATATACGGATGCCACAATGATAAAGAATGCAGCAATCTTCCAGAGGGAACTGTATCCGTCTTCAAATATGCTTTCGATATTTCCTTCCACTGCTCCGATCAGAACAAGTGCGAGGATGATGAGGGTTGTCAGTATTGCGAAATAGAAGAAGTACTTTACGGATCTGATCAAATATTTCATGGCGTCATTTTTGCTTGTAAAACATGGTCATCTGGTCGGATGGGTCACAAATATACGAAAAATCCGATATTTTACTATCTTTGCATGCGTGTATCGCCATCCTGAGCCAAGGATGCCCACAAACAAACTAATTAATTCATAGTATGGAAAACAGCACTCTGAAAAAAATCATGTATGCCCTTATCGCGGTAGCAGTAGCTCTCGCCGGTACTCTTGCATACATCTGGTATCAGAAGACATCTCTGGTAAAGGAACTTACGATAGATAAGGAAGAGCTTACAGCTCAGATGGTCGAGCTCCAGAATGACTATGCTTCATTGTCTTCTGATTATGATTCGATCAATTCACAGCTCGATTCTTCAAGAGAAGAAGTGTCTCAGCTTATAGCAAGAATCCAGAAGACCGAGGCGACAAACAGAAGCAAGATGCGTCAGTATGAGAAGGAACTCGGTACCCTCAGAACCATCATGAAGAGCTATATCGTCCAGATCGACTCTCTCAACACATTGAACCAGAAGCTTAAGGCTGATGCAGCTGCAGCACGCCGCGAGGCTGCTGAAAGCAGAAAGAGGGAAGAAGCACTGAACAAGACCGTTGAAAGCCTTTCAGATCAGGTGGCAGCCGGTTCTGTAATCAAGGCAAGAGGCATAAGACTTGAAGCTTATAATGCATCTGACAAGGTTACCGACAGAAGCAGCAGAGTGGTAAGACTGATGACTTCCCTCAGTCTCGTGGAGAACGACCTTGCTCCGAAGGGTCCTGTAAGAGTATATATCAGAGTAAAGGATCCTGAAGGAATACTTCTGACCAACAGCACTCAGAGAACGTTCGAGGTAAATGGTGAGCCTATGATCTGCTCGGCATCCCGTGAAGTGGATTATCAGGGCAAGGAGGTGGACCTCAGCATCTATCTCAATGAGATTCCTGAGTATACAAAGGGTATCTATACCGTTGAGGCTTATACTGAGCAGACCCTGCTCGGTTCAGCTGAAATGATGCTCCGATAACGTGATATACATCCACATACCTTTCTGCAGGAGTTTCTGCACATATTGTGACTTTTATTCTGAAGTCGCAGGCAGATGCCGCTCAAAAGAGGATGCGCTCAAGCAGGAAGTTATGTTCGAAAAGTTTGCAGATGCTCTGGTCAATGAGATCAGTCTTCGTGCGGACGAGATATCAGACGAGGTAAATACATTATATATAGGAGGCGGCACCCCATCGGTGCTGCCTCTTCGTGTTCTTGAACGAATCCTTTCATCCCTCCATGAAATCGGCCATGGAGGACCATACGAAGAATTTACAGTCGAGGTGAACCCTGAAGATATCGTGGAGAAGGGAGAGTCCTATATCAAGGGATTGCTTGCTCTTGGGGTGAACCGCATAAGCATGGGTGTGCAGTCTTTTGATGACGGTATCCTCAAGTTCATGAACCGCAGGCATGATGCCGATACTGCCCGCAAGGCCTATGAGATACTTGAGTCTTCTGGTGTAGAGAATATCAGCCTAGACCTTATCTTCGGTCTTCCTCAGCTTTCAGATCAGCAGTGGCAGGAAACGTTGGACAAGGCTCTGTCCATATCCCCATCCGGTAAACTACCGAAACATATATCCTCATATCAGCTGTCGGTAGAGCCGGGAAGCATGCTCGCAAAACTGGTAGAACGTGGCAGATGGGAGGAAGCTTCCGAGGAACTTTGTGAGCATCAGTACGATATGCTCTGTCAGGCGTTGCGTGATGCCGGATATACCCACTACGAAATCTCCAACTTTGCTCTTCCGGGTTACGAAGCGAAACATAATTCCGCATATTGGCGACATATCCCATACGTAGGTTTAGGCCCCGGAGCGCATAGTTATACCGGTATTTCCAGGTATTGGAACGAACCGGACCTTGGTAAGTATCTTGAAGATCCGACCGGGTGTCAGGATGGAGAGGACCTTACGGAAGAGCAGCTGGTGCTGGAGCGTATCATGCTGGCACTCCGAACATCAGACGGAATTCCGGAATCCTATCTGCGCGGACATTGTGACCTGGATGAACTCTCCCGCGCCTTCGCCATAGGCAATCTGGTGCTTCTTTCCAACGGCAATGTCCGTATCCCGGAAGACAGATTTTTCATATCAGATAGAATAATATCAGACATAATATAAGTTATGGCAAACATTTTCTCAGAAAGAATAGATGCCCTCAGGGCTATAATGGACAGAAACGGCTGGGATGCAGTGGTAGTCAGCGGTTCCGATCCTCACAGCAGCGAATATCCTGCTCCAAGATGGCAGCAGGTAAACTTCCTGAGCGGTTTCACAGCTAAACTTGCTGGTACAGAACGTGGTATTACTGAACCAACTCCTACATTCTCAGCTTGCTTCGGTCAGGCTTTCTTGGAATTGCATCCTACAAAGTATGCAGAAGAATTGGTTAAGAAGATGGAACAGAGCGGTGCTAAGGCATATCTTGTAAACACCGGTTGGAATGGTACAGGTAAGCGTATCTCTATCCGCGATACACGTGGTATTATTGATGCTATCCTGAACGGTTCTATCGATAACGCTCCTACAAAGCAGATTCCTTACTTCGATTTCGAAGTTCCTACAGTATTGGAAGGTGTTGATACAGGTATTCTGGATCCACGCGACACATACAAGTGCGCTTGCGAATGGGAAGAAAAGGCTAAGGATTTGGCTGGTCGTTTCATCAAGAACTTCAAGAAATACGAAGGTAACGAAGCCGGTAAGGCTCTTGTTGAAGCTGGTCCAAAACTCTAATGGATTTTCAAGTTTAACAATAGATACTCTATCCGGTGCATTATGCCGGATAGAGTTTCTTCTTTAATAAAAAAGGATAAGATGAAGAAGTTATTTGTGATGATTTTAGCTTGCTGTGCAACAATGTTTGCATGGGCTCAGTTCCCTATTGGAACCGACGTGAAACCATTTTTTATGTTGGAATCGGATTCAATAGCTGCAAAACGAATTGCGGAGGTAACTCCTTTGTTGGGTCTGACAGACAAACAGTCAGACAGAATGGTGGTGCTGTTTGGTCAGGAATTTGAAGAGCAGTGCCGTAATATACAGATGTCACTGATGTCTTCTGTTATGGGCAATCAGGAATCGGGTATAGATACTTTGTCAATAAAAAAGGTATTTGACGGTATCAGCGAGAAATATACAAACAGATATAGTAAAATTTTAGATGCCAATCAGTTGGCTAAATGGACAGAAATGGAGAATAGTCGTAAATCGACTGAATTCAAGAATCTGTTAAACCGTATATTGGCAACTTTGAAGGACCTATTTTAAAATAATTTGAGTATGAAGATAGCATTGATAGGTTATGGCAAGATGGGACACGAAATAGAGCGTATAGCTCTGCAGCGTGGTCATGATATAGTTTGCAAAATAGACATAGATAATCTTGCAGATTTTGATTCAGATGAATTTAAGAGTGCCGATGTAGCAATAGAATTTACTGCTCCAATTCAGGCATACAACAATATAAAGAAGGCATTTGCAGCCGGCGTAAAGGTGGTTAGCGGTAGCACAGGTTGGATGGCAGACCACGCAGAAGAGATGAAAGAACTTTGCAACGATGGTAGCAACACACTTTTCTGGTCAAGTAATTTCAGTTTAGGTGTGGCTCTGTTCTCAAAAGTGAATAAGTTTTTGGCTAACATTATGAACGGATATGATATGTATGATGTTACAATGTCTGAAACACATCACATTCATAAATTGGATGCTCCAAGTGGAACAGCCATTACTCTTGCAGAGGGTATTCTTGAAAATCTGGATCGTAAGAATAGCTGGACCAAAGGAACTCTGCTTGCTGCCGATAAATCATTAACCGGTTCGCTGCAGTGTAATGCAGATGAACTGCGTATTGACTCAATCAGAGAGGGTGAAGTTCCTGGTATTCACGAAATATCATACCAGTCTGATGCCGATACAATTACCATTGTTCATAATGCAAAGAACCGCAGTGGTTTTGCTTTGGGCGCAGTTATTGCAGCAGAATATACTGCACAGCGCAGTGGTTTCCTTACTATGGACGATTTAATGGATTCGCTTTCAAAATAAAGGAGTAATCAAAATGAAGAAGATTTCAGAAATACCGGCAAAACAGTGGGTAAAGATGTCTATAGCATTACTGCTCTATCTGCTGTTCTTAGTGTGGGTAAAAAGCTGGTTGGGACTGATTGTAGTGCCGTTTATAATTGATGCATTTACTACACGTATCATTAAGTGGGACTGGTGGAAACAGTTGAAAAACAAAACTCTGTATTCAATAATGAGTTGGGTTGATGCTATTGTCTTTGCACTGGTGGCTGTCTATTTTGTTAATATCTTCTTCTTCCAGAACTATGCAATTCCATCTTCATCGCTTGAAAAGTCTCTGCTGGTAGGCGATCATCTCTATGTTAGTAAGGTGGCGTATGGTGTAAGAAAACCTATAACCCCATTAACTATGCCGCTTACACAGAATAAGATGCCTGTAACCGGCAAAAAGAGCTATTTATCGTGGCCACAGTGGGAATATGAACGTGTTCCGGGATTTGGCAAGATAGAATTGAACGATATTGTGGTATTCAATTATCCAAGTGGAGATACCTGTCTTACTGCACCACAATATCAGGCTGCCGATTTTTATGGCATGGTCTATCAAATAGGCTCAGAACTTTGTAACCCTGTTAATCTGGATTCAATGAGTTTTGCAGAGCAGCAGCGTGTATATGATTTCTATTACAAGGTGGGTAGAAAATATATAAACGATCATCCTGAACAGTTTGGTAAAGTTATATCACACCCGGTAGATAGAAGAGAAAATTATGTAAAACGTTGTGTAGGATTACCCGGTCAGACATTGGAAATAAAGGATGGTATAGTATATCTGGATGGTAAGGCAAACAAGCAACCTGATAATGTTCAGACAAATTATGTGGTGGAACTTCTGCAACCTATTTCGGCAGAATTGCGTAAGGAAATCAGGTTGAGTCAGGAAGATTTACCTGAACAGATGAATCGTCCAGGAACACATATATTCCCGCTTACTCCTATGGCAGCAGAACTGCTTGCATCTAACAAGGCTGTGGCACAATCTGTTGAAAAGTATGAGTATCCATATTACGAATGGCTATATCCAATGAACCTGCATACAGGTTGGACAGTAGATAACTACGGTCCTATAAGGATTCCTGCAAAAGGTGAAACTGTGCAGCTGACATTAGAAACCCTGCCATTGTACGAACGTCTCATAAAGGTATATGAGAATAATGACCTAAGAGTAAAGAATGGTGCTATCTACATAAATGGTGAAAAGACAGAAAGTTATACCTTTAAAATGGATTACTACTGGATGATGGGTGATAACCGTCAGAATAGTGCCGATTCACGTTTCTGGGGACCTGTTCCGGAAGACCATATTGTAGGACGTCCTGTGTTTATCTGGCTTTCATTAGATAAGGACAAGAATTTTGGACAGTTCGGTAAGATACGTTGGGACAGAATGTTCCGCAGTGTTAAGAATTATAATTGATTGATATGCCACTGTTATTGAGTTCGGCATATCTGCCCCCCATATCATTCTTCACCGCTATGTTAGAGAGTGGCGGTGAAGTTTTTATAGAACAGTTTGACAGCTACCATAAGCAGACCTTCCGTAACAGAGCTTTGATAGCAACAAGCAGTGGTGTGCAGTCATTGACTATTCCTGTGGTAAAAAGTGAAGGTGGCAAAATGCTGATGAAGGATGTACGCATAAGCGACCATGGCGAATGGCGTCATCTGCATTGGAATGCACTGGAAACGGCCTATATGAACAGTCCGTTCTTTATCTATTATCAGGACGATTTGCGTCCTTTTTATGAAAAACGCTATGAATTCCTTATGGATTTTAATATGGAACTGACCCAAACTATTGCAGATTTAGTAGGAATGAAATGCAGTTTTAAAAGGACAGAAGAATTTGTGGCAGAACCAGTGGAAGTTACAGATATGCGTGCTGCAATTAAAGGTACAACTATTCCTATGCCTGAAATAAAACCATATTATCAGGTGTTTGCTAAAAAGAACGGTTTCCTAAAAGATTTAAGTATTGTGGATTTACTCTTCAATATGGGCCCCGAAAGCATTTTGGCACTTAAAAACCGTTTGTAATCTTTTCTATTACAGTTTCAGGATTAATGCTGTTCAAGCACCTGTAATCTCCATAGCGGCAAGGCTTCTTACCGTAAATTGAACAGGGACGGCAGGCTAAATCTGCCTGAATGGAATCGCTCTCTTTCTGACCATATCCTGCAAAACCTGCAGCAGGGTGGGTGGCTCCCCAAATAGAGACCACTCTTGTTCCGGCAACAGATGCCAGATGAGTGTTGGAAGAATCCATAGCCAGCATAACATCCAAATGGCTCATAAGAATAAGCTCTTCCTGCATATTCAACTGTCCGCCTACAATAGTTATTGATGGATATTTCTCCGTCCAGGTTTTTATCTGCTCTTGTTCCTTTCCGTATGCAAAGAGAAAAACTTTTGTGTGGGCTCTTTTGCATAGTTCAGCCACCACTTTTTCCATCTTCTCTAATGGATAAATCTTGCCTTTGTGGGCGGCAAATGGGGCAATTCCTATCCAGTAGCACTCTTTCTTTCCTGTAAACTGCTCTATCTGTGATAGATCTCCTTTAGTGTTGCCAAATATGGATTTGAATGTAATATTAAAGTTGAACCCCAATTTCTGCAGTACGCTTTTGTATTTTTCTGTGGTGGGAAGTTGGGGAGTAAGGTTCTTGCAAAACTTCCTGGTCAGTTTCTGTCTTTGCAGGCGCCTTTTCTTAATAGAACGTACTTTTGTTCCGCCATTCAGCGTAAATCTGGTTGCCAATATGTTTGTTCTCAATACACCATGCAGATTTGCTACAGCATCAAAGTGCTTCACTTTCAGCTCTTTGTACAGTTTGTTTATGCCTGCCATTCCGTTGTAATCATGTTTCAGGTCAACACCCATAAATGTTACATTTGCAGGAAGCATTGCAAATACAGGGGCAAATCTCTTCTGGCTGAGTACAGTAAACTGTGTATTGGGATATGCTTCTGCCACAGAATGCACAATAGGCAACATCATTACAACGTCGCCTATGGCAGAAAAACGTATAATCAGTACGTTCTTAGGAGTCTTTTTATTTGTTTGAACCATTTTGAGCGTAGAGTACAGGATTCAAAGAAGGATCGTTGTACATCTTCATCTGCTTATAGACCTTCATATACTTCTTTCCGGCTTCCATATCGGCAAGCAGCATATCTATGGCGCTGGTCAGGTCTTTTTCCTGTTCAAGCAATACTGCAAGCTTTTCTGCACAACGGTTGCGCTGTTCTTCCGGACTGTCTTCTCTGTTAGCCTCAATACGCATGTGGTATATCTTAAGCTGGAGAATAGACAAGCGGTCTATAGCCCATGCCGGGCTTTCGGTGTTGATGGTAGCGTCTGCTTTTATTTCAATATTAGCAAACTTCTGCAGGAAATAGCTGTCTATCATCTCAACCAAATCTGTACGTTCCTGGTTGGAACGGTCTATTCTGCGCTTAATCTGAAGAGCTTCTACAGGATCAATGGCAGGGTCTCTTATAATATCTTCCAAATGCCACTGAACTGTGTCAATCCAATTCTTTAAGTATAGATAAAACTCTATGCTTTTTTCCTGGAAAGGGTTATTGATAGGTGTATCTACATTATCAAACTGGTGATAATCATTTATTGCCTGATTGAAAATCTCTATGCTCTGTTTGCAAAATGTCATAATCGTGCTGTTTTAATTATATAATGTGCAAACTTACACATTTTTTCTGTGAAGTGAATGATTCTTGTATAAATTCCTATCTCCACTCTCTGATTTTAAGCATATCGCCCTCTTTGTATAGTGTGTACTTGGTTCGAGGATTTGAAATCGCTAACTACTGTTAGCGGAATTGACACCCAATTGTTAATACCTTGCGAAAACATTCAGAAAGAAGATTTTGACATCTCCTTATTCTTGGGATTAGGCTTCACACATCATATGATTATTGTTCGTAAAACCAATTCCCTTGCCGAGCATCTGTTCTACATTCGTCAAGCCCTTGCTTTTCGCATCAACTCATAATATGCGGAGAAGATACGCGGTGAGGTGTTAAAGAGAATATACGGACGAAAAGAGAAAGTCTATTATCTCTTTTCGCTTGCCAATTATTCAAAGGCTATCTTATAGATTGGATAAATAGCAGGTACACAATGAATACCTGCTATTTATCATTTATCGTTTCTGCTCCTCTATAAATTCATCTATTTCCCCTAAATAACCAATTTCTTTAGGGAGTACAAACATATTGTTTGGATTTACATATTTTCTGAAATGGTCTTCAATATCGGATATTTTCAAATCTTCAATATTTGTATTAGTGTTGAATCCTACAGATTGGATATGACACACTCTCCAATTAGACAAGGCGTAGCTACCTAATGGTTTAGTGTATTTAGCTTTTGCCTTTATCTCTTTTGTTGCCATAAATACTACTGGCAATTCCTTTTCGTCTAGCAGTTTTTTAATTTGTGATATAGTAAAAATCTTACCTTTTAATACATTACTATACGCCCAAATAGCTACGGTATTATCTGAAACGATAATCTCTCTTCCACAGGGATGCACAAATGATTGGCCTCGCTTGTTTGTTTCTTTGCGAATAATTAATGGTATATCTTTATCTGCTATCCATTCCTCTATCAGATTATTCCATTTTTTGAGAACTTCATTGTCTATTTGAGGGTTATTCGGAGAATTACGCCATATTGTGCCTATCTCCTTAATTTTCATACGGATTTCTTTTCCTATCAAATCTTTTGTCGGCACAGTTAAAAACTGTATAGCTTTTTGAGGTAAAGATAGATAACTATATATTCTGCCCTCTTGATAACTCTTAGTTTCAATGACATTTGAAAAGACACGATAGAAATCAGCCTTTGTAAACTTGAATGTTCCATTCGGAGTATGAACAATAAATGAATCATCATCTTTCAAAGGCTCAATCAAATCAGCCTTAAAACATAATCTACTGCATGTATATTCTACCATATGCTAACTGTTATTACGTTTACTTCTACAAAGTTAATTCATTAGAATGATATTGGAGTCTTTACTAAATAAAATCCACTGCAGATAATATTAATTTCATGTATTATTTGTAATTTTGTTGATAAATAAAAAAAGTATATGAGCGATTTACACACATACGCCGAGGAGGTAAGAATTATAAAAGAAGCTATATTGCGTAGTCAGTACCGTGCAGCATCTTCGGCTAACAAAGAACAACTTTCATTGTATTATGGCATAGGTTGCTATGTTTCAAATAACTCTCGTAAGGGCTTTTGGGGCAAAGGCGCAATAGAAACAATAAGTAAGCAACTACAAAAGGAGTTGCCCGGCCTTCGTGGATTCTCGGCAACGAACATAAAGAATATGCGTTCATTCTACGAAGAATGGTCGCCCATTATAAATCGCCAGCCAATGGCTGACGAAAATAAAACGCTAACTGCGGTTAGCGATTCAGAACTTAACGAGCAAATGTTGCTTATTGAAATTCGCCAGCCGATGGCTGACGAATTTAATTGGTCAGATTTTGTTGCCATTAGTTTTAGTCATCACATCGAAATTATAACAAAAGCAAAGTCATTAAATGCTCGTTTGTTTTACATTCGCGAATCGGCTACACGATTTTGGAACAAATATACTTTGCGAGATTATCTCAAGGCAGTGAGATTGTCCGTGAATATCTCCCCTGTTACCGCAAGAGTGACGGCGTGATTGGCGTATGGGAAGTTTATACCGGGCAATTCCTGACCAACGCGAAAGCTGATAGCGTAGGTTTCACTACTGGCCCGGACATCGAATGGGAGGTGTAACGAATGGCATTGGTAGACAACAAAGAAAAAATTCAAGCCCTGCTTGCTGGCATCAATGCGTTGCCTAATGCAGGGAGCGGCGAACCTGCTGAACCTGTGTTGCAGGAAAAATCCGTCACGCCCACCAAGGAAGCCCAGAGCATCGCGCCTGACGCTGGCTATGATGGCCTGTCTGCGGTCAATGTGGGTGCTATCCCGGACGAATACATCGTCCCCAGCGGCACGGTGCAGATCATGGCGAATGGCACGCACAATGTCCGAGAAGCTGAAAGCGTTAACGTCAACGTGGTAGCACCGGAAATTGCCTTGCAGGAAAAGACAGTAACTCCTTCCGAATCTGCCCAGACGATCACCCCTGACAGCGGCTATAATGGCTTGTCACAGGTCAGCGTGGGTGCGATCAGTAAGACCTATGTCGGCAGCGGAGTCACCAAGCAAGCGGCAAAGACGATCACTCCTTCCACATCTTCTCAAACGGCGGTGGCGAGCGGTGTTTATACGACTGGAGCGGTGACTGTCGGAGCAATTCCGAGCACCTATGTCAAGCCTACTGCAACGAAGGCCGCTACTACTTACACGCCTTCTACTTCTAACCAGACGATTGCGGCGGGTACTTATTGCTCTGGTGCGCAGACCATCAAGGGCGACGCTAATCTTGTTCCTGCAAACATTGCTGAGGGTGTGAGTATCTTCGGCGTAACTGGCACGCATGCTGGCGGTGGTTCTGGAGGCGGCACGAGTGTGGAGACGTGCACTGTGATAGTTAGTGGTGATCAAGTATATGATATTTACTACAGCACTCCAACGATGGCGGCTTACGATACTGTGGTCGATGGGAAACGTACTATGAAGGTGGGATATTACGCAACTGGCCCCGGCTACAACCCTGTCGCACCTGAGAGTTTTACCATTGAGAATGTGGTATGCGGGGGGCATGTGATTCTTTATGATGGGTATTCGTCCGGTTGGGAAGTGTCGAAGTGCGAGTTAGTGTCGGCAGATTATCCAGAATTTAGCGTGTTCTGTATCACGGCAAGCGCTGGGGAAACGGCTGAGATACATGCCATATATCAATGAACGGAGGAGGCGCCATATGACGCGTTACTATATTCCCGACTCTAATGCTCAGTGTGGCTTCGTCGAGCTTACTTATGAAACAAAGGATGTGTGACACATGGGCGATTTTATCCGCTATGATGTGCGGGAAGTTGACCTGAACAAACCGCTATTGCGGACGAATACGGGTGTCCTGCTGGCGGCAGGAGACAAGAGTGCAAACAGGTTCGGTGCAATCCTGCTTCGTGATGGTGAACCTGTAAATATGGCAGGGCAGGCCGTGACGGTGACGGGCTATTTCGTGCGGCCTGATGGGTATACGGTTGACTGCGATGGTGTTCAGGAAGGGAACATGGTTTATGTAGACATTCCTGCTGCATGCTATGTGCACTCTGGTGCGTTCTCGCTTGCTATCAAGTTGATCAGCACGGATATCACGCAGACGGTGCGAGTTATTGACGGCGTTATGCGCCTAACGATGACAGATACGCAGGCATCCAACAGGGTTGTTGCGCAGGATGCTCCGCCTGATGACACGTCTGTTCTGTGGGTTGATACCAACGACAACACCGAAACGAACCCTGTTTATTTCAACCCTCTTTATGGGAAGAAGATTGCCTTTAATGGTGATAGCATCTGTGCTGGCAGTGAAGCTGACGGAACACTGGGCGGCTATGGCAAGATCATTGCAGACCGGAACGGCATGACTTATCAGAACATTGCCCAAGGTGGGCTGGCTGTCACGGATGGCCTTTGCAAAACGATTGCCAACATGGACGCTGATGCTGACTACGCCATTATCGAAGGCGGTATCAATGACAGCAGCTATAACAAGCCGATGGGTGCGATCATCGACGGCTACAGCGGTGCGCTGGATGAGACCACATACTGCGGAGCGTTTGAAAGCATGCTGAAGAAGCTTATCATTCGCTATCCTGGCAAGAAGATTGGCTACATTGCAGTACACACGAACAACGACACTTTCTCAAACAACACCACGGATAACTATTACACCAAGGCTAAGGAGTGTTGTGCGAAGTGGGGCGTTCCTGTGTGTGACCTGAATGCAAATGTTCCGGCGATTGGTCGAATCCCCGAACTGAAGACGGTGTACACAGTCAACGGTGATGGTGTGCATCCTACCGCAGAGGGCTATCGACTGTTCTACTGCGACAAGATTGAAGCATGGCTCAGAACGCTGTAAAGGAGGTGGGGAAATGGCAAGAATCAAGTATTACAACAAGAATACAAAGCAATGGGAGTATGCGGACGAAGCGTTTACTCCCCGGGAGAATCTGTACACCACGAAAAAGGCACAGCTTACCCTTGAAGATGGGTCTATCGTGCTGATTGACGTGGTAGTGGCTACGGATGGTACGGCTGTCAAGAACTACACTAACCAAATGCCCATCTCCACTGATGCGACCGGCGCGGTGTACAACGGCACAGGTTGGAAGGACAGCACTCGACTCAGTGGCTCGTCCGGCGCGGAAAGAGACGCAACGTATTCCGCAGCGATTGGCTTTGTGCCTGTCAAGGCTGGTGACATCGTCCGCTTTAAGATCACGGACAGCACTGCCATTTGGGACACGGACTCGTCCTCGACCTCTAATGTCATTGCTTACTACAACGCATCGCATACATGGCTTGGCTCTCTGACAATCCAGCCATCAGTGTATGGCATTTGCACGAACGCTGATGCGCCTACCGGATCTGCTGCGGACGGCGGCGTTGTCAGCTTTACCGTCCCAAGCAACACGGACATCGCCTTTGTGCGTATCAGTATGGTGGCGAATACATCTAACATTTCCAATCTGATTGTTACGGTCAACGAGGAAATCAGCTAATGGAGGGCGCAGTGATGATGAGTATATTGCACCTCATCTGGATTATCCCGCTTATAGGGAGCATCGCCTATGTGACAGGTGTGCTGATGGCGGGGATTAAAGAAGATGATTACCATGAGGGGTGATGGGTGATGCTGACACCTGATCAGATCAGAGTATTTATTGAGAATGACCAGATGAGCAGGAAGAAACAGCATGCGAGGACTGGCCTTCGGTATTACGAGGGCGAACACGACATCAAGGACAATCGCATTTTCTTCTTCGATGCTGACGGCCAGTTGAAGGAAGACAAGACGAAGAGCAACATAAAGATCAGTCATCCCTTCTTCACTGAACTTGTGGATCAGACGGTTCAGTACATGCTGTCTGGCAAGGACGGCTTCATCAAGTCGGACATTCCTGAATTGCAGACGCAACTGGATGAATATTTCAACGACAATGAGGATTTCATATCGGAGTTGTACGAAATCCTGACGGGTTGCATTGCTAAGGGCTTTGAATACGCATATGCCTATAAGAGAGCGGATGAGAAGATCGGCTTCCAGTGCGCTGACGGCATCGGTGTCATCGAAGTCAAGGCAAAGGAAACCAATGACGGCTGCGATTATGTAATCTATTGGTATGTGGACAGGATTGGCAAGGACAACAAGCAGATCAAGCGCATTCAGGTGTGGGATGATAAGCAGACCTACTTCTATGTGCAGGAAGATGATGGTCAGATCAAGCTTGACAATACGCAGCAGCACAATCCGCGACCTCATATCATGTACCAGCAGGAAGGTGAAGAAGCAACCTATTTTGAGGGCTTCGGCTTCATCCCCTTCTTCCGCCTGGACAACTGTCGGAAGCAGTTCAGCGACCTGAAGCCTATCAAGGCTCTGATTGATGACTATGATCTGATGTCCTGCGGCCTGTCGAACAACCTGCAAGATACTGCTGAGGCTCTGTATGTGGTCAAGGGTTTCCAGGGTGACAACCTTGATGAACTGATGACCAACATCAGGCAAAAAAAGCACATCGGAGTGGACGAGGACGGCGGCGTTGAGGTTCACACTGTTGACGTTCCGTATCAAGCAAGACAGGCCAAGCTGGAACTGGATGAAACGAACATCTATCGTTTCGGCATGGGCTTCAACTCTGCACAGATTGGCGATGGCAACATCACCAACATCGTCATCAAGAGCAGGTATGCGCTGCTTGACCTGAAGTGCAACAAGCTGGAAATCCGTCTGAAGCAGTTCATGAGGAAGCTGCTGAAGGTTGTGCTTGCGGAGATTAACGAGGAGCATGAAACCGATTATCAGCAGAAGGACGTGTATTTCAACTTTGAGCGCGAGGTCATGACGAATGCATCTGACAATGCGCAGATCGAACTGACGGATGCACAGAAGCGGCAGACAGAAATCACCACTATCCTGAACCTGCGCGATGTTATTGATGATAAAACTATGCTGGAATTGATCGCGGAGAATTTGGACATTGATTATGAGACGCTCAGTAACAAAGTGAAGGAACAGCAAGAAGCGGATCTATATCAGGCAAATGCTGCACTGGAAACAGTGGAAATTGAACCTGAGCCGATTGCATAAAAAGAAGGAAGACGGTCAGTCTTCCTTCTCGCGGTCTCGTTCCATTGTTTCTCTGATCGCTCTGTTGATGAACCCGTTCACGCTGCCGTTGTCGAACCTGTCAGAATGTTCCTTGATCTTATCTTTCTGGCCTTTTTCAACCGTCAGATTGATCCTGTCGTATGTCTTTGAAATGTATTTGTTCTGGGCTTTTGTTGATGCTTTTCCCATTTCGGGCACACCTCCTTCCGCATAATATTATACTCGATACGGTATAGTTGCGCAACTATACAATACAGACAAAAAACCATGTGCAATGTTGGTTGTTTGGTCAATTGAATATAGTTGCGCAACGATGTATAATATTAGACGTAGGAGGACGTTAAGTCCCGAGAGAAAGGAAGTATCACCATGACAGTCAAGGAAGTAATCAAGGTGCTGAAGAACGTGAAGCGGATCGCCATCGGCTTTGGAGACAGGGCCATCCCCATTGAACCGGATGATGTGCTGATGGTTGGTGTCTACGGTGATTATGTCATCGACGCAATCACTGTTGTTGACAGTGGGGAGTGCGAACTGAACGTGGCCATGCGTCCGGTAAAGGAGGGTGCGAGTGCCTAAACTTCTTGATTTGTGTGGCGTTAGATTTGGTCGATTAACTGTTATGGAGAGGGCTAAAAACAAAGGCAAACAAACTGCATGGCTGTGCAAGTGTGACTGCGGGAAGTATGCTGTTGTCATTAGCTGGAATCTCAGAAAGGGAAACACGAAATCGTGCGGGTGCTTGTGGGAAGAAAAAGTGCCACAAATCAACAAGGAACTGAATACGAGACACGGAGAGTCCCACACGAAATTGCACAAAGCATGGTGCAACATGAGATACAGATGCTTCAACGCTAAATGCAAATGCTATGATAACTACGGTGGAAGAGGCATTACAATCTGCGATGAATGGAACGATTACGAAACGTTCAGAGACTGGGCGCTTAATAATGGCTTTGCAGCAGGTCTGTCACTGGACAGGATTGATGTGAATGGGAATTATTGCCCAGACAATTGCAGATGGGTGTCCGAAAAAATCCAGCAGAACAACAAACGCGACAACAGCTATCTGACGTTCAACGGAGCAACACACACTATTCAAGAGTGGTCGGACATAACCGGGATCTGCTGGTCGACAATCAAGGGACGACTGAAGGCGGGATGGACTGTCGAGCAAACGTTGACGCGAAAACCGAGAAACCATAAAAAGAAGGAAGTCCGTTGATGGGCTTCCTTTTTTGAATGGAGGTGATGCAAATGAATAAGCGGGAACGCGAAGTCATCAAGCTGGAACTCACCAAAGAGGAACGCACGATCAAGGCACTTGAAAGCCAGTACCGCAACGCCTTGCGTGACATTGATGAGAAGATCAAGCTATTGCAGTCAGACGAACTGACGCAAAGCAGGATTTATCAGATCCAATATCAAAAGGCGCTGCGTGGACAGGTGGAAGGCATCCTTGACAAGCTTCACGGCGATCAGTACGCAACGATTCAGCAGTACCTGCATGACAGCTATCAGGACGGCTACATCGGCACGATGTACAGCATTCACGGGCAGGGCATTCCGTTGATTGTTCCGCTGGATCAGGATGCAGCAGTCAAGGCTATCATGACGGATAGCCAGATCGATGAAGGTCTGTACGAGAGCCTTGGAGTGGACGCGAAGAAGCTGAAGCAAGCGATCTCCAACGAAATCTCAAGAGGAATCTCCAGCAACCTGCCTTTTGCAGACATTGCACGGAACATCAAGAACCGGACGAGAGCGCCTCTTGGCAGAGCAAAGACCATTGTCAGGACGGAGTCTCACAGGATACAGCAGGCGGCTGCGAACGATGCGCGTGATGCTGCAAAGGAACACGGTTGTGATGTTGTGAAGCAGTGGGATGGTACGCTTGACGGCGATACCAGGCCGACACACAGACGGCTTGACGGACAGATCAAGGAAACCAATGAACCCTTTGAGATGGATGGCAAGACGGCGATGTATCCTGGTGACTTCGGCAAGCCTGAAGAGGATTGCAATTGCAGGTGCGTTGCTCTGACCCGTGCGAAGTGGGCGCTTGATGAGGATGAACTGAAGCAACTGAAGGAACGAGCTGAATTCTTTGGGCTTGACAAGACGAAAGACTTTGAAGAATTCCGGCACAGATATCTGGATGCTGTGAAGTGACACGAAAGATGGTGAATCCGTTGGGCTGAGCAAGTTACAAGCAAGTTAGCAAAGCCTTGAAAAGACTGCGTTTGCGGTCTTTTTTTGTACGAAAAACAAGTTGGAAGCAAGTTAAAGGAGGCATTCATATGAAGTGGGTACAGAAGTTTACCAGCCGTAAGCTGTGGGTAGCTGTTGCGGCGTTTGTGTCTGGTCTGATTGTGGCGTTCAAGGGTGATGCGGAGACTGCGGAGACTGTGTCCGGCATTATCCTCCAGGGCGCTGCTGTGCTGGGTTATCTGCTTGCTGAGGGTCTTGTGGATGCAAAGAGCGCAAGCGCTCCGACCATCATTGATGGTGAAGTGCTGAGTGAGATCATCCCGCCTGAAGGCGATGATGAGTAATGCACAAACGGACAATCAAAGAAGGGGCGTGATAACACATGGATATCACACAGTATTATCTGACTGAGAATCCATGCTATAAAGCCGGGAAGAAGATCAAGCCCTCTGGTATTGTCGTACACAGCACCGGCGCGAACAATGCATACATCAAGCGATATGTCAATCCTGATGATGGTGTGTTGGGGCGTAACCAGTACGGCAATCACTGGAACAGAGAGTTGAAGAGCGGCAACAAGTGCGTACACGCCTTCATTGGCAAGGTGGCAGACGGAACTGTCCGGATTTACCAGACGCTTCCGTGGGATCACAGGTGCTGGGGCGTTGGCAGCGGGAAGAAAGGCAGTCACAACAACACACATATTCAGTTTGAAATCTGTGAAGACGGACTGACCGACGAAAAGTATTACAGAGAGGCGTTCAACCTTGCAAAAGAGTTGTGCGCCTTTTTGTGTGCGGAATACGACATCGACCCTGCAAACGTCATCGGCCATTATGAATCTGCTGCTGCTGGATACGGCAGCAATCACGGCGACCCGCGAAACTGGCAGAAGAAGTTCGGCGGCAGCATGGACGAATTCCGGAATGATGTTAGAGTGCTGCTGAATGGCTCAGAAACGCCTCCTGACGTGGCTGTGAGCAAGCCTGTGCAGAATTCCGCAGGCAAGGTTAAAACGCCTGAGAAGGCCGAAAAAACGTCAAAAACGGAAAGCGTGGTGTATGACATGAAAACGCTGCGCGTGGGAAACAAAGGTACACAGGTCATGGTGCTGCAATGGCTGCTGAACCACACGACCAGCTACACGGCAGGGAAAGTGGACGGCATCTTCGGCACAAAGACGCTGACGGCTGTCAGACAGTATCAGCAGGCGAACGGCCTGACTGTTGACGGCGTGGTCGGCAAGAACACATGGAAAAAGCTATTGGGATAACAGCCGGGGAAACCCGGCTTTTATCATATACACACGTCCGGGGATGACGTTAAAAGCCCTCCAATCACGGGATGCGACCCCGTTAAAAGCGTAACGAAAGGATGGAAAAGGCAATGACTATCGCAGAGATTTTGAAGGCAAAGGGTATCAGCGACGAACTTGTTCAGGCTGTGCTGGATGACATGAAGGCGAACAGCATCTACACGGCATCCGAAGAAAACCTTGATGTGCGCTATGGCAAGCTGAAGACGCAGAACGACAGTGTGAATCAGCAGCTTACTGAAGCGAATGCGCTGATTGCTGACATGAAGAAGTCCAGCAAGGGACAGGCGGAACTCCAGCAGAAGGTCACCGACTACGAAACCAAGATTGCAACGCTTCAGGCACAGCTTGAAGAGACGCAGATCGATGCAGACATGCATGTTGCTCTGCTTGCAGAGGGCGTGAAGCCTGATGACATCGACTATGTCATGTACAAACTGAAGGCCAAGGGCAAGCTGGAGCGTGGCGAGGACGGCAAGATCAAGGATATGGATGACAAGATCGCCGCACTGAAGACTCAACTGCCTTCACAGTTTACGGGCGAAAAGAAGAAGAACATCATGGAGAACAAGCTGCCCGAAAGCGATCCTGGCGACAAGGCTGTCACCAAGGAAGAGTTCGCCAGAATGGGCTACAACGCCAAGGTGGAACTGCGGCAGCAGAATCCGGAACTCTACTCCCAACTGACAAAGACCAACTGATGAAAGGATGAATGAATTATGGCAGACCTGACTAATGTGACTACCCTGGTAAATGGCGACGTGTTTGATCCCCAGGTGGTTTCCGACATGATCAACGCCAAGGTTGAAAAGAAGGCCGTTATGACCGGCTATATCAAGGTTGATAGCACTCTGAGCGGCACTCCCGGCTCTACCGTTACTGTTCCCCGCTGGGGCTACATCGGCGAGGCGGTCGACCTGGAGGAAGGCCAGCCCATTGACACTACCAAGATGGCCTTCACCACTGCCCAGTACGGCATCAAGAAGATTGGTAAGGGCGTTATGCTGACCGACGAGGCGCAGCTTTCCGGCTACGGCAATCCTATGGGCACTGCTACCAGCCAGATCGCGCTGTCCATCTCCGAGAAGCTGGATAACGATCGTGTGGCTGTGCTGTACGAGTCCAAGAATGTGATGGATGCTTCCACTGCGGCGATCAAGTATTCCGCGATTGTGGACGGCATTGACATGTTCGGTGAGGAGGCCGACAGCCGCAAGGTCATTCTGATCCACAGCAAGCAGAAGACTCAGCTTCGCAAGGATGCGGAGTTCCTGTCTGCTGATAAGTTCCAGGCTGGCGTGATGGTGAACGGCGCTATCGGTCGTGTGGCTGGTTGCGACGTTGTCGTGTCCAACAAGGTCAAGATGGAGGAAGGTGTTTACTTCAACCCCATCATCAAGCTGAACAACGACGGCGAGACCGAAGATGACCTGCCTGCTATCACCTACTTCCTGAAGCGTGGCAACCTGGTCGAGCATGAGCGTGAGACTGGCGTGGGCGACAAGATCGTCTGCACTGCCTTCGGCATGCCTGCGCTGACCAACGAGAGCAAGGTCGTTATCCTGAAGACCAAGGCGTAAATCACAACGGAAGGATGATCCGCGATGATAATGACCGTGGAGGAACTGCGGCAGTACATCACCACGGATGAGGTAGATCAGGCGCTTGAAGCACGGCTTCAGGCGCTTGAACTCCTTATTCGCGGACATACGAATAATAACTTTCAGGTACGCGGAACGGGCAGGATCGCGGATGTGGTAGGCGGCATGTTTACCGTCGAAGCCCTGAACCCTTATGAAATCGGTGACACGCTGCAAATCAGCGGAAGTGAGAAGAATGACGGCCTTTATACCGTCATGGAATCCGATGACCACACTTTCAGGGTAAATGAAAAGACACGCGATGAAATCGACCTGCTCGTGACCCTGGTCGAATATCCGGCCGACGTGAAAATCGGCGTTGTCGAGATGCTGAAGTATGATCTGGACAAGCGGGAGAAGGCAGGCGTAGAGTCTGAAACCATCTCCCGCCATTCCGTGACTTATCAGGCGCTGGACGCAAGCAACAGCATCGGCGGATATCCGCTGCATCTGATGGGCTTCTTGAAGCGGCACATGAAAGCGCGATTCGGACAGGGGCTGAGAAAATGAAGGGCATAGGCGGAAACACAGATGCTGTCATCCAGATCAGCACCACAACGAAGAACGCAATCGGTGAACAGGTGAAGTCGTGGCAGGATGTCCAGACCCTGCACGGCTGGCTTGATCTGCAATCCGGCGATTCACGGTACAGAGTCTATAACGCAAAGATTCAGGAGTCTTCCCACGTCTTTGTGTGCGACTATGTGCAGCTTGATAGCCGGGTCAATGCAGAAAATGCGCGACTTGTCAACGATGGCGCTGTGTACGACATTATGCTGATTGACAACCCGATGCAGATGAAGGCAGGCTCACAGCTTGAAATCTATCTGAAGTACACGGGAGGTCAGTGACATGCCTACCAGATTGGAAGACTACAGCATCAATGTCAAAGCGGTTCTGAACGACATTACAAAGCAATGGCTGCATGAGGCATCGTTTGAGGTGCAAGCACATGCACAGCGCAATTGCAAGATGCAATACGAGGATGAAGAGGGCAAAAAGCTGCGGCAGTCTTACAAGAATGTCGTGGATGAAGACAAAGGTGAAGCCATTGTTGGAAGCCCTCGCGAATCCGTCTATTGGGAAGAGTTCGGGACAGGTTCACACGCTGCACACGGTGACGGTCGCAAAGGCTGGTGGGTGTATGTCAAGGACGGCGAAAGCCGAAGCAAGACAAGCGCAACCTACAGCTCCCGCGAGGAAGCAGAGGAAGCGGCTGAATTCCTTCGGAAGGTGAAGCGCCTTGACGCATACGCAACGAATGGCCGCGAACCCAATTACACGCTTGAAAAAGCGTTTGAACAGAACAAGGCGAAAGTCGAAAGACGGCTTGCGCAACTACTTGGAGAGGGGATGAGCGAATGAGCATGACGGCGCTGAAATTTGTGTCCGATCTCATGGAAATGAACGGCATCCCTTACGCATTCGGTGAATGGAAGGAGAAGCCACCTGATAGATGGTGGGTTGGCTCTTACATTGAACCCGAAACGCTGACAAGGGAAGAAAACGGCAGGCAGGACATCACCTTCATCCTGCGCGGGTATACGCGCGGCGGATGGATGCTGCTTGAACAGGACAAAGCAAAAATTGAAAAGCATGCACCACAAACAGCGGTACTTCCTGACGGAACTGGTATCGCTGTTTTTTATGCAGGTGCTGATGTTGTGCCAAGCTTTGATTCAGAAATTGTCAGCATGAAAATCAATCTTGAAATCAATGAATGGAGTGTGAACTGATATGATCGCAGGTAAGAATGGCGTTACTGCCAACACTACGAAGAATATCCTTTTCGGCGCTGGTACTATCCACAAGGGTCTGAAGTATACCGAGGGCAGCGGCTGGAACTTTGCAGAGACTTGCGTCGGCGCGACCTCTGGCGGCTCTAAGCTGTCCATTGTGCCCGAAGTCTATGACGTGCCCGTTGACGGCGCTGACGTGCTGGTCAAGGGTCTGCGCGTGAAGACTGGCGAGAAGGCCACGATGGAAGTCAACCTGATTGAACTGTCCTCTGACGTGATCGCTGCTGCGGCGATGGGTGTGCTGGCTGAGGCGGAGATGGACAACTATGACCTGATCGAGTCCAAGCCTGACATCGAGATTGGCGACTACTGGGACAATATCGCCTTCGTCGGCAAGATGCTGAACAACGAGCCTGTCATCGCTATCCTTGACAACGCTCTGTGCACTACGGGCTTTGAGCAGGAAGGCAAGAACAAGGAAGGCAGCGTCGGCAAGTACACCTTTGAGTGCCATGCTGATCCTGATACCGACATGGACAAGCTCCCCTGGAAGATTTACTATCCGAAGGCGACTGCGTAATGTAACCGGGCAGGGGGACAACCCCTGCCCTTCTCATTGAACATAAAAAACGGAGGGAACTAAAATGGTTACTGAAATCGAAAAGAAGTATGAACTGCGCGCTCTGAAGGCAAGTGACTTTTTCATCGTGACTCGCATCCTGTCCAAGATCGGCGTGAAGGAGTGTAAGCAGTGCCTTGGCAGTGTGGAAATCAAGAATGCTGTGCGCGACATGATGACGCAGAATGCCAATGCTGATGTCAGGAACGCTGACGTTGCATCTATCGGCATGACTGTCGTGTTCGATATCGCTGGTGTCGTGCTGGAGCATATGGAAAGCTGCGAAAAGGATATCTATACTCTGCTTTCCCGCCTGTCTGGCATGAAGGTGGCGGAAATCGCTGATATGCCTATGGCAGATTTCGGCGAGATGGTCATTGAGGTTGTCAAGCACGAAGGCTTCCGTGATTTTTTTACGGCTGTTTTCAAGCAGTTCAACTAAACGACATAAAGTTCGCGGACTTGATGTACCAGCGGTATTCAAACCCGCTGGAGATTATGGACGTGATGATCGATTCCGGGCGGCTGTTTGAGTTCATCTGCGAGATGTTCGCGATCCGCAAAGAGGAAATCGAAGAGAAGCAAATGTGGGAATACTGGCTGCACAAGGTCTGGGAAGGATCTTATGCCCAGTTCCGTGAATCGGCCCTGAATGATGAGAACAACAATGCAGCACCAACGCATGACGAATTGAAGAGGATAGCAAGCGAATCGGCAAATATGCTGGTGAACTTCTGTCCTGGCGGCGGAGGTGAACAGCATGGAATTGTTCCGGCTGTTGGGGACGATAGCGATTGATGCGAACCAGGCACACCAAGCCATTGATGACACATCGAGCAAGGCAGAAAACGCAAGCGAACGCACATCATCCGCTTTTGCGACGATAGGCGGCGCGGCGTTGAAGGTCGGGCAGATGGTCATCACGGCTGGTGCTGCGCTGGGTGGCGCATGGGTTGCAGCGATTGAAGGGACAAGAGAATACCGGGAGCAGATGGGACTGCTTGACAGTGCTTTTCAAGCATCCGGTCATTCGTCCACGGCTGCGAAAGACACATACTCAGCACTGAATGCAGTGCTTGGCGATACGGAGCAAGCCGTGGAAGCAGCGCAGCACATGGCTTTGCTGGCGGACAATGAAAAGGAATTGTCCACCTGGACGGACATTGCAACGGGCGTATACGCCACATTTGGCGCAAGCCTCCCCATTGAGGGACTTGCAGAAGCGGCGAACCATACTGCGAAGAATGGCGAGGTGCAAGGAAGCCTTGCGGACGCGCTTGAATGGAGCGGAATCAGCATTGAGGGCTTCAACGACAAGCTTGCAAAATGCACATCTGAGCAGGAACGTCAAGACCTGATCATGAACACGCTGAACGGCACATACAGCAAGGCATCAACGCAGTATCAGGAAACGAACAAGGACGTTATTGCAGCACGTCAGGCACAGGAAAAACTGACTGATGCAATGGCTGATCTTGGCGCAGTTGGTGAGCCTATCCTGACGGCGATCAAAAACAAGGTTGCCGAAATGGTTCAGGCCGCTGTACCACATCTTGAAAACCTTGTCAAGAAAGTCAAGGACGTGAAGAAGTGGGTGCAGGACAACAAGAAGACCATTGACATCTGGAAGGCTGCAATCGTCGGCACGACAGCTTCTGTTGCTTCCTTCATCCTGATCCTGAAGTGGGGCGCGATCATGAGTGCGGCGAAAAAGGCGATTACAGGCGTTCGCACGGCTGTGCTGTTGCTGAATGCGGCAATGAAGGCTAACATCATCGGTCTGATTGTATCGCTCATTATCGGCCTTGTGGCGGCTTTTGTTGTGCTATGGAAGAATAACGAGGGTTTCCGAAACTTCTGGATTGGTTTGTGGAACAAGATCAAGTCTGCATGTTCAACGGCGATTTCAGGTATCAAGTCGAAGTTCAACGACCTGAAGGACGCTGCTGGAAAGGTGAAGAAATGGTTTGAGGATATCCGCAAGGCGATTGCAGACAAGATCGGCGCGGCAAAGGACGCTGTGAAGAAAGCCATTGACAAAATCAAGGGCTATTTCCCGTTGTCCATCGGCAAGATTTTCAGCAATTTCAAGATTCCGAAAATCTCTGTGAGCGGCGGCAAAGCACCTTTCGGGATTGCTGGCAAGGGTAAGCTGCCCAGCTTCGACGTGAAGTGGAATGCTGAAGGCGCGATCCTGACGAAACCGACGATTTTCGGCATGACCGGGAACACGTTCCTGGGTGGAGGCGAGGCAGGAAAAGAAGCAGTTGCGCCCATTGACCTGCTGCAAGGATACATCCGGGCGGCGGTCAGAGCGGAAGACGAAGGTGTCCGTGCAACGCTGATCGAACAGAATGCACTCCTGATGGACTTCCTGCGGCGCACGATCCCGAAGGCTGTGCTGCTGGATACGGGCGCGATGGTGGGCGAACTGACCCCTGCAATTGATGCGGGGTTGGCGGATAGGTTGACGCATGTGAACCGAGGGAATACAAGGTAACGAAAAGAGGACGGCGTTTACCGTCCCCTTTTTTGTTAGAAGCCCAAACCTTTGTAAGGTGTGAAAAGCATGTCCCCGTATTCAATCCTCACAATTTGGCCGTCCTGCAAAGGCAATTTCCCGACCCTGTCAGATTTAGTCAAACAATGGCCGTGGATGCGTTTACCGTCTGAGTATACCTCGATATTAGCCAAAGAGCCGCACAAGTCAACTGTGTAAGAACCAGCAGGAATGTCTATGCCGACAATATACTCACCCGGCGAAACGATAACTTGCTTCCATTCTCTTGTTTGGGCAATCGCGAAATCAACCTGTTGCCTGAGTTCAAGAAGTTCATTATAAGAGAGGTTTGAGAGGTTAATGGTTTCTGCACTTGCGGCAGACAATACAGAGAAATGGATGGCAAGAAAAAGAGTAATGATGCGGTACACGTTTTTCATGGATGATACCTCCTTTTGACAAACGAATACCACACATTTTCTCTTTTGTCAAGAAAAAGATGAAAGGCAGGTGAACGGCCTTGAATGTATTCGAGTTATTTGGCACGATTGCTATTGACCATAGTGAGGCTGAACGAAGCCTTGATAAAACTGTAGGCAGCGCAAGAGATGCCGAAAGTGCACTTGAAAAAACGTTTAAGCGCATCGGCACTTATGTCGCCGCTGCGTTTTCTGTCAAAGCGATTGTTGACTTTGGCAAAGCATGCTCAAATGTATTTGCGTCTGTTGCTGCTGAGGAATCCGCATTCGCGCAGATCATGGGCGACTATGCGGACACGGCACAAAAGAAGCTGAATGCTGTAGCGGATCAGACAGGCATTACATCCACACGCATGACGGGCGCTATGACTTCCCTGACGGCGAAGTTCAAGGGACTTGGCTATAACGTCGAGGATGCGACAACCCTTGCGTCTGATGGACTGCTGATTGCAGCGGATGCAGCGGCTTTCTGGGACATGAGCCTTGATGAATCAATGTCCCATTTGAACAGCTTTATCAACGGCAGCTATGAGGGCGGCGAGGCAATCGGCCTGTTTGCGAATGATGCGCAGATGGCTGCGTATGCCGTCGAAAAGGGCATTGTTGCCGATACAAAGGCATGGGCAAAGTTGGACGAAGCAACGAAGCAGGCGACCCGCCTTGACTATGCGAAGACCATGCAGAAGCAGTCCGGCGCAGCCGGACAGGCCGCGAAGGAAGCTGATTCGTATGCAAACGTCATGGCGAACCTGCAGGATTCGTGGCGGAAATTCCAGTCCACAGTCGGCAAGCCGATCCTGGAAAAGCTTGTCCTTCCTGCAATGCGGAAGCTAAACGAGTTCATGCCTGTTTTGACAGAATCGGTGACGAAAGGCATTGAATGGCTTTCTGAAGGCTTCGACAAGATTGCATCGTATTTCAGCGATGTCTTCACTGAGGACGGCCTGAAGTTGGAAGCTTTGCCGAATGCGCTGAAGAACATGTTCCGCGATGTCGTGCGCAAGATTCCTGGTCTGCTTTCCAACGTCGGACAGTCCATCAAAAACGCATGGACGAACGTTGTCTGGCCTGCTGTACAGGGCACGATTAAGATGTTCTTCGGCGTTGATCTTCCGGGGTGGGACAAAATCGAATCTGCTGTTCTGAAGTGGTGGAACGGCGAAAACGGTATATCTGCGCAGATCGCCAAAGTCTGTAATTGGACGCTGAACCTGTTCGGCAAACCAGCGGACGTGACGAAGGAAGACGTTGAGAAGGCATTTGACGGCTGGTGGGAGAAGACGAAGGAAGTTGTGAGCGGTGTCTGCGACTGGGTGCTGAAGATATTTACTGCACCAGCAGAAGCCGTTGATGACGTTAAAAAGGTTGTTAAAGATTGGTGGGATACAGTAAAGTCTGGCGCGGTGTCAGCACTTGAATGGACACTGACGCTGTTCGGAGTTCCGGAGGCAAAGGCTGATGCAGTCAAAAACCTTGTTTCCGGTTGGTGGTCAGGCGTAAAAGCAGCAGCGCAGGACGCGCTGAATTGGACGCTGAAACTGTTCTCCAATCCGAGAGAAACAGTCGGCGAGATTGCAACGAAGATTTCGACCTGGTGGGCAGGCGTACAAGCAAAGGCGCAGTCTGTCCTGAATTGGGTGCTGAAGCTGTTTACCAACCCGAAAGAGACTGCCGAAGAGGTTGGAACTTTTGTGTCTAACTGGTGGAGCGGCGTAAAGGCCAATGCAGAAAAGGCGCTCATTTGGGTGCTGAAGCTGTTCGGGAAGCCTGTTGAATCCGCTGAGGGTGTCAAGGAGTTCGTTTCCGGCTGGTGGCAGGGAGTAAAGGCGAAGGCACAAGAAGCGCTGAATTGGACGCTGAAGCTGTTCAACAATCCTGATGAAGATGGCGGCGAAACTGGTGCGCATGTGTCAACCTGGTGGGCGAAAGTCGTTCATGCCGTTGAGAAAGCATGTAACTGGGTTCTTGGTATTTTCGGTGTTCCTGGCGTTCCGGCTGAGGGTGGCATTCGTGCAATCCTTGGCACATGGTGGAACGCTGTAAAGGCCAATATCGTAAAGGTCTGCGCGTGGACGCTGGGCATCTTTGGTGTTCCGCAGGAAGAAACTGCTGTTGACACTATTACGAAGTGGTGGAGTGGTGTCGAAAAAACCATCAAGGACACGCTGGGTATTGACTTGTCCGGCATCAATATCGGAGGCATTTTCACTGCTGCGGGAGATGCTGCAACCGGATTTATCGATAGCTGTAAGACGTTCTACACAAGGGTTAAGGATTCCATTGTGTTTGATAAGTTCGGCAAATTCCAGCTTGACAGAACGCTCTCAAACCTGTTCGACGCAGGTGTGCAGGGAGCGGCTGATCTGCTTGGCGTTGCAGCCAATCTTGTGGGCAACATTTTTGCTGCCATCACAGGAAATGAGGAGGACGCAAAAAAGGTTGGCAAGTTCTTCGGTGATCTCTTCGGCTGGGCTGGTGAGATTGTAATCGGCGTTAAGGATGACGTTATTGGAATCTTGAGTTGGCTTTCAAATAATGGTTACGGCCTTAAAACTGCACTTGCTGGAATAGCGGGCGCTGTTCTTGGATTCTCCTTTTCCAATCCGGTTATCTTAGGCTTGGAGGCTGTAGGCGCGTTTATTATGCTCATGTCGACAGACTGGGCGAATTTTGAAAAGAATCATCCGCAGCTTGTTGAAACGCTTGAAGAATTGACGGGCTTGGATTTTGATAACGTTGCCAGTTCGATGACAAGCCTGAAATCGGGGCTTGAAGAACTTTTAGCCTTTATAGAGGATCACAAAGACCTTATTAACATTGCGATGATTCTGATCGGCGGTGCTGTTTTCAAGACCCATCCTACTGCAGGTATGTCCCTAATGGCGATGGGTGGTGTCTCTTTTAAAAACGATCTGGAAGAAACTGCTGAAGAAACAGGATATGTTCCGGATACAGATGAGCAGATGCTTGACGGCATTGACGCGAGTGAAGAAGTGCGAAATGCGCATGAGGCAGGAGACTTCAGTGACGTTAATATTTTTGATAGACTGGAATATACTGGAGCACAAGCAGCGCGAACTGTTGAACCAGTTGTCAGAGGCGCTACTGATAAAGCTGTTAACTTTCTCGACACAGTCTATTCGTGGTTTGGAGTGTCAAAAGAGAATCTTCCTTCCAATTCAGATGCGTACGAATTTATGAAAAGCACTGGACAACCCGACGTATTGCGGGACATGATCGCGAAACATGCAGAAAGAAGGTATGGTACCGGAATTAATGCTTGGTTTGAAATGTTCTGTGAAGCGATGGGTATCACCACAGGCCCTGGCTCTAGTGTTACTGTTGACGAAGAAGGCCATGAGCACAGCGGTGGAAGTCAAAGCTTTGCGCCCGTTGTCACCGAAAAAGACGAACCGGAGAAACCGTGGAACAAAAACGGTGAACCAGGCGGAATGTCATCCCTTTTGACGATGCTCCAGACGCAAATGGCGCTTAACAAGTCGGAGATGCTTGCAGCCATGAATGAAGGTTTGAGCGGCCTCAGCTTCGATGTGAAGGTGACCACAGGCAATGTCACGCTTGACACTGGAGTGCTTGCAGGCACACTTACACCGAAGGTCAATGTTAAACTTGGCGAGTACAACACGCGAAGCAGCAGGGGGTGATTAAATGCGCGGTGTAACATTTGACAATAAACACAGTTACTATGACTGGAACTTGATGCTGAAAACTGCGCCGAGAATCACGTCTCCGCAGCCTAAAACGCATTACGTCGATGTGCCTGGTGCGCATGGATCGCTTGACCTGACGGAGATGCTGACGGGCAAGGTGCAGTTCAAGAATCGGAAAATCGAATTGGAATTTGTCACGATGGCAGGTCGCGAGGAGTGGCCTGCCATTTATAGTGACATCCTCAACAATCTGCAAGGCCAGTTGAAAGAAATCAGGTTTGACGATGACCCGCTCCACATCTACAAGGGGCGCGTGACTGTTGGTGATCCTGAGCGGGACAATGCCGTCATCACGCTAAGGATGAGTGCGGAAGTCGAGCCGTTCAAAAAGACTGTTGACGGGAGAGTGATGCTGTAATGTACAAGATTAAGGCGGATGGGGTCGTATTTTACGACCCCTCCTCTGATGATATGGCGTTGCAGGTGCTTTCCCCGAAGGCATCGTTTGAACTGAACAAGGCGGGATCGCTCACTTTCACGGTGCTGCCAGGGAATGTGGCGTATAACAATCTGCACAAGCTGAAGACCGTTGTCACACTGGAACAGGATGACGAAATTGTCTTCTGCGGTCGTGTGCTTGAAACCGTGACTGACCTGCACAATCAGAAAGAAGTGTACTGCGAGGGTGAACTTGCATTCCTGCTTGACAGCCTTCAGAGGCCGTACAAGGTCGACGGCAAGTCTGCCGACCTTTTCAGGCAGCTTCTGACGGTACACAACGAGCAGACGGAAGATTACAAGCACTTTGAACCTGGCATCGTCACGGCTGTTGGCGATGAAGATACATCCAAGGTAACAGGCGACTCATTTTCTGACACGCTGTCAGAAATCAGAAGCCTGCTGGTTGATGAGCATGAAGGCTATCTGAGAGTACGTCGTGAAAACGGTGTGCGCTATCTTGACTATGTGTCCACCTTCGATCAGCCTTGTTCGCAGCAAATCAACTTCGGCGTGAACATGATCGACATCGAAAACAAGGTCAACGCCCAGGAAGTGTGCACTATCCTTGTCCCGGTCGGCAAGCTGATCAACGGCGAATACACGTCCATCAAGAAGGTCAATGACGGCAAGGACTACATTGAAGATACTGAAGGCGTTGAAAAGTACGGGCGCATTGTCAAGACGCGAAACTGGGACGATGTGACTGATCCGGGTGAACTGCTGAGTCTTGGTCTGAAACACATGGCGAAGCTGAAGGCAGAAACGACGCTGACCATTACAGCGATTGACATGCATGCCTGCGGCGTGGATGTGGACAGCATCCATCTGGGCGACACGGTGCATCTGCACAGTATCCCTCACGGCCTGGACAAGGACGAAGTCTGCACGGCAGTCGAACTTGACATCGAAAACCCGGAGAAATCGGACTACACCTTCGGCTTCCCGCAGGAGTCTCTGACGGACGGCAATGCAAACACGGTCAAGCGCTTTTCTTCCATGCTCAACGACCAGCACAGGTGGCTGACAGAGACGGACGAAGCGCTGAATATCACGGTTGAGAATATCAACCTGATCGGCCACAGAACGACGGTGATCGAGGGCGACTTTAACGCAGCTAAAGCGGAGATTGCACTGAAAGCGGCTCAGTCTTCTGTCGACATCCTGGAAGCACGGGTATCCGGTGCTGAAGTTAGGATCGACGGCGCGGAAGCGAAAATCGAATTGAAGGCAGCGCAATCGGTCGTTAACAAGATGGGCGAACGTGTGACTGCTGCCGAAATCAAGCTTGATGGCGCAGAGTCAACCATTGCGTTACATGCGGAAGAAATTAAAGCGAAGGCGGACAAAATTCTACTGGAAGGCTACGTCAAGGCGACAGACCTTGAAACTAATGTCTTGACTGTTGTAGAAGGTGCAAACGTTGACAGTATGAGTGTAAACACGCTTACTGGCGGAAGCAGCGATTTTGACGAAATGTGGTGTGGTCAGTTTAACGGGCAATCTCCTACATGGACATCAAAAGAGGTTGTTACGGGCGTGAATTACAAGCTTGAAACCGCAACGACCCCGCCATTCTTCAACGCGAACGGTACGCAGGTCAGTGCCGGTATCACCTACGTGAAGAATGTCATCATCACGCCTGTGAAAGAAACGATCAACTATCTTGGCAAAAGCTAAAGAGGTGAAAACATGAAGGGAGTTTCATTCCTTGGGTTTCACTCCTACAAAGACCTTCATCTTCTGAGAACTGGAAAGGAGATCGGTTCGCCGGAAGTCAAACGGCAAACCATCGACATTGCAGGTGCAGACGGTGAATTGGACTTTACGGATTTCTTTGGTGAACCCAAATACACGAATGCGCAGCACCGATTTGAATTTGAAAGCATTCAGCCCCGGAATGAACAACTCTCTCAGTTTGCAGACGTTAAGAACAAGATTCACGGGAAGAAAGGAAGGATTGTCCTTGACGATGATCCTTCCTTCTTCTATGTGGGAAGATGTAGCGTCTCCAAGTACACAAGCGAAAAGGGCATCGGCAGAATTACTGTTGAATGCGACTGTGAGCCGTACAAGTACAAGATGGATGAAACCGTCGTGACACAGGCGGTTGATGGGGTTGTGGACGTAACCTTGACAAATTCAAGAAAACGTGCTGTACCTCTTGTGACCATCGAAACAGATACCAGCCTGAACATTGTATATCAGCAGTCGAATATCTGGGACTTAGCAAGTGGAACGTACACGTTGCCTGAATTGGAACTTGTAGAGGGTGAGAACATCGTCACGGTTACTGGTACGGGCGCAATCGCGTTCACATGGCAGGAGGCGGCGCTATGACGTACCGGGTGTATTGCGACGGCCTGCTGCTTTACCATAGCAAGCTGGAAAGCATGAAGATTGTCAATCCTTCGCTTGAACTTGAAGTCAACAAGACAGGCAGTTTCAGTTTTGCAATCTATCCTGATCATCCGTATTATGGGCTGATTCGTAAACTACGGAGCATCATCACGGTGTTTCAGGATGACTATCTGCTGTTCCGTGGTAGGGCGCTGGATGAAGAAATAGGCTGGCACAATGAGCGCAAGATCACCTGTGAGGGAGAGCTTGCGTTTTTGCTTGACAGCATCCAGCGGCCTTATGATTTCACGGGCGGCATCAGAGAGTTCTTGCAGATGCTGCTGGATATCCACAATGCGCAGGTAGATGTGGATAAACGGTTCACGCTGGGCAATGTGACGGTGACTGATCCGAACGACTACATCGTCCGGTCTGACATTGACTATGTAACAACGTGGGATGTGGTACAGAAGAAGCTGTTTGACCTGCTGGGCGGGTACATCATCATCCGGCATGAGGACGGCATGCACTATCTGGACTATTTGTCAAGCATCAACGTTTTGTCGCCTCAGAAGATCAAGCTTGGGCAGAATTTGCTTGACTTGAAGCGGGTGCGCAAGGGCGAAGATGTCGCAACTGTCATTATCCCCTTGGGCGCAAAACTGAAGGATGAGGAAGGCAAAGACACGGATGTTCGGCTGACCATCTCCAGTGTGAACGGCGGAGTTGACTTTGTGCAGGATTCTGATGCAATAGCACAATATGGCACGATTGTCAAGACGGTCATTTATGATGACGTGACTGATCCTGAGAACCTGAAAACAAAGGGCAATACGCATCTTGCGAATTCTGTCAAGCTGCCTGAAACCATCGAACTGACAGCGGCTGACCTGGCTGCAACTGGGCAGGACATTGCGTCTTTCCATGTGGCAACAATGGTCGATGCAGAGAGCGTTCCGCATGGTTTGCAGCAGCGCTTCCTGATTTCAAAGCTATCTCTGAAGCTGCTTGACCCTGGCGCGAATAAGATGACGCTTGGCAAGTCAATAGCGGCCTTTTCTGAGGCTGTGAAGGGTGTTTCGGATGCGCAGGGTGTCATTCTTCAGACGGCAGCGGAGAGCGTTAAAAGGGCATCAGAGGCTGTCTATAACGTCGAGCAGAATCTGATGGCTTCCATGCAGGTGACGGCGGACAACATCCAGTCATCTGTGGCGGAAAACTACTACTTGAAAGACGAAACGGATGCACTCGTCTCCTCTGTAAGCACCACCATAGAGCAGACGAAGGACTCCTTTGAAATTCAGTTCAACCAGTTCAGCCAGGACATTGCAAGCGTGGCTGCTGGGACTGATGCAGAATTCGAAGAAATCCGGAAGTACATCCGCTTTGTTGACGGCAAGATTCTGTTGGGCGAGGTCGGGAACGAACTGGAACTGGAGATCGCTAACGACAGGATCAGCTTCCTTCAGGACGGCGCAGAGGTGGCGTACTTCAGCAATCGAAAGCTATACATCACGGACGCGCAGGTGCTTCACAGTTTGCAGATCGGTGGGTTTGCCTTTATGCCCAGAGCGAACGGGAACACATCCTTCAAGAAGATTTAACGGAATGATAGGTCTCTGACCCTTGAAAGGGGGGCGGAGCATGGCGGCATCAGGCACGATTCAACAGGCCATTCGGACGGGCTACCGTTTGCAGATTGCATGGACGGTAGACAGTCAGTCGGTGGCAAACAACACTTCGACGGTCACGGCAAAGGTTCAGCTTGTGTCAACTGGTTCTTCCTATACCATCAATTCCAGTGCAAGCAAATCCGGAAGCCTGACCATCAATGGCACAAAGTACACCTTCAGCTTCACAGCATCCCTGTCCGGAAACCAGACCAAGACGCTGTTCA
>CALCHM010000200.1 GCA_937901345.1 uncultured Prevotella sp. | reverse complement strand
TATTTGGAATTTTCATTATATTTAAGGAGGAAAAACTATGAATTTCAAATTAAGAATTGTAGCATTGCTTTTGCTTGTTATGATTATGTTTACATCATGTGAAAGCGTAATGCAGTACATCCCCGGCTTGGGGGGACAAACTGAGGATACAACCACAACAACCACAAGGCTACGTAAGAAACGGGAGGACCCGGCAGCGCAGGAACAATGCCCCCCACCAAACCAACAACCGCACAAACAACGGCAAGCGTCAACAAAATATATTCCATAACGAATCTCTGTTAAATCGTAATAACGTTTCATTGCTAGGCAAATTTGAAGATAAAATCGCAGTTGACAACTGATTTATGCCTAAAAAGCATGTTCTATCCACACTTTCAAGCAAAAAAGCGCCCAAAAGCGGTGACTACGCCTTTCCTATCATTCAGATACATTTGTCAACCCCTGAAACGCTCTCAATTAAAAAAAGATGTAACTTTGCAACGTATGAAATATTCAGTGATTATCCCCGTATATAACCGCCCTGATGAGGCGCAGGAACTGCTTGAAAGTTTAACACTACAAACGTGTCAAGACTTCGAGGTAATTGTTGTTGAAGACGGGTCTTCCGTGCCTTGCAAAGACGTGGTGGACCAATATCGCGACCGTTTGGACGTAAAGTATTTTACAAAACCCAATAGCGGACCTGGTCAAACTCGCAACTATGGCGTGGAGCGTGCTTCGGGCGAGTACGTCTTAATCTTAGATTCCGACGCCGTTTGTCCTCCGAAATATATTGAAGAGGTTGAAAATGAATTGCAGGCAAATCCCTGCGATGCCTTTGGCGGTCCCGACCGTGCGCACGACAGTTTTACTCCCATGCAGAAGGCTATTAATTATGCGATGACGTCGTTCTTCACCACGGGAGGAATTCGTGGGGGGAAGAAGAAGTTGGACAAGTTCTACCCGCGATCATTCAACATGGGAGTGCGCCGTGAGGTTTACAATGCCCTTGGCGGTTTCAGCAAAATGCGCTTTGGCGAAGACATCGACTTCTCAACACGCATTTTCAAGGGCGGTTACAAGTGTCGCCTCTTCCCCGAAGCGTGGGTGTGGCATAAGCGCCGTACGGACCTCAAGAAATTCTTTAAGCAAGTACATAACTCGGGAATTGCGCGCATCAACTTGACGAAGCGCCATCCGGGGACGTTGAAACTCGTGCACCTGTTGCCCGCAGTGTTCACTATTGGAGTAGCCCTTTGCTTGCTTTCATCCGTGTTTGGTGCGCTACTCCCCATCTTCACTCTCTTTGGCACCACGCCTTTATTGCTCTTTGCGCTTGTTATCTTTGTTGACGCAAGTGTTGCGGAAAAAAGTCTCGGAGTTGGCATACGTGCCGTAGCTGCGGCATTTGTACAACTTACGGGTTACGGCACAGGTTTCCTCCGTGCATGGTGGGAACGCTGCATATTGGGACGCGGAGAGTTCGAGGCTTTTAAGAAGAATTTTTATAAGTAGAGTACAGAGTACAGCACTCTAGTTTCATGGACCACTCAAAACTTACCATCGCCCAATGGGCTGAAGAAGATAAACCGCGTGAAAAGTTGGAAGCGCTGGGTGCGGAGGCGCTGAGCAAAGCCGAACTGCTGGCAATTCTGATAGGTTCGGGATCGCCCGATGAAGACGCTGTGACGCTCACCAAGCGCATACTGGCAGATGTTGGCGACAACCTTTACGAATTGGGGAAACTCACTATCGCCGAACTACAGCGCTACAAAGGAATCGGACCAGCCAAGGCAATTACCATCAAGGCTGCCTGCGAACTCGGCAAGCGCAGGTCGGAAGAAAAAGCGCGTGAACGAAAGAAGATTGACTCTGCACAGGCTGCGGTAGACTTACTCAAAGAATACATGCGCGACTTGACACACGAAGAATGCCACGCCATACTACTTGACATCTCGTTGAAACTCATCGACATCGTACTTGTAGGTAAAGGAACAACAGACGCTTCACTCGTTGACATTCGCTGCGTGTTACGCGAAGCACTCCTGCGAAAAGCATCGCGCATCATTCTCTGCCACAACCACCCATCGGGAAATCTGACGCCCAGCAGACAGGATGACCAACTCACGCAACGCCTGAAACTCGCGGCGGAACACATGCAAATTCCACTCATCGACCATATCATTATCTCGTCCGAAGGCTATTATAGTTATTCGGAGAAAGGAAATTTATAGAGTACAGATAACAGAGTTCAGCATACAACTCCGTGCGGATTGTTTGCGCTGATTTTACTCCGCTTATGATACTCTAAAAACTTAAAACGCTTAAAAGTTGTACTCAGTACACTGTGCTCAGTACGCTACACAAACTATGACTTCAGAAGAAAGACTCCAAATAGAAGAGCGCATTATCGAAGTGCTCAAAACAGTTTATGACCCCGAAATTCCCGTGGATATTTATGCCTTGGGATTGATTTATAAGATAGACCTCAACGACGATTACGCTGTGGATATCGACATGACACTTACCGCGCCCAACTGCCCCGCGGCGGACTTTATCGTAGAAGATGTGCGCATGAAAGTGGCAGGAATACCTCAGATTACCGATGCGCGTGTCAATCTCGTATTCGAACCCGAGTGGGACAAGGACATGATGTCGGAAGAGGCGAAGTTAGACCTTGGATTTATGTAAAATAGAGTACAGATAACAGAGTACAACTCCGTCCGGGATTAATTACTCGTTGAAAAACTATTCGCTCAGCAGTTGTACTCTGCACTCTGTCTGTTGTACTCTGTAATCTAAAAAAGTTGTACTCTATAATCTGTACTCTGTACTCAAAAAAAATGAAACCCATATATTTTCTTTCCGATGCCCACTTAGGCAGTCGTGCTATCCCCCACGCACGCACTCAAGAGCGCCGACTCGTAAATTTCCTTGACAGCATCAAGCATAAAGCGGGTGCTGTCTATCTGTTGGGCGACATGTTTGACTTTTGGCATGAGTACAAACTCGTTGTACCCAAGGGTTACACGCGCTTCTTGGGAAAGTTATCCGAACTCACCGACATGGGCGTAGAAGTGCATTTCTTCATTGGCAATCATGACCTTTGGGTGGGCGATTACTTGGAAAAGGAGTGTGGCGTGGTGCTACATCGCGAGGGCGTTGTGACAGAACTCTACGGCAAGACGTTTTACCTTGCTCATGGTGATGGGTTGGGCGACAACGACTGGAAGTTTAAGTGGTTGCGCCGCCTGTTTCACAACAAACTCTGTCAGCGCCTCTTTGCCTCCGTCCATCCTCGGTGGGGAATGGATTTCGGATTGGCATGGGCGAAACACAGTCGCTTAAAACGCAAGGATGGTGTTGAACCTCCCTACATGGGCGAAGACAAGGAGCACCTGATTATCTACGCCAAAGACTACTTGAAAACACACCCCGACATTAATTACTTCGTCTTTGGTCACCGCCACATCGAACTCGACCTTATGCTGAGTCGCACGGCACGCATCGCCATCCTTGGAGATTGGATTTCGCTTTTCTCCTACGCCGTGTTTGATGGAGAACATTTCTTTATGGAACAATATATTGAGGGAGAAACAGAACCCTGATTTGAAAGGAGAAATCAGAAAGGAGAAAGGAGAAAATACCTCCCAACAAATTAATTATCTAATTGTTATCTCACGCCGCATGGTTTTTCTCCTTTAATCCCGCTTTGCGGTCTTGAATCTGCTTACGCTCGGCAACGCTTAAGTAAACTTGGCGCTGCTCTCGCTTACTCGCAGATTTCTCATTTTTCCTTTCTCATTTAACAAAAAAAGCATCATGTTTTTAGAAGCAAGAAATATACACAAATCCTTTGCCCAACACACTGCCCTGAATGATGTTAGCATTCAAGTGCCCCGTGGCAAGGTTTTCGGTTTGCTCGGTCCTAATGGCGCGGGCAAAACAACACTCATTCGCATCATCAACCGCATCACTATGCCCGATCAAGGTGAAGTCATTTTCGACGGTGCGCCCATTCGCCCCGAGGATGTAGCACGCATAGGTTACCTACCCGAAGAACGGGGACTCTATAAGAAGATGAAGGTGGGCGAACAGGCAATTTACCTCGCTCAACTCAAAGGACTCTCGGCCTCTGAAGCGCGCAAACGCCTGCAGTTCTGGTTTGAGAAGTTTGGCATCATGCCATGGTGGAACAAGAAGTTGGAAGAACTTTCAAAAGGTATGCAACAGAAAGTGCAGTTCATCATCACCATACTTCACGAACCGCCTTTGCTCATCCTTGACGAACCTTTCTCGGGATTCGACCCCGTAAACGCCGAACTCCTGAAGCGCGAGATTTTGGAACTCCGAGACAAGGGGCACACGATTATCTTCTCCACCCATAACATGGCTTCGGTTGAAGAAATTTGCGACAACATTGCGCTCATCAACCACTCCAAGGTGGTATTGCAGGGCAATGTAGAAGAAATTCGCAACCAATACCGTTCGGGCATCTACGAGGTTTCTGGTACAGGAACAGACGTACTGAAAACATGCGCAGACTATGAAGTCATTTCGCACCATCGCGTGGGCAGCATCGACCATTACCAAATGCGCAAGTCGGAGGCGCTATCTAATACAGCACTCATTCGTCTGCTTTCTGAGCCGCTCGACATCCGCACTTTTAACGAAAAGTTGCCTACGATGCACGAGATTTTCTTGAAGGTGGTAGGAGAAAGTGAGGAGTGAGAAGTGAGGAGTGAGGAGTGAGTAACGAGTAGTGAGTAATACCATGCGGGACGAAACGCGTTTATCTCGGTAACTATCTTGTCTACTCATACCTTGTCAACTCATCTACTAAACGCGTTTATCTCGGTGCCCTTCTCGTCTACTCGTACCTTGTCAACTCGTTAACTAAAAAAACTATGTCAAAAATACTGATTATCATACAGCGCGAATTCTTTACGCGCATCCAGAAGAAGTCGTTTATACTTCTTACCATCCTCATGCCCTTCATCATTGCGGGAGTAGCAGTTACACCCTTTTTGCTGGCATCTATTAAGGACGACACCCAGCACACGGTGATGCTTGTGGATAAGACGCTCAAATATGCGCCACTCTTTGAGGACAATGAAAGTTACCATTTTGTAACTGCCCCCGAAGTGCTTCCTGAATTTCGAGATGAAGAGGCGAATGTCAAAGCGGTGATTCTCATCACCGAAGACTTGGTTGAAAATCCAGAGGCGCTCAAGATATATTCTTCTGAGGAAGTGCCCGCCGACTTGCAACGACTCACGGAGGATATTTTATCTGAAAAGGTGCGCGCAGACAAATTGGCCAGTTACAATGTGGAGGGACTTGCACAAATCATTGCTGAAGCAGAAACCGACATCAGTGCACAAACCATTAAATGGACAGAAGATGGCGGTGAAACGTCGTCAGACTCGGGCGTTGCCCTGGGGGTTGGTTTCTTATTTACCTTTATTATCTACATGTTCGTAATGACCTACGGTGGCATGGTCATGCAAGGCGTAATGGAGGAGAAGACGAACCGCATTATGGAGATTGTGGTATCGAGCGTAAAACCCTTCCAACTGATGATGGGTAAGATTATCGGCATTGCTCTTGTTGGTTTCGCACAAATTGCCATTTGGGGCATCATGCTTGCAGGGATTCTCACGGCAGTTGCTTACTTTGTTGGCGCTCCTGAAGTTGCAAATCCTCCGATGATGATGGGAGGCGATGCTGCCATGCAAGCGGCAATGGCGGAAGCGCAAGCTGGCAACCCCGTCACTGAAATTCTGAGTGCGCTTCCCCTTGCAGAATTGATCATTATGTTCATCCTCTATTTCATTGGGGGATATCTGCTCTATGCCTCTTTCTTTGCGGCTGTTGGAGCAAGCATCAATGCACAAGAAGACAGTTCGCAATTCATGATGCCCGTAATTCTCATCATGGTCTTCGGTCTCTACGCGGCACTCTATGGTGCGGAGAATCCTGACGGACCCTTGGCATTCTATGGTTCGCTCTTCCCACTTACCTCACCCATCGTGATGATGGTGCGCATTCCCTTTGGAGTTCCCCTTTGGCAAGAACTGCTCTCGCTTGCCCTACTCTATGCTACTGCCATCTTCATTGTGTGGATGAGCGGACGCATCTATCGCATCGGCATTTTGATGTACGGCAAGAAACCTACGGTGAAGGAAATTCTGAAATGGATAAGATACAGTTGATTAGGTTTTAAGGTTACAAGGTTTTGAGGTTTTAAGAACCATACGGACCATGCTCTTGACCCTAAACTCCCTAAAGTCCTCAAAGACTTTTAGCCTCAAAACCTCAAAGCGAAGCGCCCTAATCACCTCAACACCTCACCCAATGATTGCAATCATACACCCCAACACTCTGGCTGCGCTTGGACTCGCCAGCATCATAGAGAAAATCATGCCGATGGCAGAAATCAGTTGTTTCTCGGGATATGCCGAGTTAGAAGAGTCGGGCGGACGATTCTTCCACTACTTCATATCGCCCGAGGTACTGATAGAAAATGCGCAGTTTTTCCTTGCTCACATTCGCCAAACCATCATATTGGTGGAAGGCGGTGAGCGCGGACGCTTGCCACGTGACTTTCACACTTTAGATTGTACACAAAGCGAAGAACAACTCACCCACGCCTTCATCCGCCTGGCTGAAATGGCGCACGGAAAGCATACGCAGCACCCCTCGGTTTCTCAAATCCCTACGCAATACCACGACCAGCAACCGTCACCACTCTCACAACGTGAGATCAAGGTGCTCCAACTGCTCACAAAGGGATATATCAACAAGGAAATTGCCGATAAACTGTGCGTGAGTCTGCCAACCGTAGTAACCCACCGCAAAAACATCACCGATAAACTCGGCATCAAAAGCGTCTCGGCGCTCACGGTTTATGCGCTGACACACGGGTTGATAAAGGTGGAAGATATCTAAAACCATCTCCCTATTACTGCAAATGAACTCCCTATTAGAAAAAAACAACTCCCTAATATTTTTTACTATGAAGCATTTGACAAAAAACATGTTGCTTTGCGGAACTATTTTGTTCGGTATGGCATCCTGCACAAGCGTTACTCCCGACGCTGGTGAAGAAGCGGTATTGATTCACAAACCCTACATCTTTGGTTCGGGCGGTGTAGACGAAACTCCCGTTGAAACAGGACTGAAATACACGTGGTTCTCGACCTCTTACGTTACCGTGTCCATGCTTCCCCAAAAGTTTGATGAAAAACTGGACGATGCCACTTCTAACGATAACACCCTTTTGGACTTTAACACGCAGATTCAGCTTCAAGTGCAAGACAACAGGTCGCCCATATTGATTAAGAACTATGGTGAAAATTGGTATGAGAATGTCATCCAGGAACAGTACCGCAACATCGTGCGTGGTTACATCTCTAACTTTGGTCCGTTTGACCTCATGAGTAACCGCGAAGTGCTTGACTCCATCAATATCGCGGTGAAGAGAGACATGGAAAATTACATTGCTTCGCTCAGCCAGAAACACGGCACACTCCCTGTTGACGTAGTAAATGTAGTTATCGGTCGCGCCCTTCCCAACGAAAAGCAGAAAGCTGAAATGGATAACACCGCAGCTGCTACACAGGCGAAGCGCACGGAAGAATCTCGCCGCGAAATGCTCGTAGCACGTGAAGCCGCAGAACGTCAGCGTGCTATTGCCGACAAGGCATATCAGAAGGAACTCGGACTCTCTACTGAACAGTTTATCGAACTCCGCGCTTGGGAAATCATTGCTGAAAAGCAGGGTGCTAATATTGACGTACTCTTTGACGCTGGTGGCACCAATAAAATGTGGAATGTGCGCAGATAACACACTGCCACATGCGGTTTCTTACTCAAAAAGGGTATGAATTTCAACAGAAATTCTTATCTTTGCGCCCGAAATTCAACAACATCAAATATTTATTTTATGATTAAATCACAAGACATTAAGAAGGGCACTTGCATCCGCCTCGACGGTAAGCTCTACTTCTGCATCGACTTCCTCCACGTTAAGCCTGGTAAGGGTAACACCATCATGCGTACCACTTTGAAGGACGTAGTTTCTGGTCGTGTACTCGAAAAGCGCTTTAACATCGGTGAAGCTCTCGAAGATGTTCGCGTAGAACGCCGTCCCTATCAGTTCCTTTACATGGAAGGTACTGACTACATCTTCATGAACAACGAAACGTTCGAACAAATTCCTATCGCTAAGGACCTCATCACTGGCGTAGAATACATGAAGGAAGGCGACACTGTTGAAGTTGTAAGCGACTCTTCTACTGAAACTGTTCTTTACGCAGAAATGCCCGTGAAGACACGTCTTCAGATTACTTACACAGAACCCGGTCTTCGTGGCGATACAGCAACAAACACGCTCAAGGATGCTGTGGTTGAAACAGGCGCTAAGGTTCGTGTTCCCCTCTTCATCGAAGAAGGCGAAATCATCGAAATCGACACTCGCGACGGTTCATACCAAAACCGCGTAAAGGCATAATTGCATAAAACTTTATAACGAAGAGGATGCGTCATATTTACATTGATGCATCCTCTTCGTTTGTTGTATCAAGGCAATAATATAGCGGATGCCCCACCTAGGACATGATTCCCCTGAACCAACGGTCGCTGACCGAAGGGTAAAGCAAAGGGGATAAAGCTATTAGTCCACCATTGAGGCTATTGTTGCAGGCAATATCGCAGCCTGCTCTGCCGCTTCGTTTGGCGATTATTGCATCACTTTCTTGCCATTGCGGATATAAACGCCTTTCGCAGCAGGTTGTGCCACGCGACGTCCGCTAAGGTCGTAGTAAACCGCTGTTTTGCCCTGCTCCATTGTAACGGCATCAATTCCTGTGGTCGAAAATTGTGCCTGTGCAGCATTGACAATCTCTCCAGTAGCCACGTCGATGAGCATTGCCAGAATGCGCACATTGCTGTAATTGCTAATGCCACTTGCTTCAAACTTATGCTCAAAAGTGTAGGAAGCTCCGGCTTCAACAGCAGTGGGCACCGATGCCGGAATGCCATAAACCTCACCGGCAATACTGCGTGCCACGTCGTCAAAAACGAATGGTGCAATATATTGTGGCAATTCAGCAAAGCCATCTAAGGTGTAGCCCGTGTTGCCGCTATAATAGTTGGTCTGATAGGGTCCTGTCACTCTGTCTTCGACCGCAACAAAGGCGATGCGATAGTCCAAATCCGACTTGCTTATGGCAAAGCGCGTTGTAGCCTTCGCTATAATCTTGTCGGCTTCATGATGTGCCACTACGCTGATGTCTGCAATGGTTTCTTCGCCCTGTTCTTCAAGGAAGGCTGTTTCAACACCACCACTTCCCATTGTGAAATCGTATTTCCCGGTTTCGTACGTAAGCACCATTGGCGCCACCATGTGCTGACGATTGACATACATGGAGGGGAACGACGAAAATTTGATTTCATCGCTGTAGCCATTCACGTGGAAATCATCGTCGTAGTGCACGGCAATACCAATGAACTCTTCAGGATATTTTTTCTTCATGCGCTCCATGGCAATTATGCCTGTCGGGCAATAGCCACACCACATACCAGTACCTTTTTCTATCACGATGCGGCGATAGGGGTCGAACAACATGGGAAGTGTGTATGCCTTCAACGTGTCGGGCAACCATTCGCCCCACTCTACCCATATTTTATAATTGATAGTGTCGCCAGGAATTGTGGCAAACTCTTTGTCAAATTCAAATTCAAAGGTTTCGCCGGTCTTAACCAGCGCGTCGCTGCAATCTATTTTAAGGGTTTCGCCTTCCACATCAGCACACACGCTGAATGCACTGAGTTCTCCTGCGCCATTGTTCTTCAACGCTCCGCCCAGCTTTGCAGTCTGCGTGCCGTAGATAAACTTATCCCAACTGCTGCTGAGGTCAATGGTGCCCTTGCTGCTCTGCACTTTAATGTCGTCGATGGCAAGGATTTCGCGCTGCAGGCTTTTGTTGACAAATGCGATATAAACGTATTGATTGGCAAACTGCCCTAATTTGACTTCGTGGGAAGTCCAGCTATTGACACTTTCGCCCTCTATTCTAAATACAGGTTGTCCTTTGAAATCTTCGGGACGGTTGCCTTTTGTGCTGACGTAAACTTCGTAGGTGTCGCCCTCGTCGATTGACTCACACACCGACTGCGCACGCCATGTGAGCACAGCATCGCTTGCGAGGATACGCACCTGAGGTGTCACCAGCCAGTTGCTGGCAGCAATATTTTCAACGCCGCTCTGAATTTTGTGTTTCGACGTACTTGCAGCGTAGCGATTGCTCTTGCCACTCTCTTTCATGCACATCCACGACACGCCGTTTGCCAAGCCCAATTGCACCATTGTGAAATGGTGTTCGCGTCCATCCAGGTCGTGGGTAGTATAGCCTTCCGGCATTCCGGTTTCAAAGCCGGTTGAGAGCGAAACCTCCAGTTCTGCCTGTGCAGCAGCAGTCAGCACGAATGTTGAAAGCACGGTAGCAAGTGCTTGTTTTTTCAAATGATATAATTTCATAAAGATTCTTTCACTTTTTACAACAGCCCTAATGCCTTGAGCCTGTCATGACGTCAAGCCATTAAAGCAACTCACAGACCACTTCACCTCCGTGTCGTGGTCTGTGAGTTATATTCCATTGATTATTTCTTCATAAACTTGCCACATACGCTCTTGCCATTCTGAACGGCCTTATAGAGATATGCGCCTGAATTCAAATGGTTCACGTTGACATTATTGCCTGCAGTTCGAAGCACCAGACGTCCGCTCATGTCATAAACCGCTGCGCTCTGTGTTGAAGCACCAAACTTCAATTGCGCACCATCGAATTTAACATCGCCCGAATTGTCGTTAACGTCGCTGATAGCGTCCACCAAATTCAAATCCTTCTTAGCAAGACGGTAGAGGCCGCTGTTGTTGTCCTGTGAGTAGGCAGCCAAATAGATGTACTCGGCATCGGTCTTAATTCTCATTGGAGTGAAGTCGCCTTCGTTGTAAGGCAATCCTTCGTTCACACATTCCCAGTTGTAGCCACTATCCTGAGTGTAGTGGAAGCCCTTAGTCTGCATACCAATGTAGAGCGCAGAACCGTCTGAATGCATCGCGCGGATGTTGCAGTCGTAGTCTGCAGTAGCATGGTAGCCAAGTTTGCCCCATACGCCGTTTTCGTCCAAAGTGACGATGAAAGGTGTGCCGGAATCAAAGTTAGGCACGCTGCGACCAGTGCAGAGTTTGCCTTCATAGATAGTACCAACAGCCATGAAGTTACTGTTAATGTCAAGTGTTTCCCAAGAATTTGTTTCGGGGAGATACTTGAACACGCAGTAAGTACCGAAGGCATACAAATCGCCGTTGTAAACCATCATATTATAAATATTCTCAACAAATCTTGTGTCCTTCTTGTCAGCCTGGAGTTCTTTTGTCTTTCCACCTTTTCCGGCATCAAACTTCAAAGTTTCCACATCGGTAGCCACCCATGTTTCACCATTGTCGGCCGAATAAACGATACCGCCGCCTGTAAAGTCGCCAACGAACAACTTGTCATCGTAGATTGCCATGCTATAAGCTAAAGCATATTCCAGATTTTCTTCGCCCAACACGTCGACCACCTGATTCTGGTAGCTCAACATTTCCCATGTTTCGCCACCGTCGTTTGAACGTGCCACACGGCAAGCACCGGCAGCTGCAAAAATGTATTCGTCGTTTTCAATAAAATAGTTGTAACAGTAGTCCTTCGCACCGGTCTTGGTCCATGTTTCACCCTTATCCTTTGAGATGTAGATGCCACCATAGGTTGCATAAGTATTCCAGTCAAACAAAAGGTCGGCCATCAACAAGTTACCAGTCTTGGTAATGAAAAAGTCATTGGTGCCGGGAAAGTCGTGAATCTTTTCCCACTTTGGAGTCTGCGCATACAATGCAGAAGCAAAACATGCCACTACAGCAACCACCATACACTTAAAAAGTTTGAAAGTGTAATTTAATTTCATAAGTCTAATTTTTTTAGTTTGTTAATATATTTAAAGTGTGTATTGTTTGCAATAGAACATAGCAGCCACAAGCAGACAATTCTTCCATAAATTGCGCCAACAGGCTTCTATGACAACCGCAAAATTAACACAAGACCTATAATTAACGAACTTTATTGCATTTTTTTTTGTTTTTTTTAAAAAAAGTCGCAGCACAGGGCAGTGCGTCCCTACCTGCCAAGTGGGAATTCACTCCTCATGGATCTCATCCACAGACCTAAAGTTCGCGAGCTGCAGGGTTGTTACCATGGTTGCGGACCATCTATCCTGGTAAGATAAGCTTTCCAGAAACCTGGAAGACCTGTCTACCCCGGTAAGATAACCTTTCCAGAAACCTAGAAGACCTGTCTACTCGGGTAAGATAACCTTTCCAGAAACCTAGAAGACCTATCTACCCTGGTAAGATAACCATTCCAGAAACCTGGAAGACCTATCTACCCCGGTAAGATAACCTTTCCAGAAACCTGGAAGACCTATCTAACCTGGTAAGATAACTTTCCAGAAACCTGGAAGACCTATCTACTCCTGTTTGTAAAAGTTCTTGGGGCAACCAGGGGTCACGCAAATATCTCCTTCATTATTGCCTAAAACGTTTCGATGCTTTGCGCCTTTGCGTGACAAAAAAAGGCAATAATATAGAAGTTTACCCTCTACTACAGACCCCTCCGCCCTTTGGGC
>CALCHM010000199.1 GCA_937901345.1 uncultured Prevotella sp. | reverse complement strand
ATTTTGGGATACTTCCATCGCTTGTATTCCTAATTGGAAACCTAATTGGAAACTTGAACGAGGCAGACTAACTAAACAGTCCCCCGAAGGGACACCCACTCCCCACATTTGGTAGTACTCCCCCTAAAAGGGTAAGAAAGACGAGCAACTCGTTGAGGAGGGGGACTGTTTAAGTTTGTGTGACTCTGCGCGAAGGTCTCTCCCCAGTTTCATCCTGCGTTCGACATAAGCTCCCCCAGCAACCATCAGGATAGTAAAACAAAAAAGACTCGGTCAGTGTGCGACCGAGTCTTGATTTTCGCTCCATTAAGAACTACTGGGTTATTCCCAAGTATGTTCCCAAGGATTATCTAATTTGTTGTTCATCATTGCATCGTCGTCAGTTACCTTATCCGAGATAGAAACTTTTACTGAAGATGCAGCGATGACTCCTTGAAGTTCAATAGTTGTCACCTTAAGTTCAGGTGCTAAATATTGCTTTTTCATAAATCTTAATTTTAATCATTTAATAGTTGCATGAAGTTTAGAAAATAACCTTCTTACCATTCACGATATACACACCCTTCGCAGCCTTTTCTACACGACGACCAGAAAGGTCATAAACTGCAGCAGGAAGTGCTGTTGTGGGAAGTTCAATAATACCCGTTGTACCGTCTGCATTTTCGAAACGGAGACGTACGGTTTGCATCACACCCTCTGCATTAGGTACATTCAGATAAGCCTTGTGATTGTACACCTTGAAACCAGCATTCTTTTTGTAGAAACCAGCCTCATCATCCACAACGGTAAGCACATAGTTTGTAGAACTGTCCTGAGGAAGTGCTACTTCAGCATATTGTGCCACACCAGCATAACCACGAAGGAGATTGCCCTCAACAGGAGTACCCGTCTGAGAAGTATAGGCAAAAGTATAATCACCAGCAGTGCCACAGATGACAACACCCGTCTTGGCAGGAACGATACCATCAGCAATTTCCGTCATTGTAATCTCACCAATTCCGTCCACCAACTCAGGAACGGTTGTAGCAACGTATGCCTTCGCACCATCTGCAATAGTTACAGGCATGTTCGCATAGAAGGTTGCAATACCCTTTTCACCGATTGTCACCACTTCGGGAGCAAGGTAATCCTCGAAATCTACTTCTGTGATAAAGAACTTACTACCGCTATTGGTGGAAGCATCACCATGATTCCACAATGCTAAGAATCCGTCGCGATAGTTCCAATAGTTATTACCTTCGCTTGCCATTCTGATGAATGAAGCATCTCCGTTTTCCAAATTGATATCTCCATAGAAGGTTGTCGTATGCGTTGTATTGTCAGGACTTACCATTGATGCACGTGCACCGCCTTCGCTACCAGTCATACCCAAAACCTTCGCAAGACCTGTCGTAAAGTTGTAAATCTTGTAGCCACCGCCGTCTTGCGCTTCAAATGCCCACAAACCCTTTGCATCCTGCACGGCTGTTGAGTTTGTCAACTTCAAGTTTCCGTTGCCATCAGTGTATGCAGCGTCAAGACTTACGTATGCATTACTGTTATGTTTCAAAGTATAGAACTTAGTGTCTTCGTTAACATAACTTACGTAGATGTTCATGCCTTCGATGTTCACAACAATCATCTTACCTGCAATTTCAGGAACAAAGAGGTCTTCGCTCTGGATGAATTTCAATGTTTCGATGGTTGCACCATTCTTAAATTCCACACCGTTGTAGGTTACGGTTGCATTCGCGTCACCAAACACGGTCACCAAATAATTGTTGTAATCAGGTTCGAACTCACACATTTCCCAAAGCGAGCAAGCATTACCGCTACCAGGACCACCAGCATGAGGGTTGGGCTGGAGATTCACGCAAGAACCATTGCTTGAAGTACCATTGTTATTGAGGTACTTGTCACCACTGATGCCGAATGTCACCACATTAGGTACATTATCCTTTCCACCTACGCCAAACGTCCAGGCAGTTTCCTTTTGCGTGCTGGCTGTAACCTTCGTGCCGTCGCTATTGATGTACTTGCCAGAAACCATGCTCTTAATGTAATATGTGCCTTCAGTTTCGCCGGGTTCAAACATCAAATAGGTAGGTTCTGCCGAACGACCATCAATCACCGTACCATTATCGCCAATGAATCGCGTCGTATTATGCGCTGCGCCTGAGCGACATTCCAAGGTGTAATACATCTTAGGATTGATGGCAGTGACAACCTTAGGCGCAACATACGTTACAACAACCTTAGCATTTTCCTTGTCCAACGTTACCGTTGAAGTGTATCTGCCCACCTCTTTTGCTGTAATATCTGCAGCCGTCAAGAATTCGGTAGAAGTAAACGTATCGCCGTTTGCATATTCAGTACCTTCAAAGACGATACCGCCTTCTGTAGCACCAGTCACCTCTACAGCATATTCAGCAGTGTAAACATTGGGATTCTCGATAATCTGCAAGAGAGAACCGTGGTCATCCCATGTCCAGTTGCGCACTGCATTTGGTGAAGTGTTGGTTACGATGCAGGCGAAGTTTTGAGAACCATCGCTGTAACCACCACCTGCGTGGATGCCGAAGGTGCCTGCGTGGTCTCCGGTGTTTTCACGGATAGCGTCGAGCGCTGTCTTTTCTTCCGTAAACTTATAGTCGCGACCATTGCGTGTAACGTATGCCTTTCGTTCGGGTTGATAGAGGTAAATCTTACCATCTTCCTGAATGATTTGCCAAACAACGGTTGCATCAAATGGGTTAATTGCTTCTTGATAGATACCAGCTACTGTAGCATCGCCAGGAAGGTTGTTGTGCGAAAAATTAGTCACACCGCGCAAACTCACATACTCGTTCGTAATGCTGCTGTTAAACGCCCAATAACCTTCACCACTCTTTGCTGCGAGTTGATAAAGCTTGTAGTTCTTTACTTCTGAAAGCGCTGCTACCTGAGTATAAGGTTCGGCAGCAGTTGTGTAGGTAACGATGATGTTGCGATCCTCAAGGCGAACAGCACCTGTATATCCTTGAACGGCAATGGGAGCAACTTGTTCGACAGTGAAGAACTGCGTAGCGCGAACAGTGCCACCGTTCTGAGTTTCTATGTTGGCGTAAACGGCGCCGCCTTGACCTTCAAGTCCTTCAACCGTAACGGTGTAGAGTTGTTCCTGCTGCATGTCGCCCTTGATGCTCACCTGTGCACCGCGCATGTATTCAG
>CALCHM010000198.1 GCA_937901345.1 uncultured Prevotella sp. | reverse complement strand
AATAATCCCAAAAAGTTTGGTCAATAACATAGAAAGCGCGCCGTACGTCCGTACCGATTAAGTGGAACTGTTTAATCTGTTTAATCACGTTGATTATTTGTTTCCACGTATCACGAGTATCTCGCGTATTAGGGTTGCACACAGAAATCACAGAAATCACAGAATTGCGAATCGCTTTGCTCTCGCTCCATCCGGTTGAAAGTTCATGCTAATTATTCTTATGTGTCACGCAAAGTCGCAAAGAGTCGCAAAGTTTATTCCTCTCATCTTTCAACGTTCATCTTTCAACGTTCATCTTTCAACGTTCACCTCAGAACCTCAGAACCTCAGAACCTCAGAACTTCAGAACACCCACCTCTCTCAACTCTCATCGTTCCTCGTTCAACTCTCAACTCTCAACGTTAATCGTTTCTCGTTCCTCGTTCATCAGTTGATTTTGAGGCATGCCACACGAAACTCGTATGCCGATTCTTGGGGCAGACTTATAAAATATGTAAATTTGCCCTTCGAGAAGCGGCGCTTCCGTCCTGCGTTGGTAGGGCACGTCTGCTCCGCCACATTTTTATTCTTATTTTCCCCTACTATGTTTCACTTTATGATACGCAACATGCGCAGCGCCTTGAGCGCACTGGTTTTCACACTCCTCCCCCTTCACGCACAGGACCCAGCAGCGGAGGTGAATCCGTTTATTGGCACTACCAATTATGGCACCACTTCGCCCGGAGCAGTACTGCCCAATGGGATGATGTCGGTGGTGCCTTTTAACGTGATGGGTTCTGATCTCAACCGTTATGACAAGGACAATCGCTGGTGGTCGGCTCCGTATGAATATACCAACACTTACTTTACGGGATTTGCTCATGTGTCATTGAGTGGTGTAGGTTGTCCTGAAGCGGCATCACTATTGGTGATGCCCACTACAGGAACATTTACGCCCGACCACACCCTATACGGTTCAACATACAGTGAGGAAAAAGCGTCACCAGGATATTACGCCAACCGCTTAACGCGCTACGACATTCGATGTGAAGCAACTGCAACGCTGCGTTCTTCTTGCGAACGTTATACCTTCCCTCGCGGTGAGGGTCACATACTGCTCAACCTTGGTGAAGGTCTCACCAACGAAAGTGGAGCATGGGTGCGCCGCGTGAGCGATACGGAAATTGAAGGTCAAAAACTCTTGGGTACCTTTTGCTACACACGCGATGCTGTATTCCCACTCTATTTCGTAATGCGCATATCACGCAAACCCACAACGAGCGGATGCTGGAAACGCGAACCCGAAATGATGGGCGTTGAAAAGGCGTGGCGCGGCACGGAGACATATAAGATGTACGATGAAACCATTACCGAATTAGGTGGCGACAACATTGGTTACCGCTTTACGTTTGCCGACTTGCAGGCAAACGACACGGTGATTGTGCGTATGGGTGTTTCGTTCGTGTCGTGTGAAAATGCGCGTTTGAATCTGGACCGCGAACAGGGCAATCACACCTTTGCAGAACTCCACACTGCAGCCCGCCAACGATGGAATGCAGACCTCGGACGTATACAAATTGAAGGTGGAACAAAAGATAAACGTACAACGTTCTATACCGCATTGTATCACGCACTTATACATCCAAGTACATTTAGCGACGTTAACGGAGAATATCGCACCATGGGAAGTCGCAAAGTGGCAAAGACGGAACGCACGCGTTACTCCGTGTTCTCACTTTGGGACACCTATCGCAACCTCCACCAACTCCTAACCCTCGTTTATCCTGAACGTCAAACCGACATGCTTCACTCCATCGTGGACATGTATAAAGAGAGTGGTTGGTTGCCACGTTGGGAACTCTACGGACGCGAAACTTACACCATGGCGGGCGACCCTGCAGCTGTTGTCATTGCCGATAGTTGGTTGCGCGGATTACAGGATTTCGACATCGACACAGCACTTGAGGCGATGTTGAAGTCTGCCACGACTCCAGGAAACGCCAACCCCTTGCGCCCCGATATCACACCTTATGTAGAGCGTGGTTTTATCCCCCTCTACTACTTGCCCACCGACCTTTCGGGCGACAATTCCGTATCGCACACCTTAGAATACTGTCAAGCAGATTATGCCATTGCGCAATTGGCAAAAGCATTAGGTAAGGACAGTCTTAGTAGCGCATTCGAAGCACGTTCAAAATATTACCGCAACTACTATTGTAAAGATTCGGGCGTGTTACGTCCCCGCACGAAAGAAGGTGACTTCCTTGGAGACTTTGACGCCAGCGTCGGTAAGCATTTTGAAAACGTACCAGGATTCCACGAAGGGTCGGCATACGCTTATACTTTTGCAGCGACGCACGACGTTGAGGGATTGGTGAAACTCATGGGGGGAAGTAAGCAGTATGTCAACAAATTGCAGGCGATCTTTGACGAAGGACATTACGACCCTGCAAACGAACCCGACATTGCCTACCCTTACCTATTTAGCAGATTCAAAGGGGAAGAATGGCGTACGCAAAAAATTGTGAAACACCTGCTGGATAGTTGTTATCACAATGCGCCCAACGGACTCCCTGGTAATGATGATGCAGGAACGCTCTCGGCATGGGCACTCTTCTCTATGATGGGACTTTATCCCGACACTCCAGGCGAACCTTCCTTCACGCTCACTACTCCACAATTCAAGTGCATCAACATCACCGTTCCTCAGGGTGTCATAACCCTTACGACGGACAGCGACCCTGAAACGTCACCCTTCATTGAAAGCGTAACGTTAGGTGCGAAAAAGTTGAAAACACTACGCATCAGTCACCAAGACCTCTTGCGCCACCGACACTTAAACTTCAAATTAAGAATAGCGCATTAATCCCCTATCTTACAACAAGAAATAGTTCAACCATGAAGCATTTCATAACCCTCAGCAGTTTCTTACTCCTCGTTGCGAGTTGCCAACAAGCGCCCAGCGAATCCTTAACGTCTTATGTTGACCCATACATCGGTTCGGCAGGTCATGGTCACGTTTTTGTTGGGGCTCACCACCCCTTCGGAATGGTGCAAGTGGGTCCGACATCTATTCCTCAAGATTGGGATTGGTGTTCGGGTTATCATGCCACAGACTCCACCGTGATTGGTTTTTCTCACACCCACTTGAGCGGCACAGGCATTGGCGATTTGTTTGACGTTACGGTAATGCCCGTAGTCGGTGAGGTGACATATGCACGTGGTGTTGCAACCGACCAAGACAGCGGACTATGGTCGTATGCCGATCGAAGTCAGGAAAAGGTGTATCCTGGGTATTATGCAGTTTATTTGAACAGATATCATATAAATGCAGAAGTAACAGCAACACAACGCACTGCGCTTCATCGTTACACTTTTCCTCAAAGCAATAATGCGGCATTGGTCTTCGACCTAGAAAACGGTGGATGTTGGGATCGCACAACTGAGGCACATGTAGCACTAGAAGCAAATGGACAAATAACAGGTTGGCGTTTCTCTCGTGGTTGGGCCAATCGTCAAAAGGTTTTCTTCGCTGCTGAATGTTCCAAGCCTATCGACTCGCTCACCTATCACGGACGCGACAGTTTATATGCACGCCTTCATTTTTCAACTCACGAAGACGAACAAGTTTTGTTGAAAGTAGCGCTTTCGGCTGTTAGCATTGACGGAGCAAAAGAAGCACTTCAAACAGAAGCCACCACATGGGACATCGACGCAGTGGCACATGAAGCAGCGACAGCATGGAATGCAGAACTGAGTCGCATACAAATAACAGGAGGTACGGAAGTTCAACTTCGCACGTTCTACACCGCGCTCTATCACGTCATGACGGCACCCGCACTTTTTAGCGATTGCAATGGAGATTACAGAGGTGCTGATGGGGAGATTTACAACAGTTCAACTCCCACATACACAATATTCTCTCTCTGGGATACGTATCGTGCGAAAATGCCCCTACTCTCTCTTATTGACACAGAACGCATGAGTCACTTTGTGAATTCCATGCTCAACATTTGCGACCAGCAGGGCAAACTCCCCGTTTGGCACCTTTGGGGATGTGAAACAAATTGTATGGTGGGCAATCCTGCAATTCCCGTTGTAGCAGATGCTATTGTGAAGCGCATTCCCAACGTGGATTACGAACGTGCTTTCAAGTCGATAGAAACAACTACTGCTGGCACAAAATTCGGTTTAGATTTGCGCCGTAAATATGGATATATCCCCTGTGATTTGTTTAAAGAGTCAGTAGCATACGAATTGGAATATGCACTTGCTGATGGTGCGGCCTATCGTGCGGCTCTATCACTTGGGAAAAACGATATAGCACAACGTTATCTGGAATCCAGTCGTTCCTACCGCCACTTATTTGACAGCATTCGTGGTTTCATGAGAGGAAAAGATAGCAAAGGAAATTTCCGCGAACCTTTTGACCCACTACATGCGAGTCACCGCAATGATGATTACTGCGAAGGCAATGCGTGGCAATACACGTGGTTAGTGCCTCATGATGTTGAGGGGTTAGCCCAACTCTTTGGAGGCAAAGAAAGCATGTTGGCAAAACTCGATTCACTCTTTCTCCAACCTTCAGCACTGGGCGAAGAAGCATCGCCAGATATTTCGGGGATGATTGGACAGTATGCGCACGGCAACGAACCCTCCCACCACATCCTTTACCTTTATACGATGCTGGGACATCCCGAGCGCACGTCTGAATTGGTGCATCACGTGTTAGAAACACTGTATAACGACACTCCCGAAGGTCTTTGTGGCAATGAAGATGTGGGACAGATGTCGGCTTGGTATGTACTCGCCTCATTGGGACTCTATCAAGTAGAACCTGCAAGCGGTCGCTATTGGATTTCTCAACCGCTCTTTGAACGTGCTACTCTTAAAGTGGCGGGAGGAACATTTACCATCGAATGTCCGAAGCGCCCTTCAGCGGCACACACCATCTTACGCATTAAGTTAAACGGCAAACCTTACGAACTTCCCTATATTGCATATGAAGACATCGTAAAGGGAGGTACACTTACGTTGGAATGGCTTGACGAGCAATAAAAATAGAGCGCCAACCACAATCGTACTTCACCTAACCAAAAGGACGCGCGCAGTACGTCCTTATTTCTGAAAACATCTCATTACTCGTGATTCAAGTGACATGCCAGCGCTATTGCTAAAGACCATGTCGCATCTGGAATCAACAAAATGCTATGCAACAAAATCTATTCACACGCCCCATATGGGTTTCCATTTTTGCACTTACCGCAGCTATTGCTTGGGGATGGGCCTATCCTTTGATAAAATGGGGATTTGAAGCGTTTCAAATACTTCCCGATATGACGGGTAGTAAAATACTCTTCGCCGGACTGCGTTTCTTTCTCTCAGGAGTCATTCTGCTTGCCATTGCGCGTGCCACGAAACGCAGTTTTCGCGCCAAGGTGCCGCATTGTTGGGGTTACCTCTTCGTATTCACCCTTTTGAATACGACGTTTCACTACGGGTTCTTCTACATCGGTCTATCCCACAGCGATGGTGCACGTGCGGCAATTCTTAATTCTATAGGAGTTTTTGTATTGGTGCTCTTGGCATGTGCCATCTTCCCTAGCGACAAATTGACGACGCGTAAGATTTTGGGGTGCTTGATGGGTTTTGCAGGCATCGTCATTCTCAATCTTGGCAATGCGCAAACCTCCAATTTCTCCTTTTTAGGCGATGGCATGATTATACTCAATGCCCTCTGTTCTGCCTTTGCAAGTTTGATGACGCGTGGTGTGAGCAAGCGCATTGACATCTTTGTCGGAACGGGATACAGTTTGGGACTCGGCGGTTTACTGCTCATCCTTATTGGAGTCTTATTGGGTGGCACCATTCCTACCGTCACACTGTGGGGAGTCATTATCTTGTTATTACTTACAGGTATCTCCGCCTTAGGATTTGCACTCTACAACAACCTTTTAAACCACAACCCTATTGGAAAGATAGCCATTTACAATTCCCTCATTCCCGTTGTGGGAGCCCTCACCTCGTGTCTCTGTCTCAACGAACCATTCTATGCGAAGTACATCCTTGCCGTAGCATTAGCGGCAGGCGGTATCTATGTTATCAACAGAGAAAAGCGCACATAACGTAAACAACTTTTCTCTGTAACTGCTTGAAGGTTTCACAAACAAATGTTAATTTTGCAAGCATGATAGAAATGAACTTGCCCAACATATGGATGGAATTTAGCTCCACACTGCAATTAGTACTTAAAGGTCTGATTGTGGGTGTTATTATATCCGCTCCGATGGGTCCGGTTGGTATTCTGTGTATTCAGCGTACTATGAAGAAAGGTCGCAGTTACGGAATTGCAACAGGTGCAGGTGCTGCACTAAGCGACTTCTTCTATGCGTTAATGACAGGATTGGGGATGTCGTTTGTTATTGACTTTATCGAACAAGGACAAACACTTTTCTGGTTGAAACTCATGGGAAGTGTTATGCTTCTTATCTTCGGCATTCACACCTATTTACAAGATCCCCGCAAAAGCATGCGCACACAGATGAAGCGTAAGGGCACGTTGTTTTACAACTTCATCTCCGGATTTGGTCTTACCATTAGCAATCCGCTCATCGTGTTCCTTTTCATCGCATTGTTCAACATGTTGACGTTTGTGATTCCTTCCAATCTTTTTGGTCAGGCAATTGGTTATCTGTCCATCATTGCAGGTGCCATGCTTTGGTGGTTGGGACTTACCTACGTTATCACAAAGATGAAAGATAATTTCGGTGTCAAAGGCATTCTTTATCTGAATCGTAGCATTGGTTCTATTGTCATCTGTGCAAGTGTTGTTTATGCCATCATGACACTTTGCAACCTTGTAGAATAAATCCAGCAACCAGAGGTTTGTTTATAACACCAATTAAAATGAGGGTGAATCTAAACAGTATTCAGTTTAGACTCACCCTCATTTTTTGTTCGGTGCGGACATTAGACTTCTGTGACTTCTGTGTGCCAATAATTTTTTATCAACAGATTGTACAGATGAAACAGAATTTTGCGGAACAGAAGGAATGTGCACTTGGCAGGTACGGACGTACGGTGCGTCCTTAATTTCACGAACATTCAACAGGGATATCTTGATAGATTGAGGACGCACTCTAAGTTTGCAGAGTAATGCGACGCAGTCGCATCAAG
>CALCHM010000197.1 GCA_937901345.1 uncultured Prevotella sp. | reverse complement strand
TTCTCTGAAGGCCTTGCCTGTGTCAAGCAAAACGACAAATGGGGCTTTATCAACACCCAGGGAGAGGTAGTCCTACCATGCATTTATGACGATGCGGAGAACTTCTCTGAAGGCCTTGCCTGTGTCAAGCAAAACGACAAATGGGGCTTTATCAACACCCAGGGAGAGGTAGTCGTTCCTTGCATTTATGACTATGCGGGGAGCTTCTCTGAAGGCCTTGCCTGGGTCAAGCAAAACGGCAAATGGTCCATCATCAACACCGAAGGAAAGGTTATTGTGGCAGAATGTGAAAGGGGCTTAACCTATTGGTTAAAAGTAAAAATGGAGTAACCCCTAACACCTCAAAATCACGAAGCACATTCAGCTTTTTGTCCATCCAAGCGAACAATCCATACACCAATAGGGACGCACTCTCGTGCGTCCTTTTTTTATTGTGTCGCATGTGGGTGAAGGGCCAAGTGATACGCAAACTTACTAAAATCACAATCTTCATCACCTTTCTTTCACCACTCATCTTCCCCCAAAAAGTGAGGTTTCTTTACAAATCTTCACTTCCTCACCAAGAGCGCAAAAATTTCACTCCAAAGAGGGGGTAAATCCTCATCCTTTCACTTAATTATTCCCCTGTAGGTCAAAGACTTGCGGGGGTTTCTCTTTGCCCTATTTTCGCCTTAACTTTGCACTATCAAATCACCGTGGAGCACGCCCCAACGCCCCTGCTACTATAGAATTTGCGCGCATGGCAAGAGGGAATTTTGAGAGGGGAGTGCATACACATTAACAAATTAAAAGTCTTATACCACTATGAACACATTCACATTTTCTGCCCTCGTAACATTCTCACTCGACAAGGGCTTCTCAATGGATTTCGACCGCGACGTACTCACTTACATGAAAGAAAAGGGGTTCCTGAGCGAAGGGAAAACAAGGGGCAGCGTAGGCATTGACTGGGAAGCAAACACCGTACGTTTCTGCCCCTATGCACCTGCCGACACCGCTAAGAAGTTGGTGAAGGAGAAAATAGAAATCGGGGCATTCACCAAGGCGGAGAAGATGAAGAAGCAGTTGCGCATCTTTACCACCCTGCCCTACAACCTCACCAAGGAGCAGGCACAGCGACTCTATGAGGAGGACGCGCGACTCGTGAGCGAAGAACTGGGAAAGGGACTTTATAAGCCTCTCCCAGCGGACCTCACGGTGCTCCATGCGGAAGCGGACGAGCAGGAAACGAAAATGAGCGCCTAACCGATTATCGCTAAAACAAAGGCAATAATATAGAAGTTTACCCAAGCGTGCTATAGACGCTGAAGGCGTCTCCGCTCAGTAACCGCGGGTGCGAGCAAAGCGAGTACCCACGGTTGGCGCATCCCAATGAACGCACTCTGAAGGAGTGCCCCATCACCCTACATATCCTGCCTCCTCGGGCACCCCTTCAGGGTGCGATTCTCGCGTATTCAGTACCGGGGGTACGCAAAGGCGCACGCCCCGGTTACTGAGCGGTGACGCCTTCAGCGTCATTTAAAGTACAAGATTCTAATTGGGGTCAACTCCTAATATTATTGCCAAAACAAAAAAGAAAAATTATATGTCGAACAAATTGTATTACGTTTCCCACGCACAAGACGCTTTTCTAAAGCCCCTCACGCCCGAACTCTTCGACCTCTTCACCACGTCGAAGGACAATCAGGCGAAGATTCTGGCTTTCAGACGTGGGGCGGACAAGGATAAGTCGAAAAACCTGGTGCACCTCTTTTACTTTCAGGGGGTGAAGCATGAGGAGAAGTATGCCGCCTACCTTGCCGAATGCGCGGCAAAGAAGGTGAAGGCACGTGGTAGCAGAAACGAGGACTTTATGCTCCCCACGGCGTGGCTCATGATTGACATTGACCACGAGGAGCGCCCTTACGACCTGTGGCAAGAGATACGCACGCGCTTGGAGGCACAGGAGTTGCTCCCCCACTTGATTTTTGCTCACATCACTCCGAGCGGAAGGGGGCTTCGCCTCGTCGTGGAGCGACTGCCGGAGATGATGCAGATGCCCTTTGAGGATGCCAAGTCCAGATGGTTGGAGCGTATTGCCCCAGGCAAGGTTTCCGACTCCGCTTGTAGCGACTATGCCCGCGGTTCGTTTTGCCCCTTGAAGGAGGAGATTCTCTACATCGACCGTGACCGTTTCTTCTCGCCCCCGCTCTTGCCTGAAGGGGCGGTTAAGGCGGCGGTGGCAAAGCGTGTGGTGCAACCGTCGGCACTCACGGAAGGGCAGCGTCGCGCGTTCCCCGACCACTATGAAGGCACACCTTACAGCCTTATCATCGAGCGCCTGATTCCGCAATTGGACGGTTCGGTAAACGAAGGTGGGCGCCATCAATTGATAATGGGGTTGGCGGTAAATTTGCGCTACATCTGCGACAACAATCCCGAGTGGCTCGCGCACGTCATCCCCACCTTTGGCATTGAGGAGGCAGAGTTTCACCGCGTGTTGCACGACATGTGTGCCCAAGAGCGTTACCCCTATTTGCCCCGCAAGTTGAGAGCCGCCATTGAGGGCACCGAAGCGGTGGTAGAACCCGTGTGGGAGATGCCACACATGCCCGAGGTGTTGCCCCCAGCATTGTCGCTCCTGGTGAAAAACACTCCCGAGCAGATGCAAGCAGCCGTGGCGATGGCAGCGTTTCCCGCATTGGGCACGCACCTCCACGAGGTGTATTTCCGCTATGCCGATAACAAAAGTTACGAACCCGCATTTCTCAACCTGCTCATTGCTCCACAAGCCAGTGGTAAGTCGGCGGTGGACGTGCCCATCGACCTTATTATGGACGACATTACGAAGGTGGATGCGCGCAACCGTCAACTCGAAAATGAGTGGCGCGAAAAGGTATCGAGCATGGGGAGCAACAAGGAGAAACCCTCACGACCGAAGCACCTTTGCATACAACGCCTTTCGCCTAACACGACGAATGCAGCCTTCGTAAAGCGCCTCAAAGAGGCGGGCGGGCGCACGCTCTACATCAAAATTAACGAGTTGGAGCAGTTGCAGGGACTCTCGGGCATGTCGGCACAAAAAGGTGCGGAAAACGAACTCATCAAGATTACCTATGACCGCACCCTCTACGGACAGGAGCGCGTGAGCATTGACTCCGTGAACGAGCAAGTCATCTTGCGCCTCAATTGGAATGCATCAACCACACCCGTCATGGCGCAAAAATTTTTCACACTAAACGCACTCATGGACGGCACCATCTCACGCATCACCTGTTGCACCATCCCTGTGGACGAAGACGATTGGGGCGAAGAAATCCCCATGTTCGGCACTTACGATGACAACTTTGAAGGGCAACTCCAACCTTACATCCAAACCCTTTGCCAGGCGCGCGGCACCTACACTTGCACTCCTGCCATTGAGTGGGCACGACGCACACAGCGACTGCTCATTCAGCATGCCAAGGAGATGAACAACAAGGTGTTGGCCGACTATGTAAAGCGAGGCGTGCGCTCGGGGTTCAACCGCGCCATGTTGCTCTACATCATCCAGGGATGTCAGTGGACGGAGGAGGTGGAGGCGTTTGCCTCGTGGAGCGTGGAGTACGACCTGTGGGTGAAGTGGAATGTGTTTCACGACAAGTTTATGAAAGCCGCCGAAATGGACTTCACCCTGCTGCAAAGACGCAACGCAGATGTATTTGAAAATCTCCCCACAGAGTTTACCAAAAACATGCTCCAAACACTACGTCAAGGGGTGCCTTCCAAAACGATAGACGAACAGTTGCGACAATGGAAATGCCGCTCACGCATTACCTACGACGGCGAGCGAAATGTGTATATCAAAAGTTGTAAGAACTTCAGCAACCCTCACAGCGTGACATGTCACGCGTGACAAGGGGGGTATTTATACCATGAACAACAAAACCAACACAAAAAGGGAATCCCAACAGCAGCCGAAATCTCGCAAATTTCGACAATTCGGCAACCTCGCCATGTCTTACTACCCCGACCGTGGGTATAAGCGTGCCGTTGCCCTCTTTCGCGAAGAACTAAGAATTACACGGGGATTACAAAAAGCGCTGGAGCAATTGGGCTACCACGACAGTCAGCGCATACTTTCCCCCAGACAAGTGCAAGTAATTGAAAAATACCTCGGAGAAAGTTAGGAGTGAAAACTACTAACTCTGAGAACTCCGAGAACTCTGAGAACTCTGAAAACTCCGAGAACTCTGAGAACTCCGAGCGTCCCCCCTACCCGCATGGACTACTCACTACTCACTACTAACTACTAACTACTAACTACTCACTCATGAAAACACTCCCCCGCGGACTCCGCAACAACAACCCGCTCAATATTCGCCACTCTGCCTCTCGTTGGCAGGGTGCGCGAGCCGAGCAAACGGACAAAGCGTTCGTACAATTTACCTCAATGACAATGGGGTATCGCGCCGCCTGGCGCATCCTTGAAACGTATTTCAACCACTTTGAGCGCGAGCAACAACCCTTCACCCCGCGCAACATCATCTTCCGCTGGGCACCGCCCAATGAGAACAACTCGGAGGCGTATTTAAGAAGCGTCTGCCGCCTCACCAACCTTGCGGGCAATGAACCCCTCTTGCGACCCTCGAGTTGTAGAGTACAGAGTACAGAGAACAGAGTACAACTGCCGACCCCGAAGACGTCAAACTCCCCAAAGTCCTTAGAATCCTCCCCACCTCTCCTCAACGATGCCTACACCGCCCCCGACCCGCAAGCAAAAACGAAACTCATTGACCTCCTCGCCGCCATGACCTGTATCGAGAATGGCATCACGATGAGTGACGTTGACCGCGAGGCCATCGAGAAGGGGTTATTTTTAGTGAGGAGAGAGTAGAGAGGAGTGAGGAGTCCATGCGGACGTAGAGACGCACAACCTTATATCCCGCACGGACTCCTCTCAACGTTAAACTCTCAACGTTAAACGTTAAACCCTCAACGTTCCCTCCCCACGCGTTTCTAGGGTAAAAAAAAAGAACCTTCTGCAAAGAAAAATGACAGAAGGTTCCTTTAATATACGATACCACCGCGTTAGCGAGGGGCACGCAGCGTTTATTGCATGCTGCCGCCAACAATGTCGAGGAGTTCGGCAGTGATGGCAGACTGGCGCGTTTTGTTGTATTGCAACTGGAGCGTGCGGAGGAGTTCGTCGGCATTGTCGGTGGCCACTTGCATCGCCACAACACGTGCGGCATGTTCGGAAGCAAGCGAATCAAGCAATGCTGCAAAGAGCGAAAGGTTGATAACCTTGGGCAACAAGCGCTCGAAAACCACATCTGAAGAGGGTTCGACGATGTAGAAATTGTCGCCCTCAGCAGCATCTGTGGGCAAACTCAGCGGCAAGAATTGTTCGTAGCGCAACACCTGATGCGCTGAACTCTGTGCGTGGTGGTAAATGAGATGACACGCGTCGATTTCCTTGGCATCGTAACTCGCCATGATGCGTTCGGCAAGTTGCTTCACACCGCCATAATTGGGGTGGTCAAGCAGGGTGCAATAACTATCGTCGGGGGTAAATCCCATGCGACGCACGGCATCTAACCCCTTACGACCAACGGCATAGACCTGAGCAATCTCAACGCCTTGCGCACGCAATTCGCTCACCTTTGCGGAGAAACTCTTGATGGCGTTGTTGTTAAAACCTCCACACAAACTGGAATTAGAGGTAAACAACACGAGCGCCACCCTTGTCACTGGACGAGGAGTTACGTAGGGCACATACTCGGCAGCATCACTCACAAAAGCGCGAAAAATACGAGCAATCTGACGCTCATAGGGGCGCATCTGCTCGATACGTTGCTGAGCATGGTGAAGTTTGGAACTCGCCACCATCTTCATGGCACTCGTAATCTGCTTCGTCGAGTTGACAGATTCTATTCTCGTCCTTACTTCTTTTAAGTTTGCCATTGTTGTATCACCTGGTGTAGTCATTGCCAAAGCACCATGAGCAACACCGTAATTTTCTGTAAGAAAATAGCCGAGC
>CALCHM010000196.1 GCA_937901345.1 uncultured Prevotella sp. | reverse complement strand
ATGCTTTAGCGGGTGTGCGTGAGTTGATGACTTACGAAGGAGTCTTTGCTGGGATTTCTTCAGGTGCTGCACTTAAAGCCACATTGCAAATTGCACAACGTCCAGAATTCCAAAATGCCACCATCGTGACAATCCTTCCCGACACAGGAAGTCGCTATATTTCCGTGTTGGCGGAATAAGAACTCCATTATTTATTATGCAACAAAAGATACACATACTCAATACCACCACCGAGCGTTTGTCTGATTTATCGCAACATCCCGACCTATTTTTGCAGCGCAATCAGAACGAACAACTACCCTCGGGAGTTTCGCTTGAAGAGATAATCCAGCTTGTACGTTCTGTGGTATTTCCAGGATATTATGGTCGTTCCGTGTTGAATGCAACCACGATTCCTTACCATATAGGTACAGCCCTCGAGCGTCTTTATTTGTTGTTGACCGAGCAAATTGAAGCAGGGCTTTGTTTCGATTGTCACTCCGGAGGCGATTGCACTGCTTGTAGTTGCCGCCATCGTGCCGAAGCATGTGCAACCCAGATTATTGAGCGACTTCCGCATCTGCGTGAGGTGCTTGCTACAGATGTTGAAGCGGCATACATGGGAGACCCTGCGGCACACAGTCGTGCAGAGGTCATCTGTTGTTATCCCGCAATTAAGGCTCTAACATGTTATCGTTTGGCGCATGAACTCCATCTGTTAAACGTGCCACTCATTCCGCGTATTATCACCGAAATGGCACATAGTGAAACGGGTATAGACATTCATCCCGCAGCGCAAATTGGTACGCATTTCACCATTGACCACGGTACGGGGGTAGTTATTGGTGCCACCTGCATTATTGGCAATCATGTGAAGTTGTATCAAGGTGTTACGCTTGGTGCCAAGAGTTTTCCGCTCGATGCTGACGGCAATCCCATTAAGCACATTCCGCGTCATCCCATCCTTGAAGACGGTGTCATTGTTTATTCAAATGCCACCATCTTGGGGCGCATCACCATTGGGCGCGATGCTGTTATTGGGGCAAACGTTTGGATAACGCAAGACGTCGCTAGCGGAGCAAAAGTGAGTTTCGCAAAACCTAAGGAGTAACGCTAGAGTGGGGAAGTTGTGCTCCCTGGTTTTAACTTCTCGAAATGCTTGACAAAAATGCACGTTCAGCATTACAAACGTTACTTGAAAGCACAAAAATCAGCGAATCAAAGTCTAAAATTCTGACACGACACTTTGCAGAAAAAATGCAGAAATGTAATTTTGCGCAATAAGTTTAAAAAAATCCACAATTAACAATATGGGAGGTTTTTTCGGAACGGTGAGCCAGCAACCATGCATCACCGACTTGTTTTACGGAACGGACTATAATTCTCACCTCGGCACGCGTCGTGGCGGTATGGCAACCTATTGTAGTGAGCGCGGTTTCTCACGTTCTATTCACAATTTGGAGAATACCTATTTCCGTACACGTTTTGAGTCAGAACTCGACGAGTTTCACGGCAATGCCGGTATTGGAATCATCAGCGACACTGATGCTCAGCCGCTCTTGATGAATTCTCACCTCGGTCGTTTTGCTATCGTAACCGTTGCGCGCATTAATAACTTAGAACAGTTGGCGCAACGCCTGCTTGATGAAGGACTTCACCTCTCAGAGTTCAGTTCAGGCAGAATCAATCCCACAGAACTTATTGCCCTGCTCATCATCCGCGGACGCACCTTTGTTGAGGGTATTGAAAACGTATTTCGTGAAGTTAAGGGTTCGTGTTCGCTCCTGTTGCTGACCGAAAATGGCATCATCGCTGCGCGCGACTCATGGGGCAGAACTCCCGTTGTTATTGGCATGAAGGATGGGGCTATGGCGGTAACGAGTGAATCCACAGCCTTCCACAACCTTGGATACAAAATCTACACGTATCTCGGACCAGGTGAAATTGTACACCTTCGTCCCACAGGTATGGATCAGTTGCGCGCTCCTAATAAGCGTATGCAGATTTGTTCCTTCCTTTGGGTGTATTACGGTTTCCCCACTTCGTGTTACGAAGGCATCAACGTTGAAGACGTGCGTTTCAAGTGTGGTGAAGCGATGGGTAAGACAGACTCCACTGAGGCAGACTTCTGTTGTGGCATCCCCGATTCTGGTGTAGGCATGGCATTTGGATATGCCGCAGGTCATGGCATTCCATACCGCCGCGCTATTTCTAAGTATACTCCCACTTGGCCCCGCTCGTTTACGCCTCGTAATCAAGACTTGCGTTCGCTTGTTGCCAAGATGAAACTCATCACTAACCGCGAAATGCTTCGTGGCAAGCGTGTGCTCTTCTGCGATGACAGTATCGTTAGAGGCACGCAACTCCGCGATAAGGCGAAGGAACTCTTTGCCGATGGTGCGAAAGAGGTGCACATGCGTATTGCTTGCCCGCCCCTTTTCTACGGTTGTCCGTTCTTGAACTTCACTTCTTCGAAGAGTGATATGGAACTTATCACGCGCCAACTCATCCAAGAATTCGAAGGAGACAGCACCAAGAACCTTGAGCGCTATTCGCAAACCAGTACGCCAGAGTACGAACGCGTAGTGAATACCATTGCTGAGCGCCTTTCGCTATCTACGCTTAAGTATAGCACTATTGAAGACCTCGTGGAAAGCATCGGTCTTCCCAAGTGTCAACTTTGTACCCACTGTTTTGACGGTAGCAGCAAGTACACGCTTGAAGAAGTCAATCTCGAACAGTAACAGTTTATGCTATATAAAAAGGAGGAATGCCCAATGCGGGTGTTCCTCCTTTTTTCTGAATACAATCAGCTTGTTGTCCTTAGGTTGAAAGTGCATGGTTATGACTAGACGAATGCAGTTCATGCTTTTGCTCCTTTTACTTGCTGTCAATGGATTTATACGCCTTTCTGAAACTCAGAATTGCAGCAATCAGAGCAACTAACAAGATGATGGGTTCGGCAAGCATGAAAATGGGCATCTTGCCTGACGTTAGCGTTACGAGTGTTGACGAAAGCAGTGTGAGACTGCATCCGCAGGTGAGAATGATAAGACCTTTTGGGAGTTTATGCTTGATGTGAGCAATTCCATGTGCAATCAAACACACCACAAGACTCAAGAGTGGATACAAGAGCAAGATGCTACGTGGCATGGTGCCACTGGCATTACCTTCAAGGTCGTAGTGTGCTGGAAGCACCTCGGGCAACGCACTTCATTCCCACAGAATAAGCATCACATTCGCGCCGATGAGTGTCAGCGGTATCAACCAAATTCGTTTGTTCGTATCAGGAGTTTTCGGATTCATAATTCAATTATTTTTGCAATATCATTGCGATTATTTTTGATGCGTTGTAATCTGCTTACACTAGTGAGCGGTGAACGCTATGTCTTTTCTTGATAATTTGCCAACGTCTCCTGCTATGGAGTTTATCGGGTTCGCACGGTCGTGTTCCGAATCTCCATGGTTATGTCCATGTAATTGCGTCGTCCTTCTATATAATCGGTATAGAGCGTTTCGGCAATTTGCCCTCTCAAGACACGACACTTGCCGCACGCTTCGCAGTCGTGCAGGCATTTCCAGGCTTCGAGAACATAGGCACGACGTTCTTCCTTGGTGGAGTTTTCTATCTTTGGAGGTTGCATAGTTGTTTGTTTTAAAGGATAGCCACCTTAATTACACCCTCCAGTTTATGCTCAAAGATACGGTAGGCTTTCTCTATCTCGCTCAATGGGAAGCGATGTGTGATAAGCGGTGTGGTATCAATCTTGCCTGCTTCAATGAGGCGAAGCACTTCCTCGCAATCGCAACCATCCACGCCACCGGTCTTGAAGGTGAGATTCTTGCCATACATCTCGGGGAGCGGAAGGATTTGCGGTTGGTCGTAAAGGGCCACCACTGTTACAATGGCATTGGGGCGAGCACATTCCCAAAAGAGGCGGAATGTGTCATTTGCTCCGGCTACTTCAAGCACGCGGTCGGCGCCTCCGTGGTCGCTATTGTTCAGGACAAAATCCTTACAC
>CALCHM010000195.1 GCA_937901345.1 uncultured Prevotella sp. | reverse complement strand
CAGCTGGTTCAGAGCATCTGCCTTACAAGCAGAGGGTCGGCGGTTCGAATCCGTCTGCGCCCACTTTTTTGAAGATAGAGGAAGTGAAAACTTTCTCTATTATTTTGTGTATATACTTAACAAGTTCTAAAACCAGGACTCCGTTTTTGGGGAGAAAGCTAAAAGCACATTCAGATCTCACTCTAAGGTGCAAAGAACGGTTGATTGCATCATATTCTGAAGTAGAAAAATGGATAACAAAATAGTTGTTACTTGTGTTACTCTTGGGTTACCTCATTATCACAAATCCATCCGTACTTTGGTTACCTTCCCTAAATTGAGGAAGAATTTAAGATACTTCCATCGCTTGTTATATCCAATGGACACTTGAACGAGATTGATTCTCTCAAATTGTCACCAGAAGTTAGAAAGACGTGAGACGAAGGAGCGGAGGGGACTGTAAAAGTTTTTGGGAAAACTGCTATATTATTGCCCCAAAAATGTAAAAGAATCACATTCTGTGTGAAAATTCTTTTTCCATTTGTCACAATCATTTTCACCTTGATAGAAAACTTCAATCGAAGGTCACAGTTCAAGGGTGTTAGAGATGCTTCTAAACAAGAATTGCGTCAACAATGGTGGTTTGACTCAAAACGGTCATTTTCTCAAAAATCGTGGTAAAAGTCTTTAAAATGGTCATTTTCTCGTCGCCAACCTCGGTGCTTTCTTTAAAAATGCTCATTTCCTAGATACCAATCATTGTGTTTTCCTGCAAAATGACCATTTTCACGCTTGTTGCCTTGATGAGACTCTTGAAAATGCTTGTATTTCTTTACAACTTAAAATTTGGTGTTAAATCGAGTTAGAGCGGCAAATACCTAAAGGGTGGAGGGGGCGTAAATCTGATTAAACTGCTATAGCATTGCCTCAATTAGGGCAAAAAAAATGACCCCCAGAAATTTCGTTAATTTCCGGGGGGCACTTTAAATGTTATTGACGTACGTTAGGGTTTATGCAAACCACTTTACGTAAGCGAAGTCCTGACGATAGGGGAGATGTTCGTTTGAGGGGAACATACGGAACGCTACCTTGAATGAACCTGCAACGTCGAGACTTGTTGTGAGCTCGAATGTGTGGAGGTTTCCTTCGCGCTTAGTCATTGTCATGGGGATAGTTGTCTGAACAACGTCGTTACCTTCAACGTTTTCGATAACAACGAGTTCTACGCCAATAGCGTTGTCGAGACCCTGTTCATCGATTACGTGCTTGATAGTGAAGTCCTGACCAGAGATAACGTTGCTGAGGTTTTCCATACCTTCTGAAGCAACAACGTTGATGCTGTCCCAACGTTCAGCAACACATTCCTTCCATGCTGCGATTTCCTTCGCGAGCTTGTTGTTGTCAGCTGCGAGGAGTTTGAAACGAGCTGCTTCCTTGTTGTAGAAGCGATCGTAGTAGTCATCGAGCTGGCGCTTCATAGTGTATTGGGGAGCGATTTGAGCGATAGAGTTCTTCACTGTCTTCACCCAACCTTCGCTGTAACCCTTAGCACCGCGAGCGTAGTAGAGAGGAATGATTTCCTGTTCGAGGAGAGAGTAGATTGTAGCTGCGTCGAGGCGGTCCTGGTGTTCCTGGTTCTGGTAAGTACGCTTGTCTGTGAGCGCCCAACCTGCACCGGGACGGTACCCTTCGTACCACCAACCATCTAGTACAGAGAGGTTTACAACACCGTTCATGAGTGCCTTTTCACCTGATGTACCAGATGCTTCGAGAGGACGTGTGGGAGTGTTCATCCAGATATCTACACCTGAAACGAGGCGGCGAGCGAGTTCCATATCGTAGTTATCGAGGAAGATAATCTTACCGATGAACTCAGGACGCTGAGAGATTTCGTATATGCGCTTGATCAAGCCCTGACCTGCACCGTCTGCGGGGTGAGCCTTACCTGCGAAGAGGAACTGTACGGGGTAGTCGGGGTTGTTAACGATCTTAGCAAGGCGATCGAGGTCAGAGAAAAGGAGGTGTGCACGCTTGTAAGTAGCGAAGCGACGTGCGAAACCGATGAGGAGTGCGTTGGGGTTAATCTTGTCGAGGAGAGAAACCACGCGGCTGGGGTCACCCTGATTCTTCAACCATGTGTCGCGGAAGCGGTTGCGGATGTAGTTGATGAGCTTCATCTTGAGTGCGCAACGTGTTTCCCAAACTTCCTTATCTGAAACTTCATAAATCTTTTCCCAGATCTTCATGTTGCTCTGGTCGTTCATGAAGTTCTTATCGAAGTGCTTGCAGTAGAGTTCCTTCCATTCGTTAGCTGCCCATGTGGGGAAGTGAACACCGTTAGTAACGTAACTCACGTGACTTTCGTTCTGCTGGAGGTTGTATGCCTGGAAGTAACCTTCGTGGTCGCGGATTTCGTATTCACGACGGGGTTCGTCGGGCATGTAGCCGGGCCATGTGCCCTTGAACATCATCTGTGAAACCTTACCGTGGAGCCAGCTCACACCGTTGATTTCCTGACATGTCTTACAGCAGAATACTGACATTGAGAACTTTTCGTTCTTGTCTTCGGGGTTCATACGACCGAGGCCCATGAAGTCGTCCCAAGAGATGCCGAGCTTGCCAGAGAATGAATCCATGTACTTGCGGAAGAGACCTTCTTCGAAGTAGTCGTGACCAGCAGGCACGGGAGTGTGTACTGTGTAGAGTGAAGAAGCCTTAACGAGTTCGAGCGCTTCACCAAATGTAAGACCTGTTGCAACGTAGTCAACGAGACGCTGTGCGTTACAGAGTGCTGCGTGACCTTCGTTGCAGTGGTAAACGTCCTTAGTGATACCGAGCTTCTGGAGCATCAACATACCACCAACTCCGAGGAGGTATTCCTGCTTGATACGGTTTTCCCAGTCACCACCGTAGAGCGCTGAAGTGATACCAGCGTCGAACTGTGAGTTCATACCATTGTCAGTGTCGAGGAGGTAAAGCTTCACACGACCAACATTTACGCGCCATACGCTAGCGTAAACTGTGTAGCCGGGGTAGGGAACAGCAACAACAACCTGGTTGCCATCCTTATCGAGTTCCTTTTCAATGGGAAGACGGTCAAAGTTCTGAGCGTCATAGTTAGCGATTTGCTGACCTTCCATTGAGAGTGTCTGAGTGAAGTAGCCGTGACGATAGAGGAAACCAACTGCACACATGTCAACGTTAGAGTCAGAAGCTTCCTTGATGTAGTCACCTGCGAGTACACCGAGACCACCAGAGTAAATCTTGAGTACAGAGTTGAGACCGTATTCCATGCAGAAGTAAGCCACGCTTGCACGCTTTGCGTTGGGCTTCACGTCCATGTATGCACGGAAGTTCTTGTAAACCTTCTCGATAGCTGCGAGCATTACCTTGTCTGCAGCGAGTTCTTCAAGGCGTTCATAAGAAACGCGAGCAAGAAGTTCTACGGGATTCTTACCACACTTGTGCCAAAGCTTGTGGTCGATGCTGTCGAAGAGTTCAACAGCTTCTTGATTCCATGACCACCAAAGGTTGTGGGCAAGTTCATCAAGAACGTTCAGTTCCTTAGGGAGGTGGCTCTTAACGCTCACCATCTTCCATGAAGGCTGATTAGAATTGCTAAGTTTTACTTTCATGTTGTTTTTTATTGATCAATAAAAATTGTTTCTTTCTATTGGGGGATATTTTTCTAGATGCTCTAGATATTCTAGATGTTCTAGATTTAGAAAATAACCTCTTACTTGTTTCTCAGTGCGAAGTCGTAAGCCTCGAAATAGTGCTTGATGAAGTTTTTCCACTGAGCCTTGTCTGCGAGTGCTGCAGCCTTTTTGCAGAGCGTTGCTCTGTCTTTAAGCGGCATGCGCATCATGGCTTCAATGGCTTCACACATTTCGCGTGACACGTCGAAATAGTTGTCGTCGTCACGGTGGATGACCTTTACGCCGTCAGAAAGTTCGCCTTGATAACCGAGCACATCGTTTACCCACTGTCCGAATCCTGAAAGGTCGGTTGTGATACAGGGTGCCTTGAATGCACAACTTTCGAGCGGAGTATATCCCCAAGGTTCGTAATATGAGGGATAGAGGCAGAGGTCGTTGGCTGTGAGAAGGTCGTAGTAGGGCATGTTGAAAATGCCGTCAGCACCTTCCAAGTAGCAAGGCACGAGCACAACCTTTACAGCATCGTTCTTTGTGTTCCAAAGTCCAAGTTGCTTAATGAGACAGAGAATGCGGTCTTCATTAAGGTTGTAGAGGTCGTGGGTAATCATGGGCGTGTGGAGTCCGCCTTCTGTGATGTCAGTACCGTTCAAGCGTTCGAGGAGATCCTTTCGGGGTTCCTTCGTCCAGCAGGGCACTTCGATGAGTGCCAACACCTTTTGTGAAACGAGTTCTTCTTCCGCCTGCGCTATGGTCTTCATGCGAGCGTTGAGTTGTGCAAGGGCCTCCATGTAGACGTCAAAACCCTTACAGCGGAAGTCGTTGCGACCTGATGTGCTTACGATGAGCGTAGTGTCATCAAGTTCTTCACCAATCAATTTGCTAGCAACGTTGAGGATGCACTTGCGTGCTTCCTTGCGTTTCTTTGTGAAGGCAGCACCCTTGGGTACGAAGTCGTTTTCGAAACCGTTGGGGAGCACTACGTCTGCGGGTTTATCAAGAAGTTGCTTACATTCGCGGTCGGTAAACATGCTCACTGTTGTGAAGCAGTCTGCACCGTGAGCACTTTGCTTTTCAATGCTGTGCTTGGCTTCCATAGAGAGTTCGGCAGCCATTTGGTCGCCGTTATAACCGTGGAAGTACTTATAGAGCAACTTGTTGTTGCCAGCGATTGAACGACCGATGCTTGTTGCGTGAGTTGTGAAGATCGTTGCAACCTCGGGGCATTCCTTCTTCAAGAAGAGCATGCCGAGACCTGACATCCATTCGTGTGCCTGATAAATGATGCTTTCGCCTTCAAGAAGTCCTGCTTTTACAACTGCTTCAACAAATTTACCTGCGGCATACGAGAACATCGAAGCCTCATCGTAGTCACCATAAGCATGGAGCGAATCCACCTGGAAGGCATTCCATGCTTCGGCATAGATATCGTTTTTCGCCTCAAAGAAAGGTTGGAAGTCAACTAAAATAGCAATGGGTGCACCAGGCACGTTCCAACGACCGATGCGTGCGTTCACACCAACTTCAGTCGCTGCCTTCTTCCACTTTGTCAAGAGGCGCTTGTTTTCTTTGAACAGAGGATTTTCCTTGTCTTGCCAAATGTCAGGACCGATGAAGAATACCTTGTCCTGATGGCTCTGTTGGAGCGTGTTTGCGCGAGAAGAAAGCACGGTGTAAATACCGCCTACCTTGTTACACACTTCCCAACTTGTTTCAAATATTACACTAGGATTAAGTTTAGTCTGTGCCATTTATATAGTATGTTAAAAAGCGCGGCAAAGATAGTAAAAATAAGTTAACGTAGTGCTAACTTTCTGATATTTTGTATCTTTCAACGCCCTTTTTGTGTCGTTTTGATAGGAATTGTAAACTTTGTTTGCCAAGATAGTTTGCTTATTTTTCGCGATAATATAGCAGTAGTCCCATAAGTACAGTTCCCCTTCGCCCTTGTGCCTCCTCGCCTTGTTTTGACTCATATTTTTTGTAAATCCGTCTATGCGCTCTGCATAGCGCCATCCACATTCGCAATTCCTTCGTGCAGATCTGCAACACCTCATATTTTTTGTAAATCTGTCTATGCGCTCTGCATAGCTCCATCCGGATTCCAAATCCTGCCGTGCAAATCTGCAAGGCTCCATACGTTTTCAAAATCGCTACGCCAACTTTCCGCGATTGTTGGAAAGTTGGCGTAGCGAAAGTAAATATACGGTGAGAGTTGTTCGCAGTGAGGAGTCATTTCTTATGGTGACTCTACTCTGCACTCAATTAAAATACCCCCAAATTACTGCAATCGTTAAAAATGGCAAAGGCCATGAGTGCTAGCAAAAGGTACATGCCTATGCTTTGTGTGATTTCAAGGAAACGGTCGGAAGGTTTACGGCGTGTAATGACTTCGTAAAGCAAGAAGAGCACGTGACCGCCATCGAGCGCAGGGATGGGAAGAATGTTCATAAATGCAAGCATAAGCGAAATGAAGGCAGTGAGTTCCCAAAAGCGTTGCCAATCCCAAGCATCGGGGAAGAGATTTGCAATTGTGCCAAACGAACCCACACTGCTTGCTCCTTCCTTTGTGAAGAGATATTTCAAGTCGCTCACATAACCTGTGAGCACGTTGCAACCATGTATAATTCCTGCGGGAATACTTTCGAGGAAAGTATATTTCTTAACCACCACATCATATTCAGGTGCTTTGAAAATCACACCTAACTTCAAGTCCTCGGGGAGGGTTGTGCGAAGGGTGTCAATCGTTGCATTGTTGCGTTGGATAACGAGCGTCACTTCTCGCAGTGCGTTTGCTTCTTCAGGAGTGGAAGTTTGCAGGGCATTATTCTTGACGTGCATGAGCGCTTGGAATTCATTCCACGTTGTCAGTGTAGCAGAGTCAAGCGCAATGATTTGATCGCCCGGGTGGATGCCTGCAATTGCTGCTGCCGAATTGGGGGCGACTTGTTCAATTACAGAAGGGATGCGCTGAGCAATGTAGGGAGTGGCACTCTTGGCAGAACCGATTTCAAGCAAACTGCGCTCAACTCCAGGCACAACGTTGTGGTGTGCACCATTGCGCATTACAACGATGGTGTCGGCATCAGCAAGCGAACGGAAGAAGTCACCGTTCATCTTGTGAAGTTCGCCGAGATTGGTGCGAACGGGGATGTCTCCATCTTGAAAACCATGCGCTTTGGCCGTTTCACTGAACATGAAACCGTGGGTCATGTTTTTAACAGGAATATATTTTTCACCCCACGTGAAGAGAATGCCTACATATATAATGAGAGCAGTTAAGAAGTTGATGAGCACACCACCTATCATTACAAGCAAGCGTTGATAAGCAGGTTTTGCGCGAAATTCATCGTCTTTTACGGGGTGCTTCATCTGCTCGGTGTCCATAGATTCGTCAATCATTCCCGCAATCTTAACGTAACCACCGAGTGGAATCCATCCAAGGTGGTAGGCTGTGCCCTTAAACGTAAAGAGTTTGAGTGAGAACCAAGGGTCGAAGAAGAGGCAGAATTTTTCTACGCGAATTTTAAAGAGACGTGCAAACAGAAAATGACCGCCCTCATGAAGCGTAATGAGTAGGGCGAAGCACAAAATGAGTTGGAGAATTTGTAAAAGTCCGATTGACATAGTTTAGTTATTTGTGAAGGATTTCGGGTTTCTAGTTATTTCAGTATTTATCTTTATTGTTGTTCTCAATTATAATATAAGGTCGGAAGCAATTTGGCGTGCCTTAGCGTCGCTTTCAATGAGTTGTTCCAGCGTCGGATTTTGAATTACAGGCAAACTGTGCATGGTTTCTTCAATAATTCGTGCGATGCTTGGGTAGGAGATTTTTCCCTGTCTGAATGCCAGATTGACAATCTCGTTAGCAGCATTGAGCACACATGGAGCGGTACCTCCTTCTTCAATTGCTTCATAAGCTAAGCGTAGGCAAGGGAAGCGTTCCATGTCGGCAGGTTCAAAATGCATCTGTTGGAGTGCAAAGAGATTAAGGCGTTCGCCAGAGAGAGGTAAACGAGCGGGGTAGGTGAAGGCATACTGAATGGGGAGACGCATGTCGGGGACTCCGAGTTGCGCTTTTACACTGCCGTCGGTGAATTGCACAGCACTATGAATGATACTTTCAGGATGTACCACCACTTCGATGTCTGCTGGCGATATATCAAACAACCATTTTGCCTCAATCATTTCAAACCCCTTGTTCATGAGGGTGGCAGAGTCAATAGTGATTTTTGCTCCCATTTCCCAATTGGGATGTCGAAGTGCTTGTGAGGGCGTAACCGCTTCCATCTGCTCTTTGCTAAAGGTGCGGAAGGGACCACCAGAAGCGGTGAGAAGAATCTTCTCAATCTTGTTGTCGCCTTCGCCCGTAATCGATTGAAGGATGGCTGAGTGTTCGCTATCAACGGGCAAAATGGCTACTCTGTTCTTAATGGCTAGTTCGCAAATAAGTTCACCCGCGACAACAAGCGTTTCCTTGTTGGCAAGGGCGATCGTTTTGTGAGCCTGAATAGCGGCGATAGTGGGGCGCAATCCCGCAAAACCTACCATTGCTGTCAGAACAATGTCTATCTCAGCATTCGCTACCACCTCGCAAAGCGCCTGACAGCCTGTATATACCTTAATGGGGAGATCTGCAAGTGCGTTAGAAACTTCCTGGTATAAATCTTCTCTAACAATCACTACAGTATCGGGTTGAAACTCGCGTGCTTGTTGGATAAGCAAAGGGGCGTTGTTATAGGCGGTAAGTGTATGTGCTTCAAAATGCTCAGGGTGTTGTCGGATTACGTCGAGTGCCTGTGTGCCAATCGATCCTGTAGCGCCTAGGATGCAAACTTTCTTCATACGTTCAGATCAATTATTCCCTGTGGAAGGGACAGGGTGATAGTGCGGTTTGAAAGATTGTAGTCAATAAGGAAATCGTCGTGGTAAGGTAAGACGATTTCGCCCATTTGGGGATGCTCTACATAGAAGAGCGTGTTGTAGGAAGAGTCGTCAACTAACGTTATTTTACCCACTTCTCCTGCATGTTCATCGTAAAGCACAAATCCAGTTAGGGCTTTGAGTGAAGAGAGTTCTTGATCTTCATCTTCGTTAAGATGTTCAAGAGGGTAATACACTTGCAGTCCTACAAGTTTCTTTGCTTGCACTTCGTTATTTATGTCCTCAAACTTTAGAATGGCCGTATCGTTGTTTTTAAAGCGATAGTTTTCAAGAAAAAATGGCACGAGGATTTCATCAATTTTCAATACGAGATATTCAGCCGTGCCGCGATCGAAAGGGTCATCAGTAAATTGTAATTCTACTTCGCCCTGAAGACCGCGAAACTTTTGAATGTATCCAATATGGTAAACTTCGTCGTTGTGTATCATGGTTTCTCTCTGTGTATTACGGCGCCTAGAGCTTGCAGGCGCTGCTCGATATTTTCATAACCGCGGTCAATCTGATGAATGTTGTCAATGCGACTCACACCCTCAGCCGTAAGTGCGGCAATAAGTAAAGCGATGCCAGCACGAATGTCGGGTGATGACATTTTGCGCGCCTTGAGTTGAATTTCTCTGTCGTGACCGATGACAACGGCTCTATGCGGATCGCAAAGTATAATTTGAGCACCCATATCAATGAGTTTATCCACAAAGAACAGGCGACTTTCAAACATCTTTTGATGGATGAGTACGCTTCCCTTCGCTTGTGTTGCTACAACCAGCAATACGCTAAGTAAGTCAGGAGTAAGTCCAGGCCAGGGAGCGTCGGCAAGCGTCATGAATGAACCATCAAGAAAACTCTCGATAACGTAATGTTCTTGGCGCGGGATGAAAAGGTCGTCGCCAATACGCTCCATCTTGATGCCTAATCTTGTAAAAGCATCAGGGATGATGCCTAGTTCGTCATAGGCTACATCCTTAATTGTGATGCCATCACCAATCATCGCAGCCATACCGATGAAACTTCCGATTTCAATCATGTCGGGCAGAATCCGATGCGTAGTGCCATCCAGATGGTCAACTCCTTCTATGTAGAGCAAATTAGAACCAATCCCTGAAATCTTTGCACCCATCAATTTCAACATCTTGCAAAGTTGTTGTATATAGGGTTCGCAAGCCGCATTGTAGATCGTGGTTTTACCTTGAGCAAGCACGGCTGCCATAATAATGTTAGCTGTGCCCGTTACTGAAGCTTCATCAAGCAACATATTCGTACCCTTTAAGCGCTCTGAGGTGTAAATTTTGAAGGTGTCGTTTGCTTCACAGAAAGAGAATTGCGCTCCTAATTTTTGAAAACCAAAGAAGTGAGTGTCAAGGCGACGTCTGCCGATTTTATCACCTCCAGGTTTAGACAATGTTGCACAACCAAAGCGCGCTAACAAAGGTCCGACAAGCAAGACACTGCCACGGAGTTGAGAGCATTTGCGTAGAAAAGCTTCGGAATTGAGGTAATCGAGGTTAATCGAATTTGCCTGAAATGAAAAGTCGCCCTCAGCGTGTTTTTCAACCTCCACACCGATGTCAGCAAGCAATTGAATTAAATTGTTTACGTCAAGTATGTTCGGAATGTTTGTGATTCTGACTTTTTCTGATGTGAGCAGTGTGGCGCAAATCACCTGAAGCGCTTCATTCTTTGCGCCTTGAGGGACAATCTCGCCTTTCAGCAAGTGGCCTCCTTCTATAATAAATGCAGACATGGGGTTGCTTAATAATTGTTAGGATTTTTCACGCGATGATTTGCCTCTATCTTAATGAGATCGTGTTGTTCGAATGTGGGTGATAGTTCGCCATCTGTATATTCAGCAATATCGTTAGAAACTTTGTCATTGGTGATACTATCCCCTTTCCAATCGGCAAGGTTGCGTTTCATGCGATTTCCTGCTGCTTTGAGAGTAGTTGTTTTCAATTCGCTATCAGGTAACTCTTTCACCTTTTCTATGAGTTGCTCCACTAATGCACCATAATGTCTGTATCTCATGTTTTGCTGAGGGTAGGGAAGTCTGTCTGGACGTGTAGCGTATACGGAGAGACGTGTGATTTCAACAGGATAATCTATGTCCAATTGATAGTTCGATAAATAAGCCAAATGATCCCATAATTTTGTGGTGTAATCAGAAGAATATTTTCGATAACTCTCTCCCAATTCTTCTGTATTCATATCAACAGTACTCATTGCCTCAATAATGCGTTTCGCGTATTCCAAACGTTCATCACGATCAGGGATGGTTAACACATGTTCAACCATCTTAAGTATGTTTCTTCCATATTCCGGAAGCAATAGTTGTTGTGAATTATTTTCGTAATCCATAATATAACAGGTGGGATAGAGTAGGAACGGGAGTACTGATGTTATGCTAATGGCGACTTTGATTTTATCGCAACAAAATCTTTGAGGTAGAATGGTTCGAAATAGGCAACGTCTTCATAATTTCCTTTAGCAATTGCCAGTTCTGCCAATGGTAACATGGATTTTGCCGTGGGGATAACGTCGTCGATGAATCTAGCGTTAGGATGTGTCAGGATTTCTTTGCACTTTTCTGCACCATTGCCAAAGAAATATACCAATCCTTTGTCTAACCATTCCTTATAGGTATCAACTTCAATGACGTCAGCTTGGACTTGGCGTACTTCTCGTAATGCGCGGTCATAAATGGCGGTGTACGCCTCCATTCTTCGAGCGTCAATCATAGGACATAGTAGCGCATTTTCATCCTCGATATCGTCAGACAAGAGCGGTTTTACACAAAGTAATTTCAATGTTGGAATTGCTATAAGTGGGATGTTCTTCCCATAGCAAATCCCTTTAGCCGTGGAAACACCTATGCGCAATCCTGTGTACGAACCAGGTCCTGAACTAACAGCCACGGCATCTAAGGGAATGGCATGACTTTCCGCGAAAGATAATGCTTCCTCCACAAATTTTGCAAGGTATTTCGTATGAGAATTAGGTTCGTGGTTGATTTTTTCGAAGATAATACCTCCATCTTGTGCTACTGCTACTGAGCACGTTTCTGTTGAGGTTTCTATGTTAAGAATGCAAGACACGGTTGATTTCTTATTTTAGTGATAGTTAGAATGAAATGTCCACACCAAGAGTTAGCGTTTCGTGGAATTGGAAGTAAGATTTTCCATCGGGTTTGTTAACGCTATCATCAAATCTTGGGTAGAAGAATAATTTGGTTTTTAAGTATTTATTGACACGCAGATTAATGGTGTTTTCCCATTCAATTTGTGATTTGTCGTAATCGGTGAAGTAATAGATTCGCCCGTTCCAACTAATGTCCTTGGTGATTGACCAGTTAAATGTAGTGGTGATATTCGAACCGAATTCTAATCTGCTATGCTTGTCCTTTAAACCGTAATTGTTTACAAGATTGCGTCGGTCGCAATATTTAAACTTACCTGCAAATGGTGAGAGCGATACGTTAAATTTGAATTTGTTCTTGTCATAGCGATAATCCATACCTAATGAAAGCAGACTTTCAAAAGGTGACATGAAGTCAGAATAAACCTTGGGATCGTTTGCTCTATAGCCCTTATAGAATTGTGTCCAACTCTGAAGTGTTGCCGTATAGTACCATCTCTTAGTGGCTTGAATACCCACCTTGTTGGTTAAACGAATCAAGTCAGTATTCGTTTTAAACTCATGTAAATCATCACCTTTTGAATTTTGGAAACCAATCTTCATTTCCAATTGGTTTGTCCAAATAACTCCTTGCTTGTTGTCGTAGTTTGCTTCAAGATTACAGGTTGCAAGCATGGAGTTATTGTTATCACCTCCTTTATACCAATTGCTGGAGAAATAAGCCTGCATAAATTCTAATGATGCCGTAGCCTTGAATTTCCAAAAATTAGGTTTCTTTACGACGAAATTCTGTGTGTTGTCAAATGCTTCGATGTCAACAGGAACTAACGATTCGTTGCTCTTCTGAGGTTTTTGTACTTCGTGGTGCTGTTCGACTGGTTGCTCTTTCGGAGTTTCTTTAGGGGTATTTGATTGCAAATAATTTTTAATGTAATTGGGATATTTTGTATATGTTTTAGCGATGAGATTATTGATATAAATATCCTTAACGTGGGTAGGTGATAGGGTTCCCTCGGTTTCTTCTAACACGCCTAAACTTTTCTCAAAAATATCATCGCTTAAACCATTTTGAAAGAACAAGCGATGATAATATGGGTTTGATAAAGTGTCTGAGCCTCTGTATTTCCAATGTTTAAAATACTGCTTCGTTTGTTGTAGCGAATCTTGATAAGCCGCAATCGTTTGCAAGAAAATGTTGGTGGTGTCTTTTGTTGTATCTTCATCGGTGTTTAATGTTTGTGCATTTGTTTGCCAACAACCGCATATACAACATAATATGATGGTTAGAAATAAACGTAAATTCATTGTTTAATTCGTGTTTATAGTCGTGATTGAATGGTAGGCAAAATTAATAGAATTTTCTATATTTTACGAGACATACTCTTCATTTTTTTCTAATTTATATATAAATGTGTAAAAACTATAAGTCAGAAGGCAAGGAGTCGGTTAAAATGTGTAACTTTACACCGAATTTTAATGAATGTTCGCATTATTCGCATTTGGCGCGAAGTAGGCAAGCCACTGAGAAAACAGTTGACTTGTCTATTTTCTGTGCGTAATTAGAATCGAAAAGTTAACAGAATAAATATACAATTATGGACAAAAACACAATTACTGGACTTGTTCTCATGCTTTGTGTGGCGTTTGCTTTTCCCTATTTTAGTTCATTGGGAGGAGAAACGGAAACGCAAAACATTGCAACAACGGAACCCCAAACAGAAGAAGTAAAGGCTACAGTTGATGCGTCTGAACAGGCGGATGTTGCAACTGTTGTTGATTCAACAGCGCTTTTCTTTGCTTCTAAGGAGCAAAACTATCAAGAAGGTGTGATTCTTGATAATGGTAAGGTGCAACTCGTAATCAACCCCAAGGGGGGTATGATTGCTCGTGCCAATCTTTGCGAATATCGCAGTTATGAGCACTACAAGGAAAATCTTGATGCTCCGCTTTACCTCTTCGATGAGACCAATTCAGAGATGAATTTCTCATTTGAGACTAAAGAAAACATCCTTTCGTTGAAGGATTATTATTTTACGGCAGAAAATCAAACGGACACCAGCGTGACAATGGTTTTGTCGCATCCAAATGGCGAATCAATCATGTTGGATTACGCTTTGCTCCCTGATAATTATTTGGTGAATTTCACCATCCGTGCTAAGAACATGCAGAAGCATTTTGCACGTAATAGTGACATTCAGGTAGATTGGAAGGATTGCGTGAAGCAGCAGGAGAAGGGGTATTACTTTGAAAACATGTATTCAACCCTCACTTACAAACTCACTGATGACGATGCTGAAAATCTTGCTGAAATGGAGAATGAGCAAGAGAAGTTGCAACAACCCGTTGATTGGATTGCCTTCAAAAATCAGTATTTCAGTGCTGTGATGATTGCAAAGGAATCCTTCACAAATGTGGATTTGAAGAGCGAACAGATGGCTGAATATTCTGGTTATTTGAAGGGATATACTGCTAAGATGCATCTTCCTTTTGATGCCTCTTCTGAGGAACTCGCTAACCTTCAATTCTATTTTGGTCCTAACCATTATCGTACGCTCCAAAAGATGGATGATTTCCGTCTCTCTGAGCGCGAAAATGATTTGCAAGAACTCGTTGACCTCGGTTGGCCCCTCTTCCGTTGGATCAACCGTTTCTTCACAATTTATGTGTTCGATTATCTTACGGCGATGAACCTCCCCATGTGGGTAGTGCTCTTACTTATCACGCTCTTGATGCGTGTTATTGTTTATCCTACCACGAAGAAGAGTTACTTGAGCGGTGCTCGCATGCGAGTGCTTCGTCCAAAGTTGGATGTTATCAATGCGAAATATCCCAATAAGGAAGATGCTTTGAAGCGCCAGCAAGAAACGATGCAACTTTACAGTCAGTATGGTGTAAGTCCCATGGGCGGATGTTTGCCTATGTTGATTCAGATGCCATTGTGGATTGCGATGTTCAACTTTATTCCGAATGCTATTGAATTGCGCCAGCAGAGTTTCCTTTGGGCTGACGACCTTTCTGCTTACGACGACGTGATCAGTTGGGGCACAGAAATCTGGGGCTTGGGTAACCACCTCTCTTTGTTCTGTTTGCTCTTCTGTGGTGCACAAATTTTGTATAGTTGGATGACCATGCGTCAGCAAAGAGACACGATGACACCCGAGCAGGCTGAGCAGATGAAGATTATGAACTGGATGATGTATCTCATGCCTTTGATGTTCTTCTTCATGTTCAATAAATATTCAAGTGGTTTGAACTACTATTACTTCATCTCACTCTTCATCAGTGCCCTCACCATGTGGTGGCTCCGCAAAACAACTGACGACCAAAAGTTGCTCGAACAGTTAGAAAAGCGTTATGAAGAGAATAAGAAGAATCCTCAGAAGAAGACTTCTGGTCTTGCAGCACGCCTCGAAGCCATGCAGAAGCAACAAGAAGAACTCTTGAAGCGCCAGCAGGAAATCAAGCAGAAACGCGGCATGTAACTCTTATGAAAGGAGAAATGAGAAAGCATTGATGATAAAATCCTCATTCTTATTTCTCCTTTCTCTTTTTTTGATTTGTATATAAGCAACATTTCAGTAATCTAATTCGTATGAATAAAATTCTTACAACAACTATGCTGACTATGGCACTTGCAGCATGCACTCCGTCTGCTTCAGTTGAAACTGACGGTATCAGCCGAACCACCGAGTTTGCCGACTCATCGCGCCAGTTCACTCCCGAGGTAATGTGGCAAATGGGACGCATCGGAAGTTATCAACTCTCAGCCGATGCACAACAGGCTATCTATGGCGTAACGTATTACAGTGTTGAGAAAAACAAGAGTCGCGCCGTTATCTACGCTTCAACGCCCACAACTGATGCAACGCCCGTGGCGCTTACTGCCGAAGCAAGTGCTGAATACGCACCTTCTTTTATTCCCGGCACAAACAAAGTGGCTTACCTCGCAGCCGACAAGGATGGCGCCATGCAACTTTGGATGATGCATGCTGACGGAAGCAATCGCAAGCAGATTACATTTGAAGCGAGCGATGTCAACGATTATCTCTTCTCACCCTGCGGTACGAAGGTGATTCTTGTGAAGACTGTAAATCATGAAAGCAGCGTTCAGGAAAATGATGCCGACCTGCAACTCACAACAGGCATTGTGGCAAACGACCTTATGTACAAACATTGGGACCACTACACCAAGTCGGCACCACATCCCTTCTTGGCAGCATTTGATGGTGAAAAGGTGGGTGAGAGCAAGGACCTTCTTGAAGGCGAACCTTACGAATGTCCCATGTTGCCCTTCGGTGGTGTAGAACAGTTGGCATGGAGTCCTGACAGCAAGCAGATTGCTTACACTTGTCGCAAACTCGCCGGTTTGGATTACGCCATCAGCACCGATAGCGACATTTATTTATACGATATTGAAACAGGCAATGTAAAGAACCTCTGCAAACCCGAAGGTTACGTGCGTCCTGCTTGCGACCCCACACGTTCGTTGAAAAACCAGGCGGTGAATCAATTCGCTGAAGACGTGAATGCCGGTTATGACCAGAATCCCCAGTTCTCACCCGATGGCAACTACATTGCGTGGAGCAGCATGGAGCGCGATGGTTACGAAAGCGACCGCACACGTCTTTGCATCTATGAATTTGCAACAGGTAAGAAGTCGTACGTGACTGAAAGTTTTGAAAGTGGTGTTAACGAATTTGCTTGGGCACAAGACAACCAAACGCTTTACTTCAGCGGAGTTTGGCACGGTCGCACAAACCTCTATCAAACCAACTTGAAGGGCGAAGTCAAGCAAATTACGGATGATGTGGCAGACTACGTGCTCCTCGGTGTGCACCCCGATGGCAAGCAACTCCTCACTAAGTGTCACTCTATGAGTCGCGCTGACGAGGTGTATTTCGTGAACATTGCTGACGGACAGAAGACACAACTCACGCAAGAAAACGAACCCTTCTACGCACACTTCGAATTTGGTGAAGTCAAGGAACGCTGGATTGAAACTACCGACAAGAAGCAGATGCACGCTTGGGTGATTCTTCCTCCCAACTTCGACCCCACGAAGAAATATCCCACGTTGCTCTTCTGCGAAGGTGGTCCTCAGTCGCCCGTTAGTCAGTTCTGGAGTTTCCGTTGGAACTTCCAGGTAATGGCCAATCAGGGTTACGTCGTTATCGCCCCCAACCGTCGCGGCCTTCCTGGTTTCGGCATGGAGTGGTTGGAACAAATCAGTGGTGACTACTCAGGTCAGTGTATGAAAGATTACCTTTCGGCTATCGACGACCTTTGCAAAGAACCCTGGGTTGACACAGAACGTCTCGGTGCTGTAGGTGCAAGTTTCGGTGGTTATAGCGTTTATTGGTTGGCGGGTAATCACGAAAAGCGCTTCAAGGCATTCATTGCTCACGATGGTATCTTCAATACGCAACAGCAATACGTTGAAACCGAAGAAATGTGGTTCCCCAACTGGGATATGGGGCAAGCACCCTGGTATAAGGATGCGCAAGGCAAGCGTGCAAAGGTATTTGAAACATCTCCCCACCTCTACGTAGATCGTTGGGATACGCCCATCCTCTGCATCCACGGTCAGAAGGACTTCCGCATTGAATACACGCAGGCTGAAAGCGCCTTCACCGCTGCTCGTGTGCGTGGCATTCCTGCGCAACTCTTGCTCTTCCCTGATGAAAACCACTGGGTGCTCAAACCTCAGAACGGCATCCTTTGGCAGCGCACTTTCTTCCGCTGGTTGGACAAGTGGTTGAAGAACGAGGGTAAATAAATCTCCCTCTGATGCATCCTAATTAGAATTTCATAAAAACAAAATAACAATGACTCAACAACTCAAACAAACACTTCGCGACTCAAAGGCAGCGCGTTGGACGGCGCTTATCATCGTTAGTTTTACGATGATGTGGGGTTACTTCCTCACCGATGCCATGTCTCCTCTTATGGACATGCTCGGCATTTCTATTGAGCAAGGCGGTATGGGATGGAGTGCCAGCGACTTTGGTAATTTCAACTGGGCATACATGTGGCTCAACGTGTTCTTCTTCATGTTGCTCTTTGGTGGCATCATTTTGGATAAGTTTGGCGTGCGCCTCACGGGTGTCGCTTCATGCTTGTTTATGGTGGTAGGTGCTGGCATTAAGTATTATTCGGTTGAATTTATTGCTCCTGGTGGCGAACCCATCATTCTTGGTTTGAACCAACAAGTGCTCACAGCATGTATTGGTTACGCCATCTTTGCTGTAGGTACCGAAAACTGCGGTATCACTGTTACTAAGGTTATCGCACGCTGGTTCCAAGGTTATGAAACAGCACTCGCCATGGGTATTCAGGTGGCTGTAGCACGTTTGGGCACAGCACTCGCTTTGGCGGTAAGCCCTATTCTTGCAAAGAATTTTGAAGTGTCAACACCGCTGCTCCTTGCGTGGGTGCTTTTGCTCGTAGGTTTGATGGCTTACTTAGTGTTCTGCGTTATGGATAGCCGTTTGGACAAGCAAGAAGGTACGACCAAGGTTGCTACCGAAGATGACGAAACCTTCAAGTTGGGTGACCTCACCATCATCCTTCGCAGCAAGGGTTTCTGGCTCATCGCTTTGCTTTGCCTCTGCTTCTACTCTGCGGTGTTCCCCTTCTTGAAGTATGCCACTTCGTTGATGATCAACAAGTACAACGTTGATCCCACGCTTGCAGGTTTCCTTCCCTCGATTCTTCCCTTCGGCAACTTGTTGATGACTCCTATCTTTGGTGGCATTTATGACAAGTATGGTAAGGGTGCTACAATCATGGTGATTGGTTCCGTATTGTTGATTCTCGTACACTTGCTTTTCGCCATGCCGTTGCTCAACTACTGGTGGTTTGCTGCCATTATCATGGTGCTTCTTGGTGTAGCCTTCTCGCTTGTTCCTAGTGCTATGTGGCCCTCGGTTCCCAAGATTATTCCCCTTCGCTTGCTCGGTTCGGCCTATGCCCTCATCTTCTGGGTTCAGAATATCGGTTTGGGTGGCGTGCCCCTTCTTATTGGTAACGTGTTGAGCGAATACTGCATCGTGGGCACTGTTGAGCGCGATGGCAATCTCGTGAGTCTTTACGACTACACCATCCCCATGCTTATCTTCGCATGTTTTGGTGTTATCGCTCTCGGTCTTGCCCTTTGGTTGAAGGCTGAAGACAAGCGTAAGAACTACGGTCTTGAGAAGCCCAATATTGCAGCGTAATACTTATAGCGTCCTAAAACGGATGCGGCTTAATTCCATACAACAAATCGGGGTGTGTCAATGCTATTTTGACACACCCTGATTTGTTGTATGCTATTTCGAACAACGATAGAAAGGATACATTATCATCTGATTTCGACTCGCTGCATTGAAGTTTCCTCGAAACAGATCAATCGTGGCGTTACTACGTGTTGTTGCGCCTTTTTGTATTTCCAACCGACAACCGTTTTCCCAATCAAGGCAGCGACACGC
>CALCHM010000194.1 GCA_937901345.1 uncultured Prevotella sp. | reverse complement strand
ACTCTTACACAACTTTAGAGGGTGTGCCGAAATTTTGCATTTCGACACACCCTCCATAATCGTACTTTTATCCATTAAGAATGGTTGGTGACACACCATGCGACACTCCTGATGGCGCATATTATTTTTTAGCAACTCTAATACGTTTGAATCAGAGTTACGCCTCATTTTGTCTGATGTCACACCTTATTGAAATCAATTGTCTCAATCTGTTGAAATCAACAGTTACACCTTGTCTGAATCAATTGAATGCCTGTGTTAATTCGAGGTCCGTCATTACGGTGTAGATGCGTTGTCCGTTCGGAGTGAATGTTGATGTTGAAAGTTCGAACAGTCGGTCGAGTAGGTCGGTGCATTCTGCCTGACTGAGGTATTGACCGTAAGCGATTGAAGATCGTTGTGATAGCACGTTTGCAATCGTATGAGTAATACGCTCCTTGAGGTTTTCCGTGGAGAGATCGGAATTGAGTAGTTCCACCAAAATCTGTTCAGGATGTGCATTCTCTGTTCCTGCGGGTACGGAGAGTATCTGATAGTCGCCACCTCCAAGAGGACTCAATTCAAATCCTGCACCTTCCAATTCGTCGTTAATGATGGATAAAACGGCCATCTCTTTGGGTGAGAGTTGAACGAGCAAGGGAAGTAAGAGCATCTGTGAGATACTACGCTCCGAAGCAAACTGCTTCATGTATTGCTCATATAAGATACGAACGTGCGCGCGATGTTGATCTACGATTAACAACCCCTTGTGTGTTTGCGTAATCATGTAGCGTCCACGAACCTGAAGCACGTCGGCACAACCTTTCTCCCACAGTTTGTCGTTATCCAACCCAAGAGCAGAGAGTAGGGACGTTTGTTCATCTACTGGTTCTTCTTCGTGTTGAGGAATGAGTGTGTCGTAAATGCTTTTCCACTCCTTGGGGGCGCTTGTCGGTGCACTCCAAGAGCGCTCTTGTCGCTCTGGACGTTCTGATTGTTCATTCCCTGTGTTAAAGGGGTTGAAGGTGTGGTCTACTTCGATTGTCGGTGCTGTGAAAAACGGAGTTCCTTCAACTTGTTCCATGCTTCCCATACCAGGAAAGTCAGGACGGTTCTCCGTGTCGAAATCAATGCTTGGCACAGCATTGTGACGTCCAAGAGTTTCTCGCACAGCGGCCTGAAGAATTTGGAAGATAGCCACATCGTCCTCAAACTTTATTTCTGTTTTTTGAGGATGGATGTTGACGTCTAACTTTGCGGGGTCAACGGTTAGGTTGATAAAGAAAGGTACTTGGTCGCCTTCGGCAATAAGGCGATCGAAGGCGGTGATGATGCTTTTCGCAAAGTAAGGATGGCGCATGAAACGCCCGTTGGTGAGGAAGAATTGTGCACATCCCTTTTTCTTGGCGCTTGAGGGAAGTCCTACGAAACCGTTGATATTTACCAATGATGTTTCAACGCTTACTGGCACGAGCAATTTCTCATAGCGTTTGCCGAACAGGTCGATGATACGTCGGTGAAAGTTTTGGGGCTGTAGGTTGTAGAGTAGATTTTCGCCGTGATGGAGGGAGAAGGCTATCTCGGGATGAGCCAATGCGATGCGTTCAAATTCCTGCAGAATGTTGTTGAGTTCTGTTTGGTTGGATTTTAAGAACTTACGGCGCGCAGGAATGTTGAAGAACAGGTTTTTAACGATGAAGTTAGCGCCTTGCGGACACATGATAACTTCACTGTTGATCACTTTAGAACCTTCGATTTGTATGCACGTGCCACAATCGTTGCCTTCCAATCGGGTGCGCAATTCTACTTGTGCAACAGCGGCAATTGAGGGTAATGCCTCACCGCGGAATCCCATTGTCTGGAGTGTAAAGAGGTCGTCGGCAGTGCGAATTTTCGACGTGGCATGACGTTCAAATGCCATGCGCGCATCGGTTTCGCTCATGCCTTTCCCGTTGTCGATCACTTGGATGATGGTTTTTCCAGCGTCAATGATGTGGATTTGTATGGAGGTCGCCCCCGCATCAATCCCGTTTTCTACCAACTCTTTTACCACACTGGCGGGGCGTTGAATTACCTCGCCAGCGGCAATTTGGTTGGCCACGGAGTCGGGGAGCAAGTGGATGATGTCCATTTTTGAAAGGAGAAATGAGAAATGAGGAAGGAGAAATGCCGTGCGGGGTGTAATCTCGTCCCGCATTGCGCTTTCTTTCGTGTTTTTAAAGGAGAAAGATTTGCTAAATGAGAAATGAGAAAGGAGAAATGAGAAATGCCATGCGGGGCGGTATTACAGTCCGCAAGGTCTTTCTCATTTCTCATTTCTCCTTTCTCCTTTAACAACTTGTTGTTTTACGCGCGCTTCAAAATGTCTAAAAGGTGATCCCAAACAATCTTTACTGAAGGTATGTGAAGGCGCTCTTCGGGAGAGTGTACACCGCGGAGCGTGGGACCTACGCTAATCATATCGAGTTGGGGATATTTCTCACTGAAGAGACCACACTCCAATCCGGCATGGATGGCAAGGATCTTGGGTGCCTTATTATATAATGAGTGGTAACTTTCGGTGGCAATGCGAAGAATTTCGCTCTTGGGATTCATTTTCCAACCGGGATAACCTTCGCCCGTGTCACATGTTGCACCGCCCAATTCAAGACATGCACGCACTACAGACGACATGTTTTCTCTGCCGCTAGCCACAGAACTGCGCTGACTTGTTGTCACCATAATCTTGCCCTTTTGTTTGCGGATGCTTGCAAGGTTGGTTGATGTTTCCACCAATCCTTCCATGTTTTGACTCATTGCATACACACCATTGTGAAGTGCGTGGAGCGAAAGGAGCATGGGGCGCACCACAGCGGGAGCAATGCAGGTTGCTGCCGTGGGTTCGCTTTCGAGTTCCCAAAGCATGGTGGGTTCTGTCTGGGGGTATTCTTCCTCCAACGCTGCGCTAAACACGTTTAAGTCAATGCGCACCTGTTCTTTCATTTTCATGGGTACAGCGCAGAGTGCCCAACCTTCGCGGGGAATTGCATTGTGGAGACCACCACTTTGGATGTCAATAAGGCGGAGGTCCATCTTTTCCATTTCCTGACAGAGGAAGCGCACAAGGAGTTTGTTGGCATTGGCACGGTTCTTGTTGATGTCGTCGCCAGAGTGACCGCCTGTAAGATTCTTTACGCCTACCTTGAAGCAGAAGTAACCTTCGGGAAGTGCTTCTTCTGTATAAGCAAATTCGGCATTCGTGCGTGCACCGCCGGCACAACTCACAAAAATCTGGCCTTCATCTTCTGAGTCGAGGTTGATGAGGTAGTCGCCTGTAACAAAACCGGGTTCCAACCCCATAGCACCCGTAAGTCCTGTTTCTTCGTCGCGAGTGAAGAGACATGCCAGGGGACCGTGGGCAATGTCTGTTGCCTGAAGAATGGCCATTTGCATGGCCACACCGATACCATCGTCCGCACCGAGCGTTGTGCCCTTGGCCTTCAACCATTCACCATCGATGTAGGTTTGAATGGCGTCGTTGTCAAAGTCGAAAACGGTGTCATTGTTCTTTTCACACACCATGTCGAAGTGACTCTGAAGTACTACGGTCTTTCTGTCTTCCATGCCTGCCGTTGCAGGTTTCTTAATGAGCACGTTGCCCGTCTTGTCCACTAACGTTTCGAGTCCGAGGTTCTTGCCGAAATCTTGCAAGAAGGCAATCATCTTTTCCTCACGCTTGGAGGGGTGGGGCACTTGGCAGATTGCTGAAAAACAATCAAAAACCGCTTTGGGTTGTAATATAGGATTCTCAGTCATAAAGCAGTATTCGTTAAAATATTAAAAAAATAAGGATATTTGGATTATTCGTTTTACCTTTGCGGCGATTTAGTCGCAAAAATACAAAGAATGTTTCAATTATTTCTCATCACGTTAGCAATTATTGCTGCTGCTTTCTTGTTGTTAGGCATAAAGGTGTTAGTAGGCAAAAAGTTTGTACATACACATATCGATGGCAATCGTCATCTCAACAAGAAGGGTATTCATTGTGTGCAATCCATGGATCGGAAGTTGCGCAAGGAGAATCCCAATCGCGTGAGTGAACATTCAAAGTAGGCGTTGCGTTTTCTTATCCATCGGAAATTAATTAACTCAATATTATATATATGAACGCTTTTTTAAAAATCACCTCTTTGGCATTGTGCATGCTCTTCGTAGCTTGCGGAAAAAATAGCGAACCCGCTTCGGTTGTTGTCAACGACTCTGCTGCAGTTGCTGCAATTTCAATCGCTTATGTTGATATGGATACGCTTCAGGCCAAGTATCAGTATTATCAAGATTGTCGCCAAGAATTGGAGACTGCTTACAATGGTTATCAGGCTACGATAGCGAAAAAGGCTGCTGCGCTCCAGAACAAAGCTGCCGAAATTCAGAAGAATCTTCAAGAAGGTAAATACGCCAGCGAGGCGGAATTTAACAATGCTCAGGCGGCATTTGTGAAGCAACAGTCTAACCTCGAGCAATTGCAAGAAAAATATACTAAGGAGTTTGCTGAAAAGGAATTGGCCTTCAACGTAGCGCTTGAAGATAGCATCCAGAGTTTCTTGGCTGCCTATAATAAGGAACATCAGTTTACGTTGATTCTTACGCGTGCCGTTGTGTTGAACAACAATCCTCAGTTAGACATTACGGAGGACATTGTTAAGGGACTCAACGAGCGTTACAACAAGGATAAGAAGTAAAGCGGCAAAACGCCGTAGCGCATTCGTAAAAAGAACAGTAGTTTAATAGTTTTATACATGTTTCTCCCGTAATCTCTTTGAGGTTATGGGAGATTTTTTTGACCTATAGGTCGATTGTTTTTACAATTTTGAACACCCACCCAGGGCGCCGTTCCCTTCGGTCACTTGCCCTGGGCTTGGTGCTGCTGCC
>CALCHM010000193.1 GCA_937901345.1 uncultured Prevotella sp. | reverse complement strand
AACATTTCTTGGAGCAGGTCTATCTGATGGGGAGCGAGGTCATAGAAATACCCACCTCCGGCAATGTCTGCTTGCACGCGCCAGGGGAGGTTGCGTGAATTATAATCCAAATCGCGAGGTGGCACGGCAAAGCGTATTTGCACGTTCACCACATTGCCTATTTCACCCCCGCTGACGAGTTGTTTCACACGATTGAAGTAGTCCAAATAGCGGCGATAATAGGCCACAAAACAGGGCATTCCCGTGGTCTGAGAAATGCGGTTGATGCGGCAACAATCTTCGTAATTCGCCGCCATGGGTTTTTCCACATAAACGGGTTTTCCTGCCTTCATCGCCATGATGGCAAAGGTGGCATGGGTTGAGGGTGGCGTTGCGATGTAGATGGCATTCACCTCGGGATCGTCAAGCAATGCCTGAGGGTCGGTGTACCAGCGCTTGATAGCATGGCGTTGGGCATACGAGCGTGCTTTGTCGGCGCTTCTGCTCATCACGGCCACCACGCTTGAACCTTCTATAAGCGAGAATGCGGGTCCGCTTTTCTTCTCGGTCACTTCACCACAACCGATGAAGCCCCATTTTATTTCTTTCATTTTGAATATTTGTTTACGAGTTGTTGCGTTGTTGTATCGTTCGGATAAATGGAGAATGTGGTCAGATGGGCATCGTCCGCGCCCTCCTGAGGCAATGGTTGCCACTCTTGAAAATAGGCGCCTCCTAGCGCATGGCCAGCATTCGGATGCTGGGAATATTGGAGTACGAACTGGAAGTAACTATCGCGCATAACGGTGGCACTCTCGGGGAGTCGGAATCCCTTATCGCGCGGATAGGAACAGGCGGCAACCACTATGGGTTTTACTTGTAAGCGCATGCGCTGAACGAGGGCTTGTAGCAATTCGTCGGTCTTCAGATAGGCATTGCGCAACCCTAAATACAGATTGCTTTGCGCCACCCACTTTTGCTCGATGGGGAGCAGGGTAACGGCAAGAAAATCGATGTGCTTGCTGAAGAGCGCCGCATCGGCATAGGGTTGCACATTGGTGAGCAGGGGGTCGGAGCCTAATGTCACCAAATGGTTGGGGCAAGCGGACTTTACCTGCTCTGCCATCGCCACGCTGGCAACCTCCCATGCCCAGATTTCTTGCTTTTTGCAAAATGCCACGAGGTCTTTTGTGCCCCATTGGGGGTTGACAACGACGCATAGTTTTAATCCCTCGCGCTTTGCCCACTTCACGAGTTGGCGGAGTTGCTTAGTTGAGGTGGGCGCCAGGCGAATGCTATTCCATCCGAATTGGGCAACAGCACGAAAGGTCGCTTTATCACACGCCGCGCCCGAGAGGTTCACCCCCACCGCGCGCCACGGCCTTCCAGAGTCATAGAACTGCCCATCCTTCACCGTAACAAAGGCGAAACCATGTGCGGGAAGCACCGCAAGCAAGAGATAAAGCAAGAGTTTATTCATGATGAATGACATTTTCGGCACAAAATTAGCAATAATTGGGGAATAAAGCGAGGACTCTGAAGACTCTGAGGACTCTGAGAATTCTGAGAATTCTGAGGACTCCGAGATCTCCGAAAACTCCGAGCTCTCTAATACAACTCCACCTTCTTTTCTCGCGCAGCCTCGAGCGATGCCAAGGGCGAGAGGGGTTGGTGGGTTGCTCTCAAGGCCTCTTGCTCGCTTTGCAATTGCGCAACATAGGGTGAGAGGGTTCGGGCGATTGCGCCTTCAACGTAAAGTTTCTTGGCGAGCAACACGAGTTGTGAGGCATCTGAGGTCCACAATACGGGTGCCTCCGAATGTGTGGCAAGATGCAGGGCCGTATGGGTTGCCGAGGTCGTTGCGCCTCCAATGAGCACGGGCGTGTTGACTCCCTCACGGTGTAGCGCCTCAATGGTGGTTTGCATTTCGCCCAACGAGGGTGTGATGAGTCCGCTGAGTCCGATAAAGTCGGGGTGCCACTTTTTAGCGGCGACAACGATGGTCTCGGGTGCTACCATGACGCCCAGGTCGATGACCTCAAAACCATTGCATCGCAAGAGGGTGGCGCAGATGTTCTTACCGATGTCGTGCACGTCGCCCTTTACGGTGGCGAGCAGGGCGGTATGTTGCGGCGCTAACGGCGCGTCGTGCGTCTCGGAGGTTTCAAGGTGGGGTTGCAACAACGCTACCACGCTACGCATCACTTCAGCCGCTCGGATGACTTGGGGCAAGAACATTTCGCCACGCCCAAAGAGGTCGCCCACGCGCTCCATGGCACTCATTAAATGCGTGGAAATGATGTCGAGCGGCGGTGTGGTTTGAAGCAACTGGGCGAGGTCGGTCTCAAGGGTGGCACTTCCGCCGTGGAGCACGGCATTTTGTAGGCGCTCTTCGGTGGATGTCTCGCGCTGTGGTTCGGGTTTCTGGGTGGAGGTGGGAGTCTTTGCGCGCATTTGCTGACTGCGCTCCATGAGTTCTTGCGTTACGTCACTGCCTTGCACGACGGCTGCTTCCAGAAGTTCGCGCAGGTCTTGGGGTATCGCTTCGATGTCCATAATTGCGGCAGGACTGAGAATGACCATATCCATGCCCCGTTGTTGCGCATGATGGAGGAACACGCTATGCAACGCACGGCGCATAGGTTCGCACCCACGGAAGGCAAACGACAAGTTGCTCAATCCGCCAATAATGTGCGACTCGGGGAATTGACGGCGCAATTCGGCAATGGTTTGCAACAGGTCTTTGGCATACGCCATGTGCTCCGCCACTCCGGTGCAGATAGCCAACACGTTGGGGTCGAAAATGATGTCTTCGGGGGGAAAGTCTAGGTGTTCCCGCAAGAGGTTGTAAGCACGTTGGCACACGGCCATGCGTCGGTCGTAGGTGGTTGCTTGTCCCGCTTCGTCGGCTGCCATGACTACGAGTCCTGCGCCATAGGCTGCCACGATGCGTGCCTTTTCGATGAAGGCCGCTTCGCCATCCTTGAGCGTAAGGGAATTCACTATCGCCTTTCCCGACACACGCGGCAAGGCCTTCGCCACAACCTCCCAATTGGAGGAGTCAATCATGATGGGCACTCCCGTCAAGCGCGCTTCGCCCACAAAGGCGTTGAGCACGTGTTGCATTTCCCTTGTTGCGTCGAGCATCGGTGCGTCAACATTCACGTCTATGCCCCATGCGCCTGCGTCCACTTGCTTCACGGCTAAGGCCACGGCATCGGCATAACGCTGCTCCTCGATCATCGTTTTAAACAGGCGCGAACCTGCCACGTTACATCGTTCGCCAATGAGGCGAAGCGTAGCGTCGTGAGGCACCGTAAGGGGGCGGTTCTCCACCCTTGTGCCACAATCCTCCAACACGTCATGAAGCGCACGGATATGGGCATCCGTTGTGCCACAACAACCGCCAACAATGTGCACACCGCCCGCCGCTATCAAGGGGCGCAATTCTTCGGCAAAGGCTTCAGCACGAAGTGTATATGCCCCCGAAGCATCGGGGAGTCCGGCATTGGGATAGACGCCAAAAGCGCAAGTGCACAGCGCTCCCAAACGCGCCACATGGGGCAACAATGCCTGCGGACCGAAACCGCAATTCAGCGTAATCGCCGCAGGACGTGCATATGCCATTGCCGCCACAAAGCGGTCTAGGGAGAGCCCCGTGAGCATGCGCCCATCGGCATCGGCAAGCGTGAGGCTCAACCATACATCTACCCTCCCCTGAGCGCTTAAATGGGTCATGGCGCGACGTGCTCCAGCAACGGCTGCCTTCGCATTCTGAATGTCGAAGATGGTCTCTATCAGCAACACGTCTGCCCCACCGCGAATCAGTCCATGCGCCTGTTCATAATAGGCCTGCTCCATGGCTTCAAAACTCGGGCGAACGGGGTCGGCATCGAGCGTCAAACTGCGATTTGTGGGGCCCATGCTACCAGCAACAAACCGACGCTTCCCATCGGTGGCGCATGCATCAACAGCCTCACGCGCCAGTTTTGCACCAGCATACGCCAACTCCTCAGCACGCGCCTCACAACCGTAGTCGGCAAGCGCTACGGCATTTGCCGAGAAGGTGTTGGTGGTAATCACATCTGCCCCCGCCTCCAGATAAGCACGATGGATGGCGGCAACGCGCTCGGGCGCATCCACATTGAGCCATTCGGCAGGACCCTCAAAACTGCCCTGACGTTGCAACATCGTGCCCATGCCGCCGTCGAGCAAGAGCGTGCGCTCGTCCAGGGCGGTGCGAAAACTGGATTTCATATCGTTAAGCATCTTTTTTTAGAAAGGCAATGATAGAGCAGTTGACCCTAATTAGAATCTTGTACTTTAAATGACGCTGAAGGCGTCACCGCTCAGTAACCGGG
>CALCHM010000192.1 GCA_937901345.1 uncultured Prevotella sp. | reverse complement strand
TTTATGCTTCACTCCTGATGAGTGTGAAATGGAGAAGTCGCGGTGGTGAAGTTCATAAATTACAGGCGACGTTATGGGAGGACGTTGATCTTGTTCCCACCCCTTGGGGTTGGTTGCTTGCAGGTCAACGATGGCGGCGCGCTGTCCATTCACTCCCACTGCTGTTGCAAAAACTCCAGGAGTCTCGTCTAACCATCCCGATGCTGTTTGTACGCGATAGGTGTAGAAGCATCCTTTCAAGTCTTTATATACATTCAACTGCCACCACCCATCTCCAGCAACTTCAAGATTATAGCGCTCAAAAGGAGAGTTGCCTTTTCCGTCGGTGTACAAGCGCAACTCGACAGAGAGGGCAACAGGTGACCACATCTTAAAGCGGGTTATGTGGGGAGAGTAGGTGTGCATTTTGAGATGAGCGTTGAGAGATGAACGTTGAGAGTTTAACGTTGAGCGTTTAACGTTTAGAGATGAACTCTAATTTTTATCAACACTCAAACTTATACGTTCCCAAATTTGACGGGGAATTAATTTCCATACTGCTACGAGCAGGCGATAGCGCCAGTCGATGGTGATGATGCGTTTGCGCTGCTTGAGTGCTTTCACGATGTGCTGGGCAACAACTTGTGTTTGCATTTGCATGGGGAATTTGGCTCCGGCAATGAAGGCGGTATTTACAAATCCCGGACGGATGTCGGTGATGGTAAGGTTCATGTCGTCACTTCGGGAATTCTGCGCTAAGGCTTGTAGGTAAGCATGCTGCATTTTCTTTGTGGCAGAGTAGGCGGGGGCAGGTCCCAATCCCTTTGTTCCCGCAATGCTTGTAATGGCAGCGATATGACCTGGGCGTTGGGAGGTTTTGAAGTAGTTATATGCCGTGGTCATCATGCGTATGAATCCCTCGCCGTTGGTTTGCGCCGTGCGAATTTCCTTTTCTGCATCAAGTTCAGGATTGTACCAACCCACTCCGCTACTGTGCAGGTAAAGATCCACTCCCCCCAGTCGCTCAGCAAGCGCCATCCATTCTGCCGAGGCCGTAGGTTGATTGACGTCAATACGTGCCGTAAAGATGCGGTCGGCGTATGCTTCTCGCAAGGGTTCCAGAAGTTCAATGCGACGCCCTGCAAGTCCGAGTGTCCACCCTTCAGAAAGAAGTATTTTGGCAACTTCAAGTCCGATGCCCGAAGTAGCGCCAACAATGATAGCTGTTTTCACGAATTAAGAATATGTTTTAAGATAGGCGGCATGCATGCTAAAGTTGCATAACGCCATTTTGGAAAAATCTGGAGCCCTGCAGTCTGCATGACGCCATTTGGAAAAAATCTGGAGCCCTGCAGTCTGCATGACGCCATTTTGGAAAAATCTGGAGCCCTGACAGTCTGCATAGCGCCATTTGGGAAAAATCTGGCATCCCGACAGTCATTGGGACCACTATTTTGACCTCATTTTGGGTCCCCGCCAGTTTGCTGCCTTCATTTTAATCCTTTTGAGTACGCTCCAGTTTGCTAGACTCCAAATTTGCGTTTTCAGGGGTTATCAGAATTTTAATACCTCGCCCTTTCGCTAATATTTCTCCACCTTGCGTCCGCAAATCTTGCGGAAGTTACAATATGCGCAGTGTTTCTGACATGACGTTTGACTGAAAGGCACATCGGGTGAAAAGATTTCGGCAAGCAAGGTCATGAGGCGTTCCTCAAACTCTTGGGCTGTGTCGTTAAAGTAGTCAATCACGGTGTGGCTCTTCGTTTTGCCGTCCGCGTTTGGTGTCTGCTCTTTGATTTTCACACCCATTTCTTCTGCGTAAAGCTTACGAGAAGCATTTGCGTCAGAAAGTTTTGATGCCTTCTCTTTTACTTTTGAAGTCAACTTTATAAACATCAACGAGGGCATGAGATGCACCCCATTGGTCAGCAACACCTTGTCGACCACAAAACTATAATAGAAGGTTTGGAAGATATAGCGGAACATCTCATCGCGTGTAGTGTCAAAAATGTCGGCCACCGTAGGCGTACCTGAGGTGCGCGATTGCGAAGTTTTGTAGTCTAAGATGCGTTGCACATTGCCTTCGCCCCAATTGATTTCATCCCAGCGGTCAATGATTCCCCCAAGCAGGATTTTCAGCGTGCGATTTCCCGATGGGACATCAACCACGTGTTTCACCGTCTCTTCCAATCCCAGGATTTTCAGGGGTGCGAGTTTCGCATCGTAGTTCAACTGCTTTTTGACATAGCGCTTAATGATAAGGCGGTTGATTTCTTGCTCACCATTGAGGCGCAGTTTGAAGTTCTTGCGCTTTTCTTCGTCTTTCACCTTGAAGAACACCTTTGCAAAGGCATACGATAGCACTTTGTCGAGTCCCATTTCGTCGTCGGCCATCTCCTTCAGTTGACTTTCAGAGATTTCTCTGCCCGGTTCGAATCTCAGTTTCCCATTCTTCCACACCGCATTCCCTTTATAGGGCGTGTAAAGTTGTTCCATACACTCGTGGAAGATGGTACCGAAATCACGACTGTCAACATCTTCCGTAAGTTCATCTTCTTCCTTGAGCCCTACGACATATTGCAGGTAGAATTGTAGCGGGCAATTCAAATAAGTGTTGATTGCCGAGGGTGAAAGGAAGCGTGGATCCTCTTGGTTGGCAATGTCAAAACGGTTGCAGAGTTCATTCATGACCTCTTCGCTCTTTTCCACTTCAATGGTGTAAGTAGCAGTTGCTTCGCTCGTTGTTGTGAGCGAGCAGAAGGTGGGTTTCGTTTGTGGCGAGAGCAAGGCGCGTCTCTTTCCGTCCTTCACACCCACTTCTGCCAATAATTGCGACAAGAAGCGCGACCTTTCTCCCGAAGCCATGCCATCGGTTGACACGTTGTAGAGTAGGGCAATGTTAGAAGCGCGACTAATGAGACGGTAGAAGTAATAGGCAGAGAGTGCCACCTGTCTTTCAATCGTGGTCATGCCGTAAGCTTCACGCAGATTGTAGGGAATGAAGGAGGCTCTGTGGGAGTTTCCGGGTAGGAAGTCCTCGTTGGCAGAGAGCAACACGACATTGTCAAAATCCAAACAGCGCGTTTCGAGTAATCCGAGAATCTGCACCCCCTCCGCAGGTTCGCCATGGAAGGGAATGGACTTTTGTTGCAACAAACTGCGCAGAAGGTATAGGAGCGTGGTGCCTTTCACATCAAACAAGGGGACCGTTTCGCCATCAACCAGAATTTCGCTTAACGAAATCAAGCGGTTAATCAGCGTGTAGGCTGCAAATACAGACTCGCAGTACAACTGATCCAACGCATCTAAACTTTTCTGATTCTTAAACGTCATCCCAACGGCTTGTGTGGCACTTGCAAGATAGCGCAAGAGGTGGGTGTTTCCCTCAGTAGGTTGAAACAGTGCATGTAAAGGTCCTTCGGTCTGGAGGTCTGCACTGGAGGGGAAATACACCTTGTTTTGCACGAGATGTTTGTTCAAACGCGCCGTCTCCTGTGCATCCAAACGTCCTGCGTAGGGATGGTTGAGCACTCCGCTCACATATTGATAGCGCCAATCCTTACCCGCACGCCCCAGTATTTGGAGTTCGGCAAGGGCAATCAAGAAACTCACTATCGGGGTTTCGCCCAAAGGATAACCCATCGTGATGTTGAGTAGGGTCTTTTGGTTATTCCCAAACGTAGTCGGAATGCTATGCAGCAAGGGTTGTAGGTTGCCCTCGTTACACAATACAACCGCCGTACGTATCATGTCGGTATCCTTTTTCAACGTTTCTGTCAACCATCCGTCAACATAGCGGGTTTGCGCTGTTTCCGTGGCTGTCTCTACATACGTAATTTGCTTGGGGCGACGCAGGTTGTCGAAGGCTTCTTCTTGCGCTTCCTCGGTAAGACTATCCAACGCGTTTCCAAAGAGCTGGATGTTCTCCTTTATAAACTGTCCCGCCTCATAAACGCTGTGCTGTTCGTCGGCCTCGCCAAGGTTGGTGTAACCTCGGTCGTAGTCCCAATAGAATTCAATAGGCACCATGCGCTTCATCGCCAAGAACAAGCGCTGCTCTGTTGGACTTAGGACGTTAAACCCAACCACTACGAAACGACGCCCTTGCAAGAAGGGTGGCAAATTCGTAGATATTCCGGCATCGGGAGTTTGTTGCATCGTTTCCAACCCTTCCACCACTTCGCGTTTCAGCATCCCCATATAGGCGAGTCCCTCTTGGGCAAGCGTCTCGCGGAATTGCTGGTAGATGGGGTACAGATGTTCCCAGATGGCAGCGAATTTCTGCTTCAATTCCGTGTCCTCCTTCTTCATGTAATGGTCGAAGTAGGTCTTCAGCGCCTCCTGTTGTTGCTGCGTTAGGAAGTCGAAGTTTTTGAGGTCCTCCAGTTCCTTAACATTTCCGAGCAACTTGTCAGCGCGTGCCAAACTGTTGTCGATATCGTCGAAGTCGCGACACATCGTTTCGCCCCACGAATAAAAGCGGTCGAGAGGTTCGTTTCGCCCCGTCACTTTGAGGTACACACGATACAAGCGACATACCAATTCAATGGGGTCTGCCACTTGCTTCGTGCTCAAGTTTCTGAACACTTCGTCAATCGTCACATATTGAGGCGCCCACATGTAGCCCTCTAACTCTTGACGTAGGTATTTGTTGAAAAAGAGTCCTGCGCGCTTGTTGGGGAAGATGACGGTCAATCCTTCTGAATTTTCCTTCATCTTATGATAAAGTTGGCGTGCAACTATTTGGAGAAATGGAGTCATGGTTAAAGTTTTTAGTAAACAAAACGGTTCGCGTTTCCCGCTCTGTGCTGTTGTGCTCTATAGAGACACCATAATATGAAGTCTCTACGATGGCAGTTGTACTCTGCACTCTGCGCTCTGTACTCTGTGCTCACACAACAACGGGAACAATTTCGTTGTATTTCAAGTACCACACGTAACCCTTCGGATTGGGATAACCCATGCTCTGAAGGAGTTCTACGTAATCTTGCACTTGTTCAAGATTTTTTAGGGTCTTCACACCACCGGTTTTATAGTCAATCACGATTGTCGTTTCGCCGTCGCAGATAACGCGGTCGGGGCGTTCAAATCGTTTGTTCTTTTCAGCATTGAGGGGTATGAGAATGTTTTGTTCGTTCAGCACGCGCCACTTAGGCAAGAACCATTCGCGAGCAGTTTCGTTTTCAAAAATGCGTTGCATGTATGCTTCAACCTCTTGCTTATGCGCTGTGCCTGCAATGAGACCTTCGCGCTCGAATTCGTCAATGACATGGGCAATGTCGTCAAGGGTGTGGATGCGCTCCAAGAGGGCGTGATAAAAGTTGCCCGCCTCTACGTATTGTTGCATTTCTGACAAAGCGGTGTCTTCGTTTTCGCCTTTCAGGAAGCGCACGGAGTCGTTTGACTGTCGGAAATCCACCGTCGCAGTTCGTGAGGTGAAGGGTTGGATGCATTTCTTGAATTCGGGTTCTAAATAATTCACCTCTTTTTCTTCTTCAGCAGCATCTGCTTTTGTGGCATCTTCGGTCTCAGCGGTATCATTCTTTGAGTTATCACGTGAGGGTACAATCTCGCCAAAGGTATATGTCTTTGCCGTTTCCTTGAAAGTGGGCCATGTGTACACACCGTTGTTTTCCTCTCCGAGCAGTGCCATGTTGATAATGTCGGTCATGTCGCTCGTGGTTTTTCCCACTTCTTTACTGGGGTCAGCACCAGTGAGGATAACGAGGTTGTTTTCTGCTCGTGTGAAGGCCACGTAGAGCACATTGAGATTGTCCACCAGTTGGCGTAAAAGTTCCTCATCAAAATCCTTGTGGAAGAGTGACTCTTTCATGGTGCTACCATACTCCACAGGGGCGAGTTTCAACTGATTGAAAGGCGCTTCCTCGGGTTTACACCACAATAAGGGTTTGCTAGATGGTTTCAAACCATCTGCCTTTCCATCGCAGAAGGGTACGATGACGGTGTGGAACTCTAATCCCTTTGACTTATGGATGGTCAGAATCTGCAAACCATCAGTTGTTCCCATCGGAACGGGTGTCTCATGCATCGTTTCGTCCCAGTAGGTCAGGAAGGCATCAATCGTTGAGTGGTTGTCTTGTAAGTAGGCTAACAATTGGTCAAAGAAGGTGTAGAGGTAAGCATCCTGTCCCTTGATGGTCTTCAGGTCGAAGCAGTCGTAGAGGCGCTCACAGAGTTCGTAGAGCGGAATTTCAACCAGTGCGCGTTGTGCTGCTTCATCGCCCCAGGGGAGCAAGGTTTCCACCTGTTCCTTCGGCATGGAGAAGATGGCGTTTGCTGCTGCTTGCAGTTCCGCTTCGTTGACAGTTGTAGCTGCCGCTTTACATTTCACTTCGCGGTGATAAAGTGCGGCAAGCGTGTAGCGTTCGATCACGTTTTGCGGATTGGCAAGCACGCGTAAGGCTGCAATCAGCATGCTTACCGCGAGCGAAGATTCCAGAAGAAATGCTTCGTTGCTCACCACTTTTACGTGGGGAAAATGTTTCTCCAGATAATCCGCAATGTCTGCTCCCTGATTATTCGTACGCACCAAGACGGCAATGTCGCGGGGATGAACGCCGCTAGCCAAGAGTTCTGTCATGGTGGCTCCAAAACTGTCGAGCATCTGCTCTTTTTTAGATTTTGGTGCGGCAGATTGCTCCATCTCGGGAGTTGCTCCTGCTGTACTATCGTTAGCGTCGTCCTTGGTATAAAGCAGGTGTTCCACTCTCACATAACCATAACCGCGATGTTTTTTGGGCACCTGCTGCATCACTTCCTTGTAGGCTGTCGTAATGGCCTGTGCACGGTCTTCGTTGGCGTTGCTACCATCAGCGAACGTGGTGGCTTCATTATACTTTTGGGCGACGAAGCGTGCTGCTTTCTTGAAGAAGTTGTTGTTGAATTCCACCACGCGCTCTGAACTGCGGTAATTCGTATCGAGGGGAGGAAGTTCAATCTTTTCCTTAAATTCGCCATGCTCCATGTCGTTGAGCGTGCGCCAGTCGCTATTGCGCCAACGGTAGATGCTCTGCTTCACGTCTCCCACCACGAGGCATCGGCTATCGTCGGCCAAACTATTATGCAGTAGTGGTTTGAAGTTTTCCCACTGCAATTCGCTCGTGTCTTGGAATTCGTCAATCATGATGTGCTTATAGCGCGTACCGGTACGTTCATAGATGAAGGGCACGTCAAAATCGTCAATCATCTCGCGTAGGAAGTGTGCGGTGTCGGCAAGGATGAAACGGTTGTTTTCCTTATTCTTCTGTCTGAGGGTGTCGTTGATGGTGTTGAGTAGCATCATTTCGTTGATGTGTTGCAACATCATCTTGGCGGTAATAATTTTGCGCACCACGTGACCTACTTCGGTATAAATGGAGCGATACTTCTCGTAGAGACCTAGCGCAAAGAAATTGTCGCAAGCGGCAGGCGTCTTTCCCCAAGTGGACAGGTCGTTAAAGAAGTTGAGACCGTTTGTGCCGGGGATGGCCTGCAGTTTTTTCATGTATTCTCCAATGGTTCTCTCCTTCTTAAACGCTGCAATGCGTTTCACTACAGCAATGGGACCTTTGGTTCTGCCTTTCATCTCTTCAAGGTGAGGTTCCATTTCGCTGACGAGTGAACTGCCCATAGTTTGAAGATACACCACTGCCTGGTGTTCTACGTCTTTCAAGTCGTCCTTTACGCTTGACAATATTTGGGCATCCCCGATGTTGAGGCGCACGTCATCTTGTTGCTTGAGATAGACTTCCTTAAAGATGTTTCCCGAAAAGTTCTTGATTTCTCCAATCACGTTCCACGACTTATCGGCATCAATGCGTTCGAACATAAAGTTTGTCAGTATGCTCATTAAGCGCATCTTCTCCTTGCTTTCTGCCTCGTTGGTGTAATGGTTGATGTCGTTCACGATACTCTTTACGGTTTCAGCCAAGGCTTCTTCCGACTTGATGTCCACGCGGAGGTTTGCCGTAAGGTCAAGTTCGTAGGCCAATTCGCGCACAATGCTCTGAAAGAAGGAGTCGATTGTCGTGATGCGGAAGCGACTATAATCGTGGAGCATGGCGCTGAGTGCCTGTTGTGCACGCTGGCGAATTTGCTGGTCAGAAAGGCCGAGCGCTTGAATTTCAGGGGCATTCTTTACCTTCTCGAAATAATCTTCCGAACTTTTCAATTGCTTGGCAATGCCGTTAAGTTGTCCGATGATGCGCACCTTCATTTCTGTCGTAGCTTTATTGGTGAAAGTTACGGCAAGAATGTTGCGATAAGCATACGGATTCGCAATCAAAAGTTTGATGTATTCAACGGCAAGCGTAAACGTCTTTCCGCTTCCTGCCGAAGCCTTGTAAACAAGTAGAGATTTCATAGACAAAATTTTAGAATCATGGACGCTGAACAACGCTATGCAAAACTACAAAAAAAATGTATAATTAAGAAACAATGAGGAGTTAGGGGGATGCTACGCCGTGGTCAGCGAGGTAAAATATCGCGATATGCGGGCTGACTACCACGGTGGCGGGGTAAAATATCGCGATATGCGGGCTGGCAACCACGGTGGCAAGGCAAAATATCGCGATATGCGGGTTGACTACCACGGTGGCGAGGCAGAATATCGCGATATGCGGGTCGGCAACCACGGTGGCGAGGTAAAATATCGCGATATGCGGGCTGGTTACCACGGTGGCGAGGTAAAATATCGCGATATGCGGGCTGACTACCACGGTGGCGAGGTAAAATATCGCGATATGCGGGCTGCCTACCACGGTGGCGGGGTAAAATATCGCGATATGCGGGCTGCCTACCACGGTGGCGAGGTAAAATATCGCGATATGCGGGCTGACTACCGCGGTGGTGAGGTAAAATATCGCGATATGCGGGCTGCCTACCACGGTGGCGAGGTAAAATATCGCGATATGCGGGCTGACTACCGCGGTGGTGAGGTAAAATATCGCGATATGCGGGCTGCCTACCACGGTGGCGAGGTAAAATATCGC
>CALCHM010000191.1 GCA_937901345.1 uncultured Prevotella sp. | reverse complement strand
CTCCGCAACAAAGTTGCTCGTCCCCCTAACTTCGGGGGACATTTTGAGTTAGTCTCCTCGTTTAAGTTTCCGATTGGTTTTTTAAATTAGGAATACAAGCGAAAGGGATGTTTTGTTATTGATGTGATGTGTCTTGCTTCCGCAATAAAAAAGAGCGCATTTTTAATTTATAGCGGTAAAGAATAACCACAGGAAAAAGTATATAAAAAAAGAGTGGAAATTCGTTAGAGCGCCTAAAAATGCCCAAATTTGCGATTTTGCTGTGATTTCCATCGCTTCGTTTTAGGTGGAATGAAAATAATTTTGTATCTTTGTAGTTGGTAAGAAAACACATAAAAACTTAAATTTAGGATGGAGCACAGTTGGTCTGTTGCTTGATAAAGGTTATGACAGAGGATAGAATAAAACAAGTCTACATTGAGTCGGAGATGAAGAAGTCGTATATCGACTATTCGATGTCCGTGATTGTAGCACGTGCGTTGCCCGATGTGCGCGATGGTTTCAAGCCTGTACACCGTCGTATTCTTTTTGATATGGACGAGTTGGGTATTACGCATGATAAACCTACACGTAAGTCAGCGCGCGTTGTTGGTGACGTGTTGGGTAAGTATCACCCCCACGGAGACTCGTCGGTTTATGGCGCTCTGGTGCGCTTGGCGCAAGATTGGAATATGCGCTATACGCTCGTTGAGGGTCAGGGTAACTTCGGTTCTATGGACGGTGACTCAGCAGCGGCAATGCGTTATACGGAAGTGCGTCTTGAGCAATTGGGCGAAATGATGATGCAGGATATTGAGAAGGAAACCGTGGATATGGTGGCGAACTTCGATAATACTCGAAAGGAGCCCTCGGTGATGCCTACTCGTATTCCTAACTTTCTTGTGAATGGCGCAACGGGTATTGCCGTAGGTATGGCTACAAACGTTCCCACACACAATCTGGGAGAGGTGATTGACGGTTGTGTTGCTTATATCGATAATCCCGAAATTGACACTGAGGGATTGATGCAATACATTCAGGCGCCAGACTTCCCAACAGGAGGTTACATCATGGGACTTCAGGGCGTGAAGTCAGCGTATGAAACAGGGCGTGGTCGCATCATCATGCGTGCTAAGGCAAACATCGAAAGCGGTGAACTGCACGATAAGATTGTCGTGACAGAAATCCCTTACGGCGTCAACAAGGCAGACCTCGTAAAGAGTATTGCAGAGTTGGTGACAGAGCGCAAGGTGGACGGCATTTCGAATGTAAACGATGAGTCTGACCGTGAAGGTTTGCGTATCGTTGTTGACGTGAAGCGCGATGCTAATGCAGGCGTTGTTCTGAATAAACTCTATAAGTTGACTGCGCTTCAAACGAGTTTCTCTGTTAACTGCATTGCTCTTGTAGGTCCTACAGGTAAGCAGCGCCCCAAGTTGCTTACGTTGAAGGAGTGTATCAGCGAGTTTGTGAAGCATCGTCATGATGTAGTGCTCCGTCGTACGGCGTATGAATTGCGTAAGGCGCAGGAACGTGCACACATCCTTGAAGGGCTCATTATTGCTAGCGATAACATTGACGAAGTGGTTCGTATCATCCGTGCGTCAAAGACTCCTGAAGCGGCCGTTGAAGGATTGATGGAGCGCTTCTCGCTTGATGATCTTCAGGCAAAGGCAATCGTAGAAATGCGCCTCCGACAACTCACCAACCTCATGCAGGATAAACTTCATGAAGAGTATGACGACTTGCAGCGCAAGATTGCCTATTATCAGCAGATTCTGACAGACGATGAACTCTGTAAGAAGGTGATTAAGGACGAACTCGTTGAAGTTAAGGAAAGGTATGGCGACGAGCGCCGCACAGAGATCGTACCTGCCGCTGGCGAATGGAACCCAGAAGACTTCTATGCCAACGATGATGTGGTGATTACCATCAGCCACCTCGGATATATTAAGCGCACTCCGCTCGCAGAGTTCCGCGCACAAGGCAAGGGTGGAGTAGGAAGCAAGGGTGGCACGGCTCGCGATGCAGACTTTATCGAATACATCTATCCCGCAACGATGCACAACACGATGCTCTTCTTTACTTCCAAGGGGCGCTGTTATAAACTCAAGGTTTACGAACTCCCCGAAGGCAACAAGGCATCTAAGGGACGTGCTATTCAGAATATGCTCAACATTGAACCTGGAGATAGTGTCAATGCATGTTTGAACGTTGCGCAGTTTGACAATCAAGAATATCGCGAGTGTCACAACATCGTATTCTGTACAAAACAGGGTATTATAAAGAAGACGCTTCTTGACGACTACAAGAACGTACGCGCCAAGGGTATCATTGCCATCAACTTACGCGATGACGACCAAGTGGTTAGTGTATGCTTGACCAACGGTGAAAACGAAATTATCGTGGCCAATCGTGCTGGTCGTGCCATTCGTTTTAACGAAGATACCGTTCGTACCATGGGACGTGGAGCAACAGGTGTGAAGGCGATGAGTATTGATAAGGCTGAAGACGAAATCGTGGGCATGGTTTGCGTAGAAGATCCCGAAAAGCAGACGGTGCTCGTTGTGAGCGAACAAGGTTTCGGTAAGCGAAGCAACATTGAAGATTATCGCATAACCAACCGCGGCGGTAAGGGCGTGAAGACACTCAATGTGACCGAAAAGGTGGGTGAACTCGTTGCTATCAAGTGCGTGACCGACGAGGACGACTTGATGATTATCAACAAGAGCGGTATTACCATTCGCCTCAAACTCTCAACCGTAAACGTTCAGGGACGTGTCACACAGGGAGTGCGCCTTATCAACCTTACGAAGCGTAATGACATCATCAGCAACGTATGTATCGTTCCCACAGAGGATGAAGCAGAAGAAGATGTGAACAGCGCAGAAATGCAAGATTTAGCAACTGCTGAAACCGAAGGCGAGGGTGTAGTACAAGATACAACCGACGCTCCCACGGTTGACCTCTTCTCAGAAGTTTCTGAAACCGAAGAATAAGAAAACGAAAATAACCAATCTGTAAGCAGGGGAGTGAGTAAACAAAACTTCCCCCTACTTACAACACAAAATTAAAATCATTATGAAGAAGATTTTGCTTGCCATCACCATGGTGGTTTCTGCTCTTACAAGTGTTGCGCAGAATAGTGCCATCCACAAGGTAGAGTTCATGGTAGAAAAAGAACGCTACGAAGAAGCACTTCAAATTATTGAAACAGCTTTGGCAAATCCTAAGACAACAAAGTTTGCTGGCTTTTACTACAACAAGGGCGAAGTAAACCGTAAGTATTTCGAACGCGTGTTGGACCTCGCTTCTCAGGGTTATCCCTTCGATACTGTAGCATTCTGCAACTATCTTGACGAAGCGGTGACGAACTTCACAAAGAGTCACCTTGCCGACATGACTCCCGACAAGAAGGGTCGCGTAGAACCCCAGTACAAGGAAAAGAATTACTTGACGCTCAAGGCCATGGTTAACTACTATAACTATGCTGGCGTATTTGCAAATCAGCAGGGCGACTACAAGAATTCAATCAAGTGGTTCCGTAAGTATTACGAATTCCCCACACTTCCCGTATTCTCAGCAGCAGAAACAGATTCGCTTTACAACCTCGCACCCGAAAACTACAGCCAGACAGCAGTAAACATCGTGATGCTCAACTTCCAGTTGAAGGATTGGGATGGTGTGTTGGAAACAGTAGACGCAGCGCTTAAGGACACATTCTCAACACGTGACCTTTACCTCATGAAGATGCAGGCACACCTCGAAAAGAACGACTCTGCAGCTTACATCAACGACCTTAAGGAGGCTATCGCACGCACAGAGCATCCTGGATTCGCTCAAAACCTCCTCTTCGTTTACATGCAGCGCAATCAACCCAATGAAGCGTTGGCTTTGGCAAACGAACTCGTGGCTAACAATCCCGCAAGTCACACAGGTTTCTACCTCAAGGGTTGTATCGAGTTGAACATGTTGAAGAATTATGTACAAGCTCGTGAAAGTTTCAAGCGTGCCATCGAACTTAATCCTTCGTTTGTTGACGCGAATGTGAACATGGCTTATACCTTCATGAACGAAGTGGTAGCACGCCGTAACAATGGCGACTGGAAACTCGACCGCAATAACAAGGCAGAGTTTGACAAGGAATTCGAAGAAATCAAAAAGTATTACGAACAGGCACTCCCCTATATGGAACGTGCACACGAATTGGTGCCCGAACAACCCAAGGTTTGGGCAGCAGCGCTCCAGCAAATCTACACCAACCTTCAAAACAAGGCGAAGGCTGACGAGATGGATGCTATCTTGAGCACAGCATATTAAGCAACCATAGAGTGGCGGGTAACACATGTTGCTCGTCACTCATTAAATTACGAAGAACATGACCCGAAAAATCATCTCCCTCATAGTTGCTTTCTTGACCCTGCTTACACCAAGCATCGCACAGAAAGAACTGAAAAACCTCAGAGCATTCGTGAAGGCAAAAAACACAACGGAGGCAATGAAGGAAGTGGCGCGATTGGAGAGCGATTCCACCTGTCAACATCTGCTTGAAGTGTATGAATTGGCACTAAAAACGCAGATACAAATCAATGATGTGGAGAATGAAAAAGTGTATTTGAAAAAAGCTTGCGACACCGTAAAACTCTTTGAAAGCACACGACAAATCTTCTTTTATATCAAAAAAACTGACTCACTTAATCGCGCAGAAAAAGCAGACAACGGCAAGACGTATAAACAAGAAAAATCCAAAGAAAAACTCATTGAGCGCTATTATAGCAACTTCGTGGCAGGTACACGCTATTTTTATGCACGAAAAATGTATAAAGAAGCGCAACGCAATCTGGATTTGTTGCTACAAATGAACGAAGGACATTTGATTGATGACGACTTGCAAGACGAGAAGGCAAAAGATGTTGCCATGAATGCCTACATGTTTACCTATTGCGCATTCCATAATGCCGACTACGCAAATGTGGAGCGTTATAAGAACTTACTTTTTGCCGACCAGCGCTATTATCAAACCACTCTTGAAATGTATGCACGAGCAGCAAACTCTGAGGGTGATAGCGAAAAATTTGAAAAATATCTCGAACAGGGAGTGACAGATTTCCCCCTTCATGCCTATTTCTTTGACGAACTCGTCACGCTCTATGTCACCGACGAGCGCTATGCACAATGCGTGGATTTGGCAGACCATGTGCTAGCGGCGGATTCCGTTTCGCTCAAGGCAATGTACCTCAAGGCGCATGCGTTGTTCAAAACGGACAAACAGGTTGAGTGTATTGAGATTTCTAAAAAATTGGTAGAAGTTGATACCCATAGCACCTATGCAGAGGCTAACTATTATGCAGGACTTTTCATCATGAATAAGTTAGAAACAATTTACCTTCCCACGCGCATAGGTTCGAAGGACTTTGTCAGAGCGAAAAATGAGATGAAAAAAGTGTGTAGCGAAGCACGCCCTTACTTGGAACGCTACCGCAAACTCTGTCCCTCGCAACATGCACAATGGGCGCCTCTCCTTTATAAAGTCTATCTGGAACTCAACATGGGACCAGAATTTGAAGATATCAGCAGATACATGTGATTTCTGCAACGTTATTTTAAGAAAATATACGCCCATCGCAAGTAACATATCCATACTCCCCTATATATATCAGTCGCATCTTTCTCTATGCAAAATCCATTTTTTTCATCATACAACTTTACGCCCTTTCACCTGATTCGTAATGAACACATCGCTCCTGCAGTTCACCAAGGCATTGACGAACAACTGAGGGAGATAGATGCCATTATAGCAAATCCCGACCCCGCTACATTTGAGAACACCATCTTGGCGCTCGAACGCAGTGGAGCGCTGCTTGATCGTGTCACTACGGTCATGTATAACCTTTTGAGTGCGCACACCAATGATGAACTCGAAGCAATTGCACAAGAACTCTCACCTGTGCTTTCTGAACATTCTTCCAATATTATGCTCAACGAGGAACTCTATAAGCGCGTGAAGGCGGTAAAAGATGCAGACCTTGCTGAATTGAGCGAAGAAGAGCACATGTTGCTGGAGCATACTTACGAAGGTTTTGAACGCGCTGGGGCAAATCTTACAGATGAGAAGAAAGAGCGCTTTCGTGAAATAAAAAAAGAACTCTCACAACTCACCCTCCAGTTTTCACAAAACAATTTGAAGGAGACAAACGACTTTATCCTTCATATAACAGACGAACAGGAACTTGCTGGATTGCCCGAATCGCAAAGAGTACAAGCGAAAATCGCAGCACAAGAGCGTGAACTCGAAGGGTGGGTGTTTACCCTTCATGCTCCAAGTTACGTGCCCTTCATGCAATATGCCGAGAACCGCACATTACGCAAAAAAATGTATGAGGCTTACAATACGAAATGTACGCACGCCAATGAGCACAACAATTTCGAAATCGTTTCACGTCTTGTTAATTTACGCCGTGAGTTAGCGCAACTATTGGGATATCCAACGTATGCAGACTACGCCTTAAAGCGCCGAATGGCTGAGATTCCGAAGCATGTGAATGACTTGTTGGCACAACTCACAAAAGCATACAAATCACGAGCGCAGCAAGAGGTGGCAGAAGTCTTTGCACTTTCCCCAGATGAACCCCAACCTTGGGACTTCGCCTTTTATGCCCACAAACTTCAAAAAGAGCGCTATGATATCGATGCCGAAATGTTGCGCCCTTATTTCGAACTCTCACGCGTAAAGCAAGGTGTTTTCGGCTTGGCAACAAAACTCTATGGCATCACTTTTGAGGAGAATAAGGACATCCCCGTTTACCACGAAGACGTTACGGCTTATGATGTGTTTGATGCCGATGGTGCTCACTTGGCCGTGATTTACACTGATTTCCATCCTCGTGCGTCAAAGCAAGGAGGAGCTTGGATGACGAGTTATCGCGAACAGTCGGAAGGCGAACGTCCGCACGTTTCTATCGTGATGAATTTCAGTAAACCCACCGAAGACAAACCCGCCTTACTCACTCACGGTGAACTAGAAACCTTCTTGCATGAATTTGGACACGCGCTTCATGGTATTTTCGCCAATACTCGCTTCAAGTCGTTGAGTGGTACAAATGTATATTGGGATTTTGTGGAACTTCCCTCTCAATTTATGGAAAACTATGCGGTGGAAAAAGACTTCTTACGTACCTTTGCTTTCCACTACGAAACGGGAGAACCGATTCCTGAAGAACTCATTGCGCGCATCATTGCAAGTCGGAACTTTAATGCCGCTTATGCTTGCATGCGTCAAGTTTCATTTGGATTGTTGGACATGGCGTATTACACTCTGACCGAACCCTTTGCGGAGGATATACGCACCTTTGAAAGTAATGCATGGAAAGAAGCACAAATGCTTCCTCCTTTCGAACCTGCATGTATGACCGTGCAGTTTGGACATATCATGGCAGGAGGATATTCCGCAGGATATTATAGTTACAAATGGGCTGAAGTGCTTGATGCTGATGCTTTCGCTTTTTTCAAGCAACACGGCATTTTCAATCAAGAAGTGGCAACTTCCTTCCGTAAAAATGTTTTGGAACTAGGAGGCACCAAGCATCCTAAATTGCTTTATCGCAATTTCCGTGGACAAGACGCTACGATAGACGCACTTTTAGAGCGTACTGGTATCTTAAGTGACAAATAATAATTCAGCTAATAAAATACAAGATATGGATAAACACAAGCAAATAGAATTAGACCGACGCTACCTACGCATGGCAAAGATATGGTCAGAAAATTCTTATTGTAGTCGACGTCAGGTCGGTGCACTTATCGTAAAAGATAAGATGATTATCTCTGATGGTTTCAACGGTACTCCTTCAGGTTTTGAAAATATCTGTGAGGATGAAAATAGCGTGACAAAACCTTATGTGCTCCACGCTGAAGCCAATGCCATCACCAAGATTGCACGATCTGGAAACAACTCAGATGGCGCAACGCTTTACGTAACCGACAGCCCCTGTATTGAATGTGCCAAACTCATCATTCAGGCGGGTATCAAGCGAGTTATTTATGGTCGCGAATACCGTCTGACCGATGGAATAGACCTACTACGTCGTGCAAATATTGAAGTAATTTATCTCAATGAAGAATAGACTTTTACGATTTATTCCCCTGATGCTTGCTATCGCAATGATTCTGGGGATTATTATTGGCACATTCTACTCCAATCATTTCGCCGGAAATCGATTGGCTATTATTAATACCTCCAGCAATAAGGTTACCGACCTGCTTCATCTTGTAGATGATCAATACGTTGACTCTGTAGTAATTTCAGATATCGTAGAAAAGGCAATGCCCAAGATTCTGAAAGAATTAGATCCACACTCAACGTATATTTCTGCCAAGGATGTTGAAAAATCCATGCAAGAATTGCAAGGAAGTTTCCAAGGCATTGGAGTGCAATTCACCATTCATGAAGATACCGTCTGCATCCTTAAGATAATAGACAAGGGACCCGCTCAGAAGGTGGGGTTGCAAGCTGGCGACCGCATTGTTATGGTAAATGATTCGCTCTACGTGGGCAAGGTAGTTACTAACGATGAAACCATGAAGCGACTCAAGGGTCCTGCAGGAACAGAGGTGACGCTGGGCATTAAGCGTAGAGGAATCAATGAACTCTTAAGTTACACCATCAGTAGAGGTAGTGTACCCGTCAAAACAGTTGATACATCTTATATGGTCAACGATTCTACAGGATATGTACGCATCACGTCTTTCGGTGATAATACTTATCCAGAATTCCTCTCCGCTCTTGCTGGTCTTAACATGCGTGAGTGCACCTCTTTAATCATTGATCTCCGCAATAACTTAGGCGGTTATTTACATCCTGCCGTGCTCGTTGCAAATGAATTCTTACCTAAAGACCACCTCATCGTATATATTGAAGGACGTAAATCGCCTCGTGAAGATTATCATAGCGATGGGAGAGGTATGTATAAAGACATTAACCTCGTTGTGCTCGTAGATGAAGCATCAGCATCAGCAAGTGAAATTTTTGCAGGTGCGCTCCAAGATAACGACCGTGCTCTCATTGTTGGACGTCGAACATTTGGTAAGGGTTTAGTGCAGGTGCCCATAGAGTTTCGTGATGGATCCATGTTGCGACTTACTAAAGCTCGTTATTATACTCCCTCGGGACGTTGCGTGCAGAAACCTTATGAAATGGGCAATGACACTGCATATGAGGCAGACCTCTTAGAACGTGCCATCCACGGAGAATATTATTCCGCAGATAGCATCCGCCTTTCAGGAGAAAAATTCACCACGCTTGGCGGACGTACTGTTTATGGAGGAGGAGGAATAATGCCTGACTATTTTGTACCTCGTGATACCATCGGAATTACGACCTATTTCCGGGAACTATATACCACAACTATCCCTTACAAATTTGCATTTAAACTAGTTGATCAGCATCGACCGCTCTTTGAAGCATGTAAAGATGTGCCAACATTGGTCGCATTGCTTGATAAGATGAACGTAGTAAATCAACTCGTTAACTATGCAGACAAAAATGGAGTCAGACGCCGCAATTTAATGATTAAAACCTCACGCAAGTTGATAGAGCGCACGCTTTATGCCTACATTATTGACAATGTTTTCGATGTGACAGAAACGACGAAGTTTGAAAATAAAGCTGATGCTGCCATGCTTAAGGTCATTGAACTTATCGGGAGTGGAAAGGTGAAATCTAATATTGCAGTGAGTAGTATTAATGACAAGCATATTCCATCTGCTGATTCTCTTCTTCACTAGTCTCTGTCATTGTTACATCTGTTATACACATACGTGTAATGTCAAAAGATTCCCTACGTCGCCTCATGCAGCAGCGTAAGTCTCTACTTACGTTAGCAGAACGTGAACGACAATCTCTCGAAATAATGCGTCTTTTGGAGGACTTAACGGTCTTCCAAAAGGCGCATACCGTTTTACTCTATAGTTCTCTCCCCGATGAAGTGCAAACCAGCATTTTGTTGCAACGATGGTATACAATGAAGCAATTGCTGCTCCCAGTGGTTGAAGGGGATAACTTGGTGCTAAAACAGTTTACAGACACATCATCATTGCAAAGTGGTAAGTTGGGGATCTTAGAACCCCAAGATGGTGTTCCATTTACAAACTATGAAACTATCGACCTTGCAATAATTCCAGGAGTCGCCTTTACTCTTGACGGAAAACGATTGGGTAGGGGAAAGGGATACTATGATCGCCTCCTCTCAAAATCTGCATTTAAAAACGTGTTTAAAGTTGGTCTAGCGTTTTCATGTCAAGTGCTTCCTTTTCTTCCCATGGAATCCCATGACGAATCACTAGACCTCATTCTAACACCTTAATCTGTGATCTATGGACGTAAAAATTACATAATAACGCAAACTTAACAATAAAATTAAGGAGAAAAACATAGAAAAGTTTGGTCATCTAGACAAAGATTCTTAACTTTGCACTCGCTTAACAGCAATAAGGTTAGATTCGCTAGCTCAGTAGGTAGAGCATCACACTTTTAATGTGGGGGTCTTGGGTTCGAACCCCAAGCGAATCACGAACCAAGCAGGCAATTGTCTTTTTGATGATTGCCTGTTTTTTTGGCAATGATATGGTCGTTGAACTAACTTGGAGCTAAATTTAGGGGTTAACGGATTTTCCCTGTGTATGAGACAAAAATTTTAGACCTAGGTCTAAATTTATGTATATCCTTCAACTGGGTATGTACAGTTACTAATGTAATCTCTGATGATTCAGATGATTACATTATTGTATCTTTGTGGATGTAGATGAGCGTGTCTTATTTTACGAAGAATCATAAGAATCAACATTACTTCTCTAAAAAATCAGTAGCAAGCAACTAAATTATGAGTAATTATTGTTGATTTTGTGAAAAAACTATAATTTTGTGAGGGATTTAGTGCAATCTAGTTTAATTCTCAATTTTATATTTCATTAATCTAGGTTTGTTTTAAATTCAAGTAGTAACCTAAACTAAAACCTTACAAAGATGAAAAATTTTGTAAAGTTGTTCCTTACTTCACTGTCTCTTTTGGGTGGTGTAGTCATTTTCAATTCTTGTTCCAATACCCTTGACGAGGACTTAGATGTCGTACAAGGTAATCAACGCACAGCTTACATTACCACACGTGCAGGGGAAGCTTCGCTTGACTATCCTCTCACTCTTTATGCTTTTAGAACTTCTGACGGAAGTTTAATCCAAAGTTTTACAGCAACAAGTGCTGAGGACGACCCACAAGTTATATTAACTGAAGGTAGTTACAAACTTGTGGCGATTGCTGGTTATGGAGATTTACAATTGCCAGAAATTCCGTCACTTCAAGCAAGTATGGGAATTCCAGATAATGGCATAATGAACGAAGCCTTACAGGTTGGTCGTGCAAATGTCATTATCGGAAAACAAGATGCTGAGGTGGAAATTAATATGTCCTATCAAGTGGCACAAGTGAATCTATCACTTCAAGATATTCCTGAAGACGTTACGGCGGTGAGCGTTAGTCTTTCTACTATGTACAAGGATTTAACCTTCGATGGTACGCTTAGCAATAACCAAACCGTGACACTTGATTTGGTCAAGCAAGGTGGTGGCACTTGGAGTGCACCCGTGGCATATGTACTTCCAGGACAAAGTACGCAGTTAACGCTTTCGATCAACATGACAGATGCTACGTCGACCAAAACTTATGGTTATACACACACCACCAACCTCAAGGCGGGTACTCCTTATGCCATGACGGGTAGTTATAAGGGTACATTCACCGTAGGCGGTATCATTAGTGGTGCAGGTTGGGCATCTACGGAAAATATCGGATTTACCTTTGGTCCAGGTGCTGGTGAAGATAACACTGACCCTGAGATTACTGAAGATCCAGAGGATACAGGTGACGATAATTCTGAAAATACAGAAACCGGCAATGAAAATGTTTCTGATGAAACAGATGGAACTTATACGGTGACTTCATTACCACAAGTGAAGAGCATTTGGGAAGGTCATTTTGTTGTAAACAAGCCATATGCCGATGATACAAGTGCTGATTTGTTGCTCCTGAGTCTTGAAGAGTGGGAGGTCTCTCCAACTGAAGCAGCAGAAATCACTGAAACTTATACAGAGAATGGCATGAGTGATTGGCGTATTGCCACGGAGGCAGAGATGACTGAAATGGGAATTAGTTTGGGTTATTCGACGAATATTAATGATGTAAATGCGACCCTCACAGGTGCAGAAGGTGAAGCACTAACTAGTTCCGGAAAATACCTCTGTGCCGATGCTGCGAAGTATGTAATAATGGGAAGTTCAACTGTTTTTCCCGCCCAACCAACAGATACTTATAAACTCCGTTTGGTGAAAACCGTACACGTGAAACTTGCACAATAATCACATTTTATGGGCGTAACTATTGGTATTCACCCAATGGTTACGCCTTATTCTTTTAAATTCATCTGAAAAGCAAGTAGACTTATGAATCGAATTCTTATATTGATGCTCACGAGTGTGCTATTGCTCGCATGTGAGAAGTTAGAAATTGATGAATTAGGCATGGGAACAGATGGGCAACGATCTGTAAATCTATTGACACGTTCCGCTACAGGTCTGGAGGTTGAGTACCCTCTTACCATTTATGCTTTTGAAACGCTTTCGGGCAATCTTGTAACCAGTCATACGATTACATCTGAGGACGATTCCCCTGTTCTCTATTTGTCGCAAGGTAACTATCACCTAGTTGCAGTTGCGGGAACGGATGGTTGTATAGTTCCTGAATTTCCAACACTCAATGATTGGATTACGCTCCCTGCAGAAAATCGCTTATCCCAACCTTTGCAGATGGGAAGCGCTGATATTAATGTTGCACAAAACGTCACAACCACACTGACGCTTTACAACCAGGTAGCAGCTGTTGACCTCACCCTGACAGACATTCCTGCCAACATTGATCAGGTTAGTGTTTCATTCTCACTGCTTTACAACTCCATGTCCTATGCAGGGAATCTCTCTGGAAATATTGCAACAACAGTACCGCTGACAAAACAGAATGATGGTTCATGGACTGCTCCGCGCTTTTACACCCTTCCGGGGAGTTCAGAACGCCTAACGTTAAGCATTTCATGCAGTTCGTCACAAGGCAGTACACAGACTTTTGGTTATACGCACCCTGAGCCCCTTGAAGTTAATACACCCTATAGCATAACAGGAAGTTTTGAAAATGGGTTTGCAATCAATGGCACAATTGCTTTAGCAGGATGGAATGCACCCAAAAATATACATTTTAATTTTGGTGCCTCTGACTCAAACGATCAAGATGACACACCTGAAATCTTAGATGAATATCCAGTAAACAGCATACCCAAAGTAGGGACTATATGGAACAACCACTTAGTAGCAGCAGTCCTAGATGCCACATCTTCATCTGCAGAACTGCTCCTGCTTAGCACAACAGAATGGACTGATATCACCAGTGCCACTCATGCTGAAACGCCAATGATGGCAAACAATATTCGAACATCTTACACCGAAGACGGCATTGAACAATGGACTATACCGACTCGCGACGAGGCAAAACTGATGCGTACCGCAATAGGACTTGACCGACTTTCATCTACAAATGCCGTGCTCACAGCCAATAGTTTTGTACCACTTGCCGTTGGTGAACAAACGGATGGGAACAAAGTGCGCTACCTCTGCGATGATGCCACTTATACATACGCATGGGATGGTACGACAACATCTAAAGTAGGTACCAAACGTACTTACTACCTGCGACTCGTAAAGCGTATCAAAGTTGTGGTGAAATGATTTCAAATATATGTGATTCAAAAGTCTAATTTCAATACGCATCAAATACGCTTGGTATAACAACTATATGTATGCCAAAATGTATATCATAGGAGGTTGCGTCGTAAAGTAGAGGTCCAACCTCCTTCTATTTTCCAAAAATAGAATTCAAATTAACGATTTCCCGAATAGATGAATCAATCAAGAGGATGCTAACCTTTAAAAGCAGAGAAACGGTCAACTTCACAATAAAGGAGTGACCTCTTAATTCAAGAGATACAAAAACAGTTAAGTAAGGAGGTATGTAGTACATCTAGAATTAGGTCAATCCAATACTCGTTCCTAACGTAAGAAATCTTCTTGCTATATAGAATTTAAAAAGCATAAATATGTATGCTTTAATTTACAATATCCACCATTACCAATATGGTTTGATACTTTTTTTGAAAAATATTCTACAAAAGTTTGGTATAAACGAAAAGATATTCTAACTTTGCACTCGCAAACAAGAAACAAACACTCTTGAACATCGCGGAGTGGAGCAGTTGGTAGCTCGCCAGGCTCATAACCTGGAGGTCATCCGTTCGAGTCGGGTCTCCGCAACTAAAAAGCAAATGTAGAGTAATCAAATGGTGTCAGTACCAGATGTTTACTCTACTTTTTTTTATGTCTGAAAATGTGTCTGGTCAGACAAAACTCAGACAGTAATAACTGTGATGTTTTTCTGAAGTCTGTAAAAAATGGACCGCGAAAAATGTCAAAAAAAATGTACACTTACGCGAACGGAAACAACAACGTTTATGAAGTACTTCCTTACAGCCTTCCAGTACTTCACATGGGTAAAACTTGTTATGTAGATTTCTTCTGCCTTGACCCTATTATTGGCAAGATGAGAAGAAAAAAGTATCACCTTGACAAATTCAAGACGGTTGCTGAGAAAAAAGCACGTGGTGCAGAAATCATCACTAGCGTTACGGCACGCTTACGTTCCGGTTGGAACGTGTGGATTAAAACTGATAGCACCCGTGAACACACTCCTTTTGCTGAATGTCTTGAATTGTATAAAGCATACCTAAGTAGAAGCGAAGAGAATGGAACCATGAAAAGCAAGACTGCTTATGGTTACTTATCTTACTTAGGTATTTTCATGGATTGGCTTCAACTCCGTATTGTTCCCGTAAAATTTTGTTATCAAGTCGATACCTTGCTATTGACAGACTTCCTGGATTATGTCCTTATAGACCGTGAAAGTTCTCCACGTACCCGTAATAACTATTTGATTTGGCTATCCACGTTCTGTGCTTGGATGGTAGAGAAAGGTTATTTGAAGGAAAATCCCACATCTAAGATTAAAAAAATAAAGGAAGATGCCAAAAAGCGTAGCGCTCTCTCCACTACTGAACTTGTTACCCTTCAAACTCACCTTAACAAGACGAACAAGCATTTCTTATTGGCATGCTTGATGGAATACTACACCTTCATCCGTCCTATTGAATTGTCTCAAATCAAATTAGAGCACATAAGTATTAAGGACCAAAAGGTATTTATCCCCAGTTCCATCAGTAAGAACCGCCGTGACGGCATGGTCGGACTCAATGACGAAATCATCCGTTTGATGATTGACCTCAAAATCTTTGAGAAACCCAGTAATTGCTTCCTCTTCGGCAAGGACTTCAAGCCCAGTGAAAAGCAAGCAGACAGCCGTATCTTCCGTGAATACTTTATGAAGGTACGTGAAGAACTCAAATGGGATGACAGCAAGCAGTTCTACTCTCTGAAGGATTCAGGCATTAGAGACTTGGCAAATGCCGAAGGTATCGTAGTGGCACGCGACCAAGCACGCCATTCTGACATCAGCACCACAAATAAGTATTTGAAGGGAGATGGCCTCACAGTACACGAACAGACAAAGCACTTTAAGGGTGCCTTGTCTGTAGATAAACCGACTCAGTCTGCGTCTGCCGAAGTTCCCACTGAGGTTAAGACAGAGAAAAAGACTCCCAGCACGACCAATGAGGAAGCCTTCAGCGGTAAGCGTGAATCATGTGCCGCCCCCTCCTCCCCATGCGCCCCGTCGCATACGGCACGCAAGACACCGTCCGCTGAATGTCCGGACAGCGCTGCGCAACCTGTGAAGTCAGCGTCAGTTCCACCTGCGACCGAAGCCAAGAGTGCTGAACCTATTTCCGAACCTGAGAAGACTGAGTCTGCCGCTGAAACTGCTCGTGACTTCAAGTCTCTAATATCCGAAAAAGTCGGAACGTCCAAACGTAAGCGCAGACGTATCGGTCAAGAAACCATCTTCTCCACTGCTGACCCGTATAAGAATAGACATAAGTAGTCCGCATGGTAAGCGAACTTTTACCGTCTGGGCATATCGGCTCGAAGCAAAGTGAAGGATCCGATTGGAGTGGTTGGGCAGGTTACGGGAAAAGTTCGCCTACT
>CALCHM010000190.1 GCA_937901345.1 uncultured Prevotella sp. | reverse complement strand
TTGACTTTCCAATTAGGAATTATAAGCGTAAGGAAGTATATAAAATTCCTCCCCAGTGTTCCGCACCGTACGAAAAAAGATCCGCAATGTCATGCAGCATTGCGGATCTTTTGTTTTTCAAAGCGGTATGCTTATCGGATAACTTTCTGTACCGTGCTACCCGCTTCGTCTGTAATCTTCACGAGGATGAGGCCCTTCTGCACTGTGGGAATCACGGTTGCTGAAGCGACATTTTGTGTTGCAATGATTTTGCCATCCACATTGTAGAGTGTCACTACTGCGCTACCTGCTGTTTTAACCACGATACCTTCCGCAGAGGCAGTAACGAGGGGCGTTGCGGTTCCTACTGTAGTGTTAGCGATGCCTGTCATGGTTTCGCCCACTTTTACGCATGCCGCATTGATGACTTCACCCGTGTTGGCATCGATAGCAATGCAAGTCACCTTGCAGTTGTTCACATCCTTCACGTAAGGTGCATCTTGTGCGAGCGAAATGCGCTGCGTACCCGCGTAAGCTTCGCTGTGGTTGATTTGAACGGGGAGCAATCCCGTCTGTCCATAGTAGGCAGCGGCAGGATAAAGTGCGCGTGCTACATCGTTGAAGGTGTAGGGATAAACCGTAGCCTTACCATAGAGTCCGCCCTTTTGCCATTCGCCAAGATCGGTGTCTGTAGCCGAACTGAAACCGTTTGACTGATAACCTGCAAGTCCGTCTTCAGTAACAACGAAGAGCAAACCAATGTTGGCTTCAGCATTGTCAATGGCAGAGGTGTACTTGTAGTTGACTACGATGTCACCACTCGCTGCGTCATACTGTGAACCTATGCTGAGGTCGGCAAGCGCAGGTGTTTCAAACGATTTGCTTACGAGGTCTGCCCAAGCGTCACCTGTGCGTGAGTAGAAGGTGTAGTCGGTTACGCCATTTTCGGTATAACTCACCATCGGAGCACTGATGATGCCGTTGCGCTGAATCATTCCCGTGGGTGCTGCTGAGAGTCCAAGGAAGTATTGCGCATAGTCGGTCATGCCGCTTTCGAGTTGGTCGCCCGTATAAGTGTGGTAAGCAATGGGGATGAACAAGTCGCCATAAGTATGCTCCAAGAGTTCCAATGCCTGGTGACCGAGCGGACAGTTCTGACAACCCATACCCGTGTTTTCTTCCAAAATCACACGCTTCGTGGGGGCAAACGCCAAGTTCTTGATAGTGCCTGCAACAACGCCTGTAGTGGCACCATTGTTCAACGAAACTTCTACACTGAAAGCGCATGCTTTACCCGCCTGAAGGGGGAGAGCGGTGTTGAAACTGAAGTCCAACTTCTGGTTGCTTGCCAAGTTCAGATTGTTGAAGTTGAGTTGTTCAAGCGTCTTTCCTGCCGCATCCTTGAGCGTAATGGTTGCGGTGGTGTAAACCGTTTCTGTTTCCTTCAGCATTACGGCACCCTTGATGGTTTGTGCATCTTTAGCAACCACCACTTCGGGAACGTCAACGAGTGCAATTTGGAAATCTACGTTGCGTGTCACCTGAATGTTGCCCACAAAGATGGCGCTCTTGTCGGTGTTCTGATTGACAAAGGCAATGTAAACGTGCTTGCCTGCAAAGTCGTCTAACTTCACTTCAAACGATTCCCAATCGCCGTTCAACTGGTTTTCAGCAATACCAGGCGTGAGGCGTTGCTCCATAACCACCTTGCCTTGAGTTTCCATCTGACTGATGATGTCGGTATCCAATTCGTTGATGCGTTCTTCCGTAGTATAAACGATGACTTTAAGCACATCGTTGGCACTCATGCGGTAACTCTGCGCATCGAATGACAGTACGCACTTTTCATCAGGGATGTAGAGTTGAGGCGTCACCATCCAGTCGTTAGAAGTACCTGCGGGAGTATACATAGAGTGCGAAACGGCACACGTGTTCGTGTAATCATCGTCAGCAGCATAAGTCCAAGCAGTATTGTTCGTAAAACTCCAAGCTTGCATCGCACTTACGGGTTCGTTGTTGTCGCCATCGTAGAGCATTACGTTGTTGATTCCGCTTTCAAAGGTCTCAATATATATATGTGTGTCGTCAGAAACGACGGTGCGTTCGTATGAACCAATGTAGGCAACGCTAACTTCTTCGCTTGTACTGTAACCTGCAGCGTCAGTCAAACTTCCTGCAGGAATCACAATGCGATACGTATTGTCGCGGTAGAGATAGAGGGTGCTCGTGGGATAAACAAGCACCATGTTGTAACTCTGTGCCGTTTTACCGTTTTGCATTTCAAGCGTGAAAGCGGGTTCGGTTTCGTCGTTGCGATAAACGAGTGCCTTGCTGCCTTCCTTCACAGTGACATCTACATTGAACGTGAAGATTACGGGGTTCGTATTCATGTCAATGTGTCCCAATGTGCTACCCGTTGCGGGTGTCACCTGCGTCATGGTGAGCGGCGTATCTCCCAAACCTACATATTCCAACGTAATCTCTTCGTTGGTCTTTGTGGCGTCGCCCTTCAAAGCAATACTACCCTTGGGAATAATGACCTTATACTTCTTATTCTTATCCAAAGTAGTCGTTCTAAACCCAACAGTCACTTGCTTGCTTGAGGCATTTTCAACGGCAATTTTCAAGGCGTTTCTCACCAAATTACCTTCTTCATCTACCAATGAGATGGTGGCTGCTTGTGCCAACACTTCTACGTCGCGCGTGAAGGTGAGTGTGATGTTTGACAACTTCTGAATCTGCGCACCGCTACGCACGGATGCTGTATAGGTTGCGAGTAAGTTGACATTTTCACAAGCGTCGCCAAATGTCTGGGGAAGTGTAATCTGATAATTCTCGTGCGAGATGTAGGCAATGCCACAAAGAGTCTTGCAATCGTCAGAAACCTCAATACACAAACCTGTTGATTCATACCCCGTGTAGGTGTAGAAATCAATGCCGTAGTTTTGCTTCAACACTTCGTCAATGCCATACCAGTGGCCGTTGTGCAAGATGTAGAGCGAACGTTGAGGATTGATGGCGGGAGTGGCAGCGTAGATCGTTCCTTCGTTGTCAACGGTAACACAACCTTTGTCCATATCTTCCGCACGGTTGATGTTCTCAAACGTCTTGGTGACTACGTTGTATCTAAAGGGATTGCGATTGTCGTCAGTATTATAAACAACCCCAGCAACCCACTGACCATTCGGACTGATGCAGATGCCGTCCAATGTACGCACCTTATTGTCGCGTGGTGTAAATTCACGCTTCAACGTGTTGTAGTCAAAGGCTATGGCGTCCCACTTCTGCGCTGTTCTGTCGTAAAGGAAGTATAAGACGTCGGCAGGATAACTGTAACTCACACAACCCACAATGTAACGACCATCTGCCGAGAGGTCTGTCAAGCGTGTCATGCCCTGATTGTGTCCCGAAAGGTCGCAGGGAGGAAGTCCTTCTAAAGTGATCAGTTGCTGAGTCGTCATGTCCCACATGGCTGGTACTTCATCGTAACCACCATTGGTGCAAACACCGATAGCATATTTTCCATCGGGTGTTACGGCTTCGATACGACCTCCAAGAATACCTTCAACAGTGGGAAGGTAGGCCCACTTCTTGGTTGTTGTGTTGTAATATGCGGGTTGACCGTTGTAACAACCTACGAGAACCGTGCCATCATTGGTCACATCGTTCAAGAAGCATTCTACTCCCGAGTTCAGTTCGTCTTCAGTAAGCAAATCTTTCTGCGTGTGTGCTGTAAGATCCACCACCTTTGGAAACGAATAAGCAGAGGTAGCATCGCTCACACCATACGCAACAGCCCATTTGCCGTTATCACTCATAGCGTGTATGGTTGAACCATCACTCATGTCGTATTGCCACAGAAGGTTATTCTTCTGAGCATTCCCTGCTGTTACTCCTACAATGCTGAGGAGTAACAAGAGCAGGTACGTTTGTGTTCTTTTCATAATGACTGCTTGATTATTTCACCAACGTCTTCTTGCCGTTGATGATGTAAAGTGTGTTGGCCTTCAAGGGGAGTGTTGCAACCTTACCATCGAGTGTGTAGACAGTAGTCTGCTTCGCAACCTGAAGCGCGTCAATACTTGTGGGTGCTTCATATCCCTTTGTCGTATAAACAGCAGTAACGTATGATGCGTAGTCCATACCGTCGGGATATACGGCATTTTTGAGTGTTACCTTCACCTGTGTGTTGGCATCTCTTGAGAAGGTAGGCACGGGAATGGTGATGTAAGTGGCTGTTTCATCTTCCATATCGGGAACGATGGTGATGGCTGTCTGTGCCACTTCAGCAACCTGTGTCTTACCTTCGTGAACGTATTCAAATGTGGCGCCGTTGAAGGCCATCTTGCTACCTGTTTCCTGCATCCAAATGGTGATTTCGTTCACGCCGTCAAGACATTGTCCTGAAGCAGGCATAAATTCGGTCATGATGCTGTAAGAAACCATTTCATAACCATAGGTGAAGAAGTAAGTTCCTGGCGAACCGCTACCATCTGTATACGAAGCATAACCGTTTTCGTCTTCAACACCACGGATGGAGAGCAACATGCTGTCGTAAACGGTTCCTGACGCTACCATCTGACTGGGCACACGTAATTTACCTCTGAGGTCGATAGCAATCGTGTTGTCGTTCATGATTTCGGGAGTGAGTTCTTCGATATAATAGTCACCCTCTTGTTCCAAATCTCCATAAGTAAGTGTTGCCTTGATCTTAGCGTTTTGATTCAATTTGCCGTCAAAGATAAGTCGCACCCAACCTTCTGTGCATGTTGTGGACATCCACGACTTAATCTTGGGCATACCTGTATCAGGACCATTGATTGTAGAAACCAGCATCAAGGGTTTTGCTGCTGCTTTGTAGGTAATAACAACGTCACCAAGACTGCTCTTACCGTCATGCGATTTCACGTCCTTCAATATCACGAGAATTGCATCACCTTGCTTGAGTGCGCCTGATTGATAGCATCCTAACAACACTTCTTTGGGTTCGATAGAAATAAAACGGTCGGTTTGATTGGCAACGACGCTATACTCTTTGCCCCCAATGACCATTACGCTTTGAGTGAAACGTACGGGTTTTGAGAATTCAATTCCAATGTAATTCTCACTAGCTGAGAGGAAACTACCATCTGCGGGAGTGACGTTGGCTAGTTCTAAAGGTGTGCCACCACCATAACTTACCCTTACTTTACCGGGGTCCATGGGGAAGTCGGTGTAGACATAGTAAGTCGTACCCTTGGGAGTTCCCTTCTTAATATCTACTGTTGAAGTGTAAGGTGCAAAGTTACCTGTGGTAACAGACACGAGTTGTGTCATTTCCTTGTCGGCAAAGACACTGGTCCATTGGTCGGCAACGATTTCAAGAACAACACCATCGGTAGTCACATCTTCAGGAACTACGAATATACCATAGAAATCTTTGAATACGGTGTAGGTGTATTCTCCACCATCCACCATAACGTAAGGATCATCCTTGGTGCCCGAACCCTGTGCACATACTTCTGTTGTCCAACAAAAACTGAACAACACCGCCAATAGACTGACGAGTTTAAATTTGAATAAAGACTTCATAAATGTTTAGTTTTAATGAGTTTAATTTATAATTAGCGTAATTGGTGTATAGTTTGGAGAGGGTGGGGAGGGTCTTAAAAGTCTTTAAGGGTGTTAAGGTCATTAAGGTTATTAAAGTCATTAAAGTCATTAAAGTCATTAAAGTCATTAAAGTCATTAAAGTCATTAAAGTCCTTAGAGACCTTAGAGACTTTGCCCCCTCATCGTTAAACGTTCATCGTTAAACGTTCATCGTTCAACCCTCAACGTTCAACGTTCATCGTTCAACGTTCCCCCCTTCCAAACCGTCATCTCGCAATCCTTACAGTTAAAGGAGAGTTCGAAGATGTTGCCATCCATGCTGTGGAGGTAGAAAGGTTCCGTGTATTGTGGAGTTGAGGCATGTTGCTGGAGTTTCTTGCACATGCCGAGTTCATGGCGGATGCAATACTTGCAAAACATGATGGCATTCTTGCCCTTGGGTGGAGCAATTTCAAAAGCATCATCGCATGAAGTGATGCCGATGCTCTCGTAATACGCTCGCGCCTCCTTGTTGGCAATGTTTGCCGTATAGTCAAGGTGTGTTTTGTTCAGAGGATTCAGACTTCTCTGAGGTCTCGGAGGATTCAGATCACTCCGAGATTTATGATCACTCTGAGTCTCCTGAACCTCGCAAAGTGATTGAATGAGCGTTCTTCGTGCATTGGCCAAGGCTGAAGAGGGGATAAACCAATCTTGCGTAAGGTTGAAAGTGATGTCTTCAATCTCGTACGGACTGTCGCCAACCTTCAAGAGTTGGCGCAACATATTTTCACGCTGTGGACTCTTTGCCGGTTGATGTTCCATCACAATGACCTCTGAGCAACATCTGCCCATTTCGTCGCGACCCGAAAGTTGAAAACCTGCTGCCACTTCTTGTAATTCTAAGGTGAGCAACAACTTTCTGCTTGCCGTTTCCTTTTCCAACACTTTCTCAAACTGTGTGTCCAGATTACGGTAGAGGTCCAAACTATGCTTTTCTGTAAACGTAAAGGGTTGTTTGCCAAAGAGGGTGACTATAAACGTGTTTCGCTTGGAAGTATGCGAAACCGTATTCGCTCTGAACCCTTGAAGTTTACCTTCATAGTCAATGAAGCAGAGACCATCTCCTGCCACAAGTTTTTTACCTTCCTGCAATACCACTTCCAGTCTGTTACCAGCCATGCGTACAATCTTTCCCACGTGTTCACCCATCGATTTTGGGGCATCGATGTGTGCCTCGTGGTGGCGCTTGTTGTGCAGGAAGTATTCGGTAAACTTACGGTTGAAACTCTTGTCCAATTGTGGTGTGAATTGCAAGTGTGTGCGTCCATGTGACGAACGACAATATGTATCTTTTCGCTTTTCGATGATACTGTCAATGACGGTGCGGTAATAGGCGGTAACGTTCTTCACATATGCCATATCCTTCAGGCGACCTTCAATCTTGAACGACTTCACACCAGCGTCCATCATTTCTTCCACACTAGCCGAGCGGTTCATATCTCGTAACGAAAGCAAATGTTTCTCCTTGCGGATGATTTTGCCGTTAGCATCCTTTAGCGTGAAGGGCAAGCGGCAGAATTGTGCACATTGTCCGCGGTTAGCAGAACGTTTGAAACAGAATTCTGAGGCATAACATCTGCCGCTATAACTGACACAAAGTGCACCATGAACAAAGGCTTCCAGTTCCACGTTCGTCGCCTCACGGATTTCACGAATTTTCTCCAATGGCAATTCGCGCGCCAAAACAATTTGTCGGAATCCCGCTTGTTCCAAGAACTGCGCCTTCTCCACACTGGTAATGTCCAGTTGTGTTGAAGCGTGCAACTCTATCGGAGGCAGTTCCATTCGGCACAATGCCAAATCTTGAACGATAAGAGCATCCACTCCCGCCTTATATAACTTATATATCAGCAAGCGTGCCTCCTCCAATTCCTCATTATATAATATGGTGTTAAAAGTCACATACACCTTCGCACCATAGAAATGAGCGAACTGACATAATGCGCGAATGTCCTCCACCGAATTGCCAGCAGCAGCACGCGCACCAAAACTGGGACCACCAATATACACAGCATCTGCACCATGCTTGATGGCCTCCATACCAATCTCCAGATTTTTCGCCGGAGCCAACAATTCTATTTCTCGCATTGTAATTCTAATATTATGTTTAACGATGAACGTTTAACGTTTAACGTTGAGGGTTTAACGATTAACGTTGAGAGTTGAACGTTGAACGTTGAGAGTTGAGGGTTTAACGATTAACGTTGAACGATGAGTGTTGATAGAGAGGAAAAATGAGAAATTATCATCCGTACGGCGCTCTCCCCCTGTTCATAGGGGGAGGGGACCACGTAGTGGTGAGGGGGTGCAATTTATAGTGAGTAGAGAGTAGTGAGTAGAGAGTAGTGAGTAGTGAGTAGTGAGTAGTGAGTAGTGATTAGAGAGTAGCGAGTAGTGACCATGCGGTGTGGAATTCCAATAGATGTTTCACTCAACTGACAGGGGGTACGGTCAAGTGTTGTTCCGCATGGCAATTTCTCCTTTCTCCTTTCTCACCTCTCATCTCTCAACGTTCAACTTTCAACGTTCCTCGTTCCTCGTTCATCTCTCAACGTTCAACGTTAATCGTTCCTCGTTTTACTTAAAATCCCCCATCGAAAGCAGCATTTCTTCGTTATTCAGCGTATTGTCCATTTGCTTGATAACTTCCTGCATGGCTTCAACAGTGTTGAGTTGAGAAAGGTAATTGCGCATTACCCACATGCGATTGATAGTTGTCGGCGGTAAGAGCAAGTCATCGCGGCGCGTGCTTGATGCCATAACATTCACAGCAGGGAAGATGCGCTTATTCGCCAACTGACGGTCGAGTTGCAATTCCATATTACCCGTACCCTTAAATTCTTCGAAGATCACTTCGTCCATGCGTGACCCCGTATCGATAAGTGCTGTTGCAATGATGGTGAGCGAACCGCCACCTTCGATATTACGTGCCGCACCGAAGAAACGCTTCGGACGTTGCAAGGAGTTGGCATCTACACCACCCGAAAGTATCTTACCCGATGCTGGAGCTTCCGTATTGTAAGCACGTGCAAGGCGTGTGATAGAGTCCAAGAAGATCACCACGTCATGTCCACATTCCACCATGCGCTTCGCTTTCTCCAAAACGATACCCGCAATCTTCACATGGTTTGCTGCTGGAGCATCAAATGTTGAGGCAATAACCTCAGCCTTCACCGTACGCTTCATGTCGGTCACTTCTTCCGGACGTTCATCAATCAATAACATGATGAGATATGTCTCAGGATGATTCTCCGCAATGGCATTCGCAATTTCCTTCATCAGCATGGTCTTACCTGTCTTGGGTTGCGCCACGATGAGTGCACGTTGTCCCTTACCGATAGGGGAGAAGATATCTACCACACGACGTGAAAGACTGTCCTTCGTTCCCTTACAGAGGTTGAACTTCTCATCAGGGAATAAGGGCGTGAGGTGTTCAAAGGCCACACGATTGCGCACTTCTGCAGGAGAAAGTCCGTTGATGGTTTCGATGCTGTGAAGCACAAAGAACTTATCGTCATGACGCGGCACACGTATCTTACCCTTTACCACATCACCAGGTTTCAAACCATATTGACGCAACAACATGGGTGAAACATAGATGTCGTCAGGAGAGGTGAGGTAATTGTAATCTGCCGAACGCAAGAAACCATAACTCTCCTTGGTGAGTTCCAACACACCACCACCATCGAGCAAAATCATCTCCGGAACGCCCGTTCCTGATTTTGGCTTCACCTCCTGTCTTTGGGGGAACTGTTGCGGACGTTCTGCTTTGTGAAAACGAGGTTCTTCCTTTTCCTTCGGTTCTTTGGGAGTCGTCTGATCGTTGGTTAGGGCAATGCTCTCCATTCTGGGTAAATCCTCGATGATGATAAATTGGTCATCAATCTTTACGTACCCTTCTTTGAGCACCACCTCTTGCACCTCAGTCGTCGATGTTTCCTGATCGTTTTCAGATACCTCCACCTTGGGAGTTTCCACCGATGCTTCCAGCACCATTTCTGAAGACCTTGCATTGTCATGCTCCGTGATAGCCTTCGCCATCGCTTCTGCTGCCTCACGCGCAGCAATTTCAGCCTTCGAGGGGCGTCCGCGTTTACGCTTTGCGGGAACAATGGGCGAAGCATCACCCACCATCGCTTGTTGAGCGTTTAAAATATCAGCAACCAACACATCCACCTCATCCGAATCCTTATGAGGCGTATTAAACTGCTGGGCAAGTGCCTGAAGCACCTCCACAGACACAAGCATTAATTGTTCTTTGGTGTATGTAGTCATATATTTTATGGGGAAACACAAACAATCCGACGTTGACAAATAAAGAATTGTTCATGCACTTGTAACAAATGATGCCGCAAAGGTAGGCATTTAATTATAAATAAGGAAGAAACGAGGGGGAAAAATGAGAAAAGGGGAGGAACGGGGAATGTGGAACGGGGAACGGGGAACGTTGAACGTTTAGGGTTGAACGATGAGAGTAGAGAGTAGAGAGGAGTGAGGAGTGAGGAGTGACCATGCGGAGTGGAATTTCACTTGACTGGTACGGACGTACGGTGCGTGCGTCCATTTTATGTGTCCTTATTTTTTCATCCTTATTAAATTATATTATAAAATTCGTGCGATTTGCGTGATTCGTGTTCAAAAAAATATAATCGCGTAGATATAAGTTTGTTTCTTGGAACACAA
>CALCHM010000189.1 GCA_937901345.1 uncultured Prevotella sp. | reverse complement strand
ATATTGTATTACTTAAATTGTTCCCAAAAAGTAGCAGATGCTTGTTGTTCACGCGTCTGTTGCAAAGAAGTAGGAAAATTCTCCACAAACCAAACAAGGAATAATGTTGGATCAATCGTAGTTGCTTCTATTGACGCTTTGATTGAATCTTTATCAACGGGTATAGATGTCAAGTGATTAATAGCATTGATTGCTTCTTGATAATCGGTCGTTTGGAAGAAGTGCTGTGGCATTGCTTGTTGTTGTTGATCAACATTGCCCACTCGTAATGGATTGAGATATAGGTATGGAACACCATTTACAAATGCTTCGCTCGCCATTGTAGCACCTTCTGCGACCAAGAATTTAGCTCCTGCCTCTATATCATGCATCTTCTCTGGTGAAAAATGTACCAGATATGGCTTATAGAACTCATCTTGATTATTCTTTTCCATAGAGAGCAGTACGCGATATTTTTGTGCAAGCAATTGGATGATTGCCTTCTTTTGCTCATCACACAAAGGTTTTACATCTTTATCATGATGCGCATCATAGGCGATATAACGCACCAATACATATTCATCGCTTTTAACTCCTTGTTCGTTGATGGTATTTTCATTTTTCGTAAAATAATGGCTATGCATATATAACTGCTCCACATATGCATCGAAGCGCAGTTGCTTTTCGCCTAAATCAATATTGTAATAGAACGGAGTTAATACAACTGATGCACCTGGCAAATACAATCTATGATTCAATTTATTATGCTCGGTATCATCTAATATGATACATGGCTTGCGAAACAATCTTGCTGTGATAGATGCCGCAGATGAACCAAATCCTAAATATATATTCGGCTTATATTTGAATGAAGCTTTTATGCATGCCCAAATACATCCAAATAAATAGTACAAAGATTTGAATGAGTTTTTCTTCTCTGGACGTTTATTACGAATAATATGGTCAATCTGATAGTAATCCAACATCATCGCGATTAACCACTACAAATTCATGTCCTTTCTCTATCATTATTTTAATTAAATTTCTAAAATAATGCACATGAGCAGGATGATTGATGTCAATTAAAATTCTCATATTGTTTTTTAGTATTTATTTTTCAGTATTTTTACCCCCAATTCCCCCATTCGATACAGCAGCGGTTTGCGCACGCAGAGGAATCGCCCATGCTCTACCAATTCGCCGCCAAACTCCATCTTAAAGTCGCGTACGCCATAAGGGATATCGGGTTTACCTGCTCCCATAAAATCGAAAAGAGGCAAATTATTGGCTTTGGCATATTCGATGGCGGCATAGGTAGCCATCACCGATGGATACTGCTCGCGATACTCCTCATCCAGTCCACACACATACCACTCGTATATAGCTTTACCATCCAGTATCGGACACATCATTCCGCCGATGACCTTGCCTTGGTGTTTCACTAGCAAGTACTTACCTACTCCATTGCGATAGAACTGCAAGAAAAACTCCTCCGTAAACAGCGGTGTGCGCACTTTCTCGCGGTAGAGTTGGCTAAGGATCTGGTACCAATCGCGTATCTCTTGCTCGCTTTGCGCTTCGCAGATAGTAGCACCATTTTTGAGAGCTTTCTTCACTTGACGAATACGTTGCTCACTGCGATACACTCATGGACTCGCTCAAAGTCTATGTAAATAAAATTACGTGGTATAAGGTGAGTCGCATCAAAGTTGTCAACGAAGATAACTCCGTGAGTGAAATCCTCGCTGTGGTTGACGAAAACGGAACAGTGCGTAACAGTAGTTTGGCACTTAGACAGTACATAGATATGATTAGTTCTGGCCTTTCGCTCACAGGTGGTGGTGTAACCATTTCAACTACAACAGCAGCCGCTACAAGTGCACTTGCCAAGAAAGGACTTAAGGGACTGAAATATGCCAAGTATATGGTAGTCGGTCCTAAGTTAGTAAAGGCATGTGGTGATGGTTTGCTCGACATTATCAATAACTGTCGCAAACAAGCGACAGCCATTCGCGCACTGAAAAATAACTTCAACGAAAACGGAGAACTCATCAATCCTGAACTGAAGCTTGACGAAATCGAAGGTCTCGATTTTAATAGTCTTCCAACTGTAGAGAAAACTAAGGACCAGCTCACCGCTGAATTTGAAGCGGCAGTCAACGAAGGTGCAGGGGCAGAAATCAGCGACGAAGAAATTGATAGTTTGCTCAACGGATAATCTGTATCTGACGAATCAAAGATTAAGATAACAAAACCTCTGAAAAAGTTCATTACAAACGATATTCGCGGCATTAAGATATGCAAGTGCCGTCATTCGCTTTGATTGAAAATGGACTTTTCCAGAGGTTTTTGTTTTGAACTAAAGAAGGTAACAACATTGCAGTTGCTTGCATGACTTTGGGTTGTACTCCTGAAACTTTAACAGTCCGCCGCAGTAACTAAGTTAATCGTCTTTCTCGCTTTTTTAGGCGTATACGACAAAAGGTAGGGTTGTGCATCCCTTTGTAGCACATTTTAAGTTAGACTACTCCGTTTAATATTCCAATGGGGCATATTAAACGGAGTAGGAAGGTTATATGATTCCTTTGTTAAATTTTTGCCACTGTGAAGTGCGCATAGACAGATTTGCAAAACGTATGGCGCTATGCAGAGCGCATAGACGGATTTGGAAAACGTCTGGCGCCTTGCTGGTCTGCAGGGACCGATTTGCAAAACTTCTGGCGCTATGCAGAGCGCATAGACGGATTTGTAAAACGTCTGGCGCCCTGCAGGTCAGCAGGGACTGATTTGCAAAACATTTGGCGCTATGCAGGTTTTTATGGTGGATTATCTATTTTGAATTAGTCCGTTCTAGGTGGTAATATAGCTGTTGTGCGAAGTCTGTAAGCTGGACAACTGCTATATCTGAAACTTAATTAATTGAGTAACTTTCATGTACGTAATGCCGCAAAGAGGTTGCCAATTATTGTATCTGGGGGTAGTGTTCTTCCTCCTCCTTTGGTGCTCGCACGGTTAAAAATGGAGTGGCGGTTGCGAGCAATCAGGTAAAAAGATGTATTTTTGCCTAGCATTTGAAATTAACAATCTCGCTCTTATAGTTATGAAAGTAATCGTACTCTACAATAATTATCCCACTACTGCGTTAAATGATGAGCAACTTGACGTTTGCGTCTTGCCCGACACGTGTTTGTTGAAGGATGGCAAACCTTTCTTTATTCCAGATTTTGCCATGCCTTGTGTTGTGGGTGCTCATTTGGTTGTTCGCATTTGTCGACTAGGCAGATCCATCTCCGAACGCTTTGCCCATCGTTATTATGATGCCGTTACCATTGGTGCCACCTTTAGTGCCGAAGCGCTCCGTAAGCAGCTGGTCAGTGAAGGTCGTCCTTGGGATATTGCCGTAGGTTTTGACGGAGCTGCTGCCATAGGTAAATTTCAGCCACTTTACGATGAACAGCAGAAGGGTGGGGAAGAAGAGGCTGGTGTGAACCAACACTTTCAACCCCTAAGTGCCGACCATTATTTTGCACTTGCGAATAACGACGTTGAAATCCACACCGGTGTGTCGGGAAACATGCTTCATCATGTGGACCGCGTGATTGCACAAATCAGTAAGCACTACACATTGCGACAAGGCGATCTCATTTTTACTGGTATGCCCGACGTGCCCCGTGAAGTGCAGATCAATGACCGCATTACGGGGAGTCTGAATGGCGAAACCCTTTTGCGCTTCAACGTGAAATAATCTTAAGTTCCTAACTTGCAGATATGAAATCATACATCTCCATATTGCTGTTTGCGCTGAGTTTCATCTCCTCCGTAGCGCAAACCTTTGAAACGCTTCGCCCAGCGGATTATCCGATAGGTGAGGCGCTTCCTACATATGCTATCCAACTTCAATTGGCTGCGGGGCAAACGCAACAGAATACAGCAGTTGTTGTGGAATATCCCGAATATGAAAACCTGACGGTCAAAGAAGTGCGCGCGCTCAAACAGATGGGGGTGACTTTGTCCGAACACCTACAACTACAGACTACGTTTGGCATGGAGCGTAAGCGTGGTGTTGTAGATGTGAGTCTCGTTCCCTTCCTTCAAAAAGAGGGACGTCCCGTTCGTCTCACTAGCATTCGCGTATCGTTGCGTCCGAAATCTGCTGTCTTAAGCGAATCTTCCGTCACGACGATCGAACGCTATGCTGAGAATTCCGTTTTAGCTACTGGCAAGTGGGTAAAGATTGCTGTTTCAAATGAAGGCATCTATCAACTCTCTGCTGAGGTCCTTAAGGAATGGGGTTTTGCCGATATCAATCGCGTCAAGGTGTTTGGTTATGGTGGCATGCCACAGGTGAAGAAGATTTATGACGGGGTGACCACACCGATTGACGACCTTAACGAGGTGGCGACACTGCGCAACGGTGACAAGTTACTGTTTTTTGCAAACGGCATTGTGCGCCGCAAGTGGAATAATTCAGGCAAACGTTGGAAGCACGAAACCAATACGTATTCCAATTTGTCGTATTACTTTGTGACAGAGGGTGAACATCCCTTGCAACTTCAAGACGATGAAACTGTAACTGCACAAACAACACTTTCCGAAGTGCCCTATCACGTGCTTTACGATGTGGATGCTTATGCCTGGTATCAAGGTGGGAAGCAGTTCTATGATTCCTACAATTTTGCAACTGGCAATGTCAAGACCTTTTCGCTTCTAACGCCTGATGCTGCAGATGGTTCGGCAAAACTAGAACTTTCATTTGCAGCTTCCAACCAAATATCAAATACTGAAGTGCAGGTAACTACAGGCGAGACCACTTTAGGACGCTTCAACATCCGCTATTGTCGCGACCATGAGTCTGTGATAGATAAACGAATGAACTATTCGCTGAGCGGTATTGGTAGTACAACCCCCATTAAGTTTACAACAACCCAAGGACGCGATGCGCGATTGAATTATTTGAGTTTGACCTATTCGCGTAAACTCACGGCAACGGGTGCAACCTATTCGTTTGTTCCAACTCCAACGACTTCGAATGCCGTTTTAATGCAATTCGAATCGGCTTCGAATGCCACACAAGTTTGGCGCATAGATGAAGGTACGGGTAAGGTGACGCGTTGTCCCGCACAACTCAGTGGTCAAACTCTCACTGCTCTTGCGGTTGATGGTAAAAGTCGATATGTAGTTGTGAATACAGCCGCTGACTATGCCACACCAACACTTATCGGAACGGTGAACAACCAGAATTTGCATGCTCAGCGTGCGATTCACATGGTTATCATCGTACCCGAAAGCGGGATTTTTGACGACGAAGCCCACCGACTTGCCGAAGCTCACCGACTGTATAGTAACCTCAACGTTGAGGTGGTGCGTCAGGATCAAATCTTTAACGAGTTTGGTTCGGGAACTCCTGATGTTACCGCCATTCGTCGTTATCTGAAGATGCTTTACGACAAGGCCGAGCATGAAGCAGACATGCCTAAGTATCTCCTGCTCTTTGGCGATGGCAGCTTTGACAACCGTATGGTGACAGAAGCGTGGAAATCACGTTCGTCAAAAGACTACCTCCTAATTTACGAGGATAACGATTCTTACGACACTCAATCCGAAAATGCAATCGGTGACATCGTTTCATATCCCAGTGATGACTACTTTGGTCTGCTCGATGACGGTGAGGGTAATTCTCCTAAGGTAGAAAAGGTGGACCTCGGCATTGGTCGCTTTGTATGTAGCAACACGACCCATGCGAAGACGCTCGTTGACAAATCAATCGCCTATATGCAAAATCAGTATGCAGGCAGTTGGAAAAATCGCATAGTAATGATAGGAGACGCCCCCCGCTCAACCGATGCTGGCGACAAAAACGCACACATGAAAGACGCTGAGCGCACCGCACAGGTGATATTAAAGGCGAGTGAAAATCAACTTAACGTGCGTCGCATTTATCCCGACTTTTACGAACGTCAAATGACGGCAACGGGTTATCGTTTCCCTAAAGCAACGGAAATGCTTACGGAAGAAATCAAGCGTGGTGCTCTTATGTTTAATTATAGTGGTCACGGAAGTCCTGCACAGATTTCACACTCTTACATTTTTGAAACCAGTGACTGGGAAAACGTTACGTCGAAAGCACTGCCTTTGTGGGTGCTTGCTTCGTGTGAGATCCTTCCCTTTGACCAAGCCACCAACGACTTCGGTCGCATGGCGCTTTTTGCTCCCAATGGCGGTGCCGTTGCTTTCATGTGTTCTTCACGTGCCGTTTATGCCACTGAAAACAATGCCCTAAACGTCGCCTTCTGTGAAGCATTGGTAAAACGCAATGCTGACGGAACGTACAACACCTTCGGCGATGCCCTACGCATTGCAAAAAACAAACTCATCACCTCAGCGCAGGACCGCACTATTAACAAATTGAAATATATCATTGCTGGCGACCCCGCCTTGCGATTGATGCAACCAACGCTGCAAATCATTGTTGACTCCATCAATGGCACCCCCATTCATCCTGATGAAAGCAAGGAACTCAAGGCCGGATCTATCGCTTCGTTTACAGGTTATATAGTGAACGAAGGAGATTTTAAGGGCATTCTTTCCGCAACGCTTTACGACAAGATGGAAACGTTAGCCTGCCGCAACTCGGGTAACGTGGCCAGCGAACCCTTCACCTTTGAGGAACGAACGAAAATTGTATTCTCAGGAAGTGATTCGGTGCGTAACGGACGCTTCAAGATTTATGTCCCCATTCCGCGTGACATCAGTTATAGCACCGAGCGTGCTCGACTTTCGCTCTATGCCGCAAACCACGATGGTACGAAGGAAGCCAACGGATTCTTTGAGGACTTCCACCTTAACGGTACGGAGAACTCGGGAAGCAATGACACTATAGGTCCAAAAATATACCTCTACCTCAACGAACCCGACTTTCCCAACGGCGGTGTAACCAACAACCATCCGCTACTTGTGGCGCGTATTTCAGACGATTCAGGTATCAACGCAACTGGCACCAGTTTGGGACACGACCTCGAGTTAACCATTGATGGTAAGACCAATAATCTCATCGTGCTCAACGAGTATTTTGCTTACGATTTTGGTTCCTATCAAGAAGGTATGGTAAGTTATCAACTTGAGAATTTAGAACCCGGTAGGCACAAACTTTCGCTCCGTGCCTGGGATCATAACAATAATTCAGCTATTGCTACGTTAGATTTTGTGGTGGGCAAGGATGCACAGCAGGGAAAGCGCTTGTATGCAACCCTCAATCCCGCACGAACATTTACGCAATTCGTGGCAAACGTGGATGCTCAACACGTGGGCGGTACCATCACTTTCGAAGTTTACACAACAACGGGAAAAAAGGTTTGGCAACAACAACAAACACTCACGACAACCTATGCCACACAACGTTGGAATCTCGCAACCGCTTCCGGAATGCCTGTGCCCAAGGGTCTTTACATCTTCCGTGCAACCATTACATCCGAGCAAGGTGAGGAAGAAATCGATGGCGAACGCTTGATTGTGCTTTAGTAACCTAACGAGGGTGTAACAAACTCACATCCCCAATCCCAATTAAAACTTTTGGCTAATTGAATAAAACAACCAAAAACATGAACTATAAAGTTTTGCTCTTAGCATCTTGTTGCACGCTTCCGCTCTGTGCACAAGACGACATAAAGGATCAGTTTAACCCCGTTATGACAGCAGTGGTTTCACAAAGTATTGCTGGCGATGCGCGTGCTGCCTCTATGGGTGACCTTGGTGCGGCAACCGATCCGGATGTCAACTCTCAAGCGTGGAATCCCGCAAAGTATCCCTTTGCCATTTCTCGCTCTGGACTTGCCATTAACTATACACCATGGTTGCGCCAACTCACCAACGATATTGCTTTGCTCAATGCTGCAGGTTATTACCGAATTGGCGACTATCAAGCTGTGTCAGCATCACTCCGCTATTTCTCGTTGGGTGAAGTTATCACTGAAACGGGCGACATGACCATCAAACCTTATGAAATGGCAGTTGACGTGGCCTACTCACGCATGCTTTCTGAAACCTTTTCGGCAGGTGTCGCTTTGCGTTACATCTATTCCGACCTTTCAGGACATTACGATGACAACGTAAAACCCGGTTCGGCGTTTGCTGCTGACATCTCAGCCTACAACCAGAGTTACGTAATGCTGGGTCAGCGCGAATGTCAGTTGGGGCTCGGGTTGAACATTTCCAACATCGGTTCAAAAATTAGTTATGGCGACGATTATTCTTACTTCATCCCCACGAACATGCGTTTGGGTGCTTCGTTGATGGTGCCTATTGACGAATACAACCGCATCAGTTTTTCGGCCGACGTGAACAAACTCCTCGTCCCTTCCATGCCGCTGAAGGAAGAAGGTGAAGAAGAAGCCGACTATCAAGATCGCTTGAAATCGGACTATTACGACGTATCCTCCATCTCCGGAATCTTCAAGAGTTTTGGCGATAGCGAACGTGGTTTTAAGGGCGAACTTGAAGAAATACAATGGAGCGTAGGTGCGGAATACAATTACAACGACAAGTTCTTCTTGCGTGCAGGTTATCACCACGAAAGCGAGATGCAGGGCAACCGTAAGTATTATGCGGTGGGTGCAGGTTTTAAGATGAACGTGCTCAACGTTGATGCGGCCTACACTATTGCTACAGAATCTTCCAATCCGCTCGACCAAACCATGCGTGTCAGTCTGTCATTCGAACTTGATGCACTTCGCGACATGTTTGGCCGCTAATGCGTAAACATTTCTAACACCACAATTTTGCATTCACATGATAAGAATAGGAATGGGTTTCGACGTCCATCGTTTGGTTGAAGGACGTGAACTTTGGCTCGGTGGCATAAAGATTGAGCATACGTTAGGTCTCCTCGGACATAGCGATGCTGATGTGTTGATTCACGCCATCTGTGATGCACTTCTCGGTGCTGCCAACATGCGCGATATCGGTTATCATTTTCCTGATACGGGCGCTGAGTTTCACAACATTGATAGTAAAATTCTCCTGCGCCGCACCACGGAACTTCTCAAGGCTAAGGGATACCGCATTGGGAATATCGACGCAACTATCTGTGCCGAACGTCCCAAAATCAACCCTCATGTTGAAGCCATGAAAGAAACGCTTGCGCCGCTTATGGACATTACGACCGATGACGTGAGCATCAAGGCAACCACCACCGAAAAACTCGGATTCACGGGTAGGGAAGAGGGTATTTCAGCGTATGCGGTAGCACTCATTGAAAAATAACCCACATTCTGAGGAAAAAGGAGAAAAAACATGGGGAAACACCGCTCGTGCTTTGTCGCCCTGCATGTGTTTCTCCTTTTTCTCTTTTCAAAACTATCTACGAGTTCCTTTCATTCGGGCGTCACATCAAATGTATCAACGCCACAGACACTTGTCGGCACTCCAAAATGATTCGCGAAACCCCGCAGACACTTGTCGGCAGTCCAAAATAATTCGCGAAACTTCGCAGACACTTGTTGGCACTCCAAAATGACTTGCTAAAACCCTGCTGACATTTGTCGGTAAGAAAAATTGACTTGCTAAAACCTCGCAGACACTTCTCTGCCCCCGATTTACGACGTAAATTACTCCTCCGACAAGTTGAAACCCCAATTTATGGTGCAAATCCAGTTTAGCGAGTATCCCTTTTTTGTTCGTGAAGTTCACTTCTCGCTTAGGGACGGTACCTTTTCATTCTATCTTTTCACACATTCATTCGCTTTATACGTATGTCACTACCGAAATTAAAAGATCTTGTTCTCCGCGACACACCCTTTGCGGAGTTGATGAATAAGCGCGTTTACCACGTGCTACTTGTGGCAACAAAATACGATGCGTTCATGCTTGAAGATGATGGGCGCATTGACGAACAAATCTTCAACGAATATACCTCCTTGAGTTTGCGCTATCCGCCACGATTCACACAGGTGACAACCGAGGAAGAGGCGCTGAAAATGCTCAGCGAGCGCGATTTCCAACTCATCATCGTGATGCCCAACATGGATAATAGCGACATTTTTGCTGATGCAAAAGATATCAAACGTCATTATCCGAACATCCCTATCGTGGTGCTGACACCCTTCTCAAAAGAGGTGAGTAAGCGTGTGCAGCGTGAGGATCTTTCAGGTATTGATTACATCTTCTCATGGTTGGGAAATCCTGAATTGCTGTTGGCCATCATCAAGTTGCTCGAAGACAAATGGAACGCGCCCAACGACGTGGCTTCAGTAGGGGTGCAGATTATCTTGTTGGTTGAAGACTCCGTGCGTTTCTATTCTTCGGCTTTGCCCCATTTATACCGTTTTGTGTTAGAGCAAAGTCAGGAATTCTCGAAAGAAGCGCTTAACGACCACCTCAAGACCTTGCGCATGCGCGGACGCCCCAAGATTATGCTGGCACGTACGTTTGAAGAGGCCATGAGTATCTACAACACGTATGAAGATAACATCCTCGGCATTGTCTCCGACATGAGTTTTATGCGAGCAGGTGCGAAGGATAATCTAGCGGGATTCCGTCTGGCATCTTACGTTAAACGCCGTGACCCCCACATCCCCATAATCCTTGAATCAAGCGAGGAATCCAATCGCTGTTTTGCACAAGAGTTGCGTACATCGTTCATCCCTAAAAATTCAAAGAGTTATCCGCAAGACCTGCGTCGTGAAATCATGCAGAACTTTGGGTTTGGCGATTTCGTGATTCTCAATCCTGAGAATGGTCAGGAAGTCATGCGCATAAAGAATCTGAAGGACCTTCAGAAGAAACTTTTCGACATACCGAACGCTAGTTTGCGCTACCACCTTTCTCACAACCACTTCTCGCGCTTCTTCTTCTCGCGTGCCATGTTCCCCCCCGCACAAATATTGAAGAAGATTGACGTGCTCGACTATATCGACATGGAAGATGCACGCCGCTTGATTGCCGACCTCATCGCCTCTTACCGAAAGATGAAGAATGAGGGTGTGGTTGCCATCTACCAAAAGGAACGCTTTGACGAATACGCCAATTTTGCGCGCATCGGTAACGGTTCGCTCGGAGGTAAAGGGCGTGGTTTGGCATTCATGGGCACGATGGTCAAGCGCTATCCGAAGTTTGAAACCGACAACTTCAGCGTCAACATCCCCAAGACCGTTGTGATTGCCACCGATGTGTTTGATGAATTTATGGAACAGGGCAATCTGTATCCCATAGCACTTTCTGACGCCACGGACGAAGAAATCCTGAAAGCATTTGAGGCGGCAGACCTTCCCGAACATGTTATGGACGACCTCACGTACCTCTGCGAAGTGGTGCATGGTCCCATCGCCGTGCGTTCGTCATCACTCCTTGAAGACTCGCATTATCAACCCTTCGCTGGTATTTATTCTACGTATATGGTGCCCCATCCAGCCATGTCTGCCGGTGCTTTTGATATGCTGCAACGTGCCATCAAGGGTGTTTATGCATCCGTATTTTACAAGGACTCCAAGGCCTATCTCACCGCCACGCAAAATTTGATTGACCAAGAAAAGATGGCCATCGTTTTGCAAGAAGTCGTCGGTGCGCCCCACGGAACCTGTACGGACGAAACCGGCAATCAGCGCGATGCCTATTTCTATCCAACGCTTTCCGGCGTGGCGCGTTCGCTCAACTTCTATCCCATAGGAGATGAACGTCCCGAAGATGGCATCGCTTCTTTGGCTATCGGTTTAGGAAAATATATTGTAGATGGTGGTGTGACCCTGCGCGTATCGCCCAAACATCCCCATCACATCCTGCAACTAAGCGACACCGAAATGGCACTGCGCGAAACGCAAACCCGCTTCTACGCTCTGGATTTGCGCACGGCCGAAAATTGCCAATCGCTCTCGCCCGATGATGCCTTTAATCTCAAGCGACTTTCGCTGAAGGATGCCGAAAGTCATGACACCTTGCGCTTCGTCTCGTCCACTTACGACCCCTACGATCAAATCATTCGAGACGGTTATTATCCCGGTGGGCGTAAAATCATCTCTTTCTCCAACATGTTGCAACACGATCTATTCCCCCTTGCGTCAACCATTTCAAAATTGCTTGAAGTAGGACGCCAGGAAATGGGACGCCCTGTTGAAATAGAATTTGCAATGGACATCAAGGTGCAACCAGGCGGAGACAAGCGTGCGGATTTCTACCTCCTGCAAATTCGCCCCATTGTAGACAGCAAGGAAGTAATTGATGAAGACCTTTCACTCATTGCGGAAGCCGACACGCTGATCACTACACATAACTGCTTGGGTAACGGCATTGTCACAGATATCTCAGATGTGGTGTATGTCAAAACCGAAGGATTTAATGCTGCCAACAATCAGCAAGCCGCTTACGACATTGAGCGCATTAATGCCCAACAGATGTCAGAAGAGCGCGGTTACGTACTTGTTGGTCCTGGCAGATGGGGCAGTTCAGACCCCTGGTTAGGTTTGCCTGTGAAGTGGCCGCACATCAGTGGTGCGCGAGTCATTGTAGAATGCGGATTAGAGAACTACCGTATCGACCCCAGTCAAGGCACCCACTTCTTCCAAAATCTCACCTCCTTCGGTGTGGGTTATTTCACCATTAATCCCTTCCGTAACGACGGTTATTTTGATGAAGCGCGACTCAATCAACTTCCCGCAGAGCATGAAACCGATTTCGTGCGACATGTTAAACTTTCACAACCGCTAACCATTAAGATGGACGGTCGCAAGGGCATCGGGGTTGTGTATTAAGTAAACCAACGTCATATAGTTCTCATTTTACGAAGTCCATACATTTTATAATATTTCTGAAATATCTAACTGAATGATAGTGCGCATTTCTTAAAAAATACTAACTTTGCGCTGTCGAGAATACATAATTAACCCATAAATACTTTACTCCAATGAATGAAATTGTTTCTCAGTTTGCGATTCAGGGCAATGTAGTTGAAGTTGCTCCCCTCGGTAATGGTCTTATTAACACAACTTATCGTGTAAAGACTGAAGAAGGTCAACCTGACTACGTACTCCAGAACGTAAATAACGCTATCTTCCCCGATGTTGAAATGTTGATGGATAATATCGTAGCCGTAACATCTCACATCCGTGCAAAACTCGAAGCTGCAGGTACTGACGATATCGATCGCAAGGTGCTCAACTTCATCCCCACGAAGGACGGCAAGTATTTCTACTTTGATGGCGAAAAGTATTGGCGCGTAATGGCATTCATTCCTGAAACAGAATCAATGACTGCCGTAACTCCCGAAACTTCATACATCGTAGGCGAAACTTTCGGTAACTTCCAGGCTATGCTTGCTGACATCCCCGCTCAACTTGGTGAAACTATCAAGGACTTCCACAACATGGAATTCCGCCTCAAGCAACTTCGTGAAGCTGTTGCTGAAAACAAGGCAGGTCGTTTGGCTGAAGTGCAGTGGTTGGTTGACGAACTTGAAAAGCGTGCCGTAGAAATGTGTAAGGGCGAACAACTTCACCGCGAAGGCAAACTCCCCAAGCGCATTTGTCACTGCGATACAAAGGTTGACAACATTCTCTTCGACAAGCAGGGTAATGTGCTTTGCGTAATCGACCTTGACACGGTAATGCCTAACTTCATCTTCTCAGACTTTGGGGACTACCTCCGCTCAGCGGCTAACACAGGTAAGGAAGATGATAAGGACCTCGACAATGTGAACTTTAACATGGAAATCTTCAAGTCGTTCACAAAGGGTTACCTCAAGTCGGCTGCTTCATTCATCACTCCTCTTGAAGTAGAAAACTTGCCTTACGCTGCTGCACTCTTCCCCTACATGCAGACAGTTCGCTTCCTTGCTGACTACATCAATGGCGATACTTACTACAAGACGCAGTATGCTGACCACAACCTTGTTCGCTCAAAGGCGCAGTTCAAACTCCTTCAGAGCGTAGAAGCACATCAGGCTGAAATGCAAGCATTCATCAAGGAACTTATTTAACGCCTAAATCCTCGTTAAACCATTTTATGAAATTCGTGTCTCTACACTTGTGTAGGGACACGTTTTTTTGTTTGCCCTTGTACAAACAAGTTTATTCTCAGCATGTGATTCCGAATTAGGAAAAACAACCAGTCAGTTGGATGGAAAATGGTGATTTTCCATCCGGGCGAAAAGGTAAATTTTATAAAAACCTGGAATTTTATAAAATCTGCGCAAAATATTTTATAAAATTCTGGAGACTCATTAAATTATCACCATAGATTTTACAAAATCAAGGATTTTCATAAAATCTATGGTGATGGATTTTATAAAAACCGATGATTTGTTTAATTTCTACACAAAAATTTTATAAAATTCCGGATTTTTATAAAAACTGGGTTTAAAGTTACCCTACAAACGCAAATTTTAAGGCAATAATATGAGTACTTTAACGAACGCCCTCTGCTTCTTCGTCGCTCGAGCGTTGAAGAAGCGGAGGGGACCGTGGTAATGGTGCAACGGAGCAACGGATTTATTATTGCCTTAATTTTTTACGCAGGTAAAGTGAAAACGGAGGGGTGTGCCGTTCGTTAGGTTTGCACTCATTTTTTATAGCATCGTGCTGCACGTCACGTCTCTTTTGAAGCAGACAAAAAGAGACTGCGCCGTAACAGGAATTACGACGCAGTCTGTGAATTGTGATAAGTTCTATCGCTGATGGGATTAATCTTCTTCCTTCATGTGGCGAACAATACCGAGCTTTGAGTTTTCAATAAACGAAACGATATTGTCAATGGGTTCGCTGCTAGGAATTTGTTCGCGAATCTTGATGATGGTATCTTCCATGCTGAAGTTACCTGCATAGATCAGTCGGTATGTGTTTGCAATGTGGCGCAATTTACGTTCATCTACATTAACATGCTTCAAAACGAAAGTGTTAATGCCATGGTACATTGCAGGGTTACCTCCGAGGATGATATAGGGAGGCACGTCTTTCTGCACGCGGCAACCACTCTGGATGAGGGAGTAGCGACCAATACGCACGTGCTGTTGCACCTGTACGTAAGAACTCTGGATGGAGTAGTCGTGGATTTCACATTCACCCGCAATGTTCACACCGATGCCGAGCACACAGTGGTTGTGAATCTTGGTGTCGTGACAAATGTGCACCTTGTCCATGAGGAAGTTGCCATTGCCTATTTCTGTGGCACGGTTGTCAAAAGATGAACCTGCGATGACCACATTTTCGCGAATGCGATTGTCATCACCGATAATCACGCGGTGGGGGTGACCTTCCTGATAGTGGAAGTCTTGAGGCGTAGCACCTATTACGGCATTCTGATAGATAATGTTGTTCTTACCCATCACAGTGCCTTCAAGGATGGATGCATGGGGCATGATGACGCAGTTGTCGCCAATTTCTACACCTGCTTCAATGTATGCAAAGGGTTTTACCTCTACGTTGTTTCCCAACTTTGCTGTAGGGTCTACATATGCTAAGGGACTAATCATAATAATTAGGTTTTGATTTAGGTTATGAGAGAGAAGGGTAAAAGGGGCGGGGAGGGGACGTTGTAGTGTAGTAACGTTTCGGGTTGCTGCATGCTTATACGTTTAAGCGTTGTGCAGCGAAACCTTTATCTCTTGCCGTCTCCTTTAAACCTTCACTTAAGTATTATTCTCTACCTCCTCCAAGTGCTTTATAGAGGTTGATACCAGCGTTAACTTTGTTGTACTTATCCGTGATGAGCGCCATCTGAGCAGAGAGCAAACTTTGCTGTGCTGTGAGCGTTTCGAGATAAGTAGTCGTGTTCGAATGCTTGAAGAGCATCATGGTTTGTTCGGTTGCAGTCTGCAACACTTCCACCTGCTTTTCGCGTTCTTGTTGCTGAAGCACTGCTGTTTGGTAGTCAGCAAGTGCGTTGCTCACTTCTTGTCCTGCCTTAAGCACAGCTGTTTGGAAATCGAGAGTTGCTGCTTCATAATCCAACTTAGAGATCTTGAGGTTTGCAACCAATTGACCATTCATAAAGAGCGGTTGTGCAAGACTTGCTGCAGCATTGAGCAACAGTTTTCCGGGATTTACCACGGCGCCAACGTTGTTTGTCCAACCTGCAACACCTGAGATAGTGATAGAAGGGTAGAACTTAGAGCGTGCGATGTTGACATTATAGAATGAAGCGGCCAACTGCGCCTCTGCAAGACGAACGTCAGGACGATTGGTCAACAACTGAACGGGAATGCCCACCTGCATTTCAGCGGGGAATTCGTATGCTCCAAACTTGTTGCGCGCAATAGCATGGGGAGCTTCAGCAAGCAATACGCAAAGTGCATTTTCAGTTTGACGAATGCTGTTTTGAAGCGCGGGGAGAGAGGCGAGCAATGTGTGGTAATTCGCAGTAGCCTGTGCCACAGCAGCGTTGTTTACCATTCCAGCTTCCATCATCGCCTTCATGGCTTCAACGTTCTTGCTCCAAATTTCTGCAGTAGCGCTAGCAGTTGCATGCTGTTCGTCGAGCATCTGAAGCGTATAATACATCTGAGCAACGGCAGCGATGAGAGCGGTTTGCGTAGCTTGCTTTGCTGCTTTGGCAACAAACATGTTGGTCTTGGCGTACTTCTTCGCATTGTTGAGCGAACCAAACGAACCGATATTCCAGGAAGCAGAAACAGGCAACGTGTAGGTTTGAACCGCCTTAGCGTGGTCAATTGAAGTAAGTTCGCCCGAAGGTGCTAACACCAACGAAGGAATATACGCTAACTTAGAAATGGTGAGATAAGCCTTGGCTTTCTCAATGTTCATATCAGCCTTTTGCATGTCATTGCTGACCAAAACCTTTTCAATAAGCGCCTGAAGTTGGGGGTCTGTAAAGACTTCGCGCCAGGGCATATTCCCAAAGTTTGCTGTGTCAGCAGTTTCAAGCACAGCAGTCATAGAAGTAGGGTCGCGATAAATATCCTCAGTAACATTTGCGAGAGATTCAGGACGTTCGTAGTTCTTGAAAATTCCGCAACTAGTAAGAAGAGCGACGCTTAATAGGGGAAAAAGAATTTTCTTCATTGTTGTAAATTGAAGGACTATGGGCAACAGGCAACAGACACTATATATATTATCAATGTCTGTTGTCCATAGTCCGTTATCTGTTACTTAGAATATTGTTGCAAGTCTGCCTCAGCTTCCGAATTATCCATATCTTCCCATGTCATAGGCTTGATACGTTCTTGGAGCGCCTGGAAGATTACGAACAATGCAGGAACGATAAAGATTTGGAAAATCATACCGAGAAGCATACCGCCGATAGCTGAAGTACCCAAAGCGCGGTTACCATTAGCACCTACACCGAAGGCAAACATCAAGGGAAGCAAACCTACAATCATTGCGATTGAAGTCATCAAGATAGGACGCAAACGCGCAGCGGCACCAAGCACAGAAGCATTGGTAATGCTCATACCCATCTTACGACGATCAAGAGCAAACTCTACAATCAAAATCGCATTCTTTGCCAACAGACCAATCAACATGATCATTGCAATCTGAACGTAGATGTTATTTTCTGCTGCAGAGAAAATAGGAATCAATCCCATGAGATGTAAGAAGATGAAACATCCCATCAATCCGAAGGGCACAGAAAGCAATACCGCAAAGGGAAGCATGTAACTTTCGTACTGAGCAGCAAGTAAGAGGTAAATGAACACGAAGCAGAGTGCGAATACAATTGCTGTTGTGCTACCACTTGAAGCAGCTTCTTCACGTGTTTGACCAGAGAATTCGAATGAATAACCTTCGGGGAGCACTTCGTCAGCAACTTCCTTAATTGCCTGAATGGCCTGACCAGATGTGAAACCTTCAGCAGGCGAACCGTTCACTGTAATTGAAGTGTACATGTTGAAGCGGTTGATGATGTCAGGACCCATGCTGGGAGTCATGGTTACGAATTCAGAAATGGGTGCCATTTCACCTTTCGCATTTCTAACTTTAATCTTGTTGAGCGACTCAATATTTGAGCGGTCACTGATTTCACCCTGAACCATTACGCGGTAGAGCTTACCGAAGCGGTTGAAGTTACTTGAGTAGAGACCACCGTAGTAACCCTGAAGTGTGTAGAGAATGTCTGTCTGTGAAAGACCAGCACGCTTACACTTTGCCGCGTCAATGTCAATAATATATTCGGGGAACTTTGTATTAAAGTTTGTCTGAGCAGAACCAATTTCGGGGCGCTTCAAGAGTTCAGCAAGGTAGTTTTCTGTAACCTGTTGGAAGCGGAGCAATTCACCACCCGTACGGTCTTGCATATTGATAACGAAACCGTTTGTCGCACCATAACCAGGAATCATCGGGGGCTGGAAGAAGAGCACCTGAGCGTTCTTAAACACCTTCTGACTTTCAAGGTAGAGGTTTGCAAATACAACGGTAGCACTTTCAGTCAAAGGATTACGTTCTTCCCAAGGTTTCAACTTGACAATGAACGAACCATAAGAAGCACCTTGACCACCCACGAATGAGTAACCTGAAATCATCGTTGAACTCTTAACGAGGGGCGAACTCTGAACCAAGTTGTTTACCTGAGTCAATACTTCTTCCGTCTTATCTTGAGAAGTACCAGGAGGCATTGCTACGGCACCCATAATAGAACCCGTGTCTTCTGAGGGAACCATACCCGTAGGTGTCAAATTCATGGCAGCTACGAGACCTACTAAACTCAATGCAACAAATACAGCAGACAAGATGGGGCGCTTTACGAAGAAAATCACACCATTCTTATAGCGCTGAATCATGTTTTCGAAACTATGGTTGAAGTTTTCGTGGAAACCTTGGTCAGTAAGGCGCTTCAAACCCCAAATTGCAATGAGAATGAAGGGAATTGCAATCAACCAACCAGATGTGAAACCACCGAATATCATACCCAACACAGCCACGATAACCAAGAGGTAAGTCAACTTAGAGTTGTGGCGCTTCAATACGCGGTCATAGCGACCTGCCATTTCATCCTTTGCTGCGTTAAAGGCGATGCCTAACTTTTCTTTTGTTGAACGTTCATGACCTTCTTCATTGTGACTCTTCAACATGATAGCACAAAGGGCAGGAGAGAGCGTCAAGGCGTTGAGCGCAGAGAAACCAATCGCGATGGCCATAGTGATACCAAACTGACGATAGAAGACTCCGGCTGTACCACCCATGAAACTTACGGGGATAAACACCGCCATCATCACCAATGTAATAGATACGATAGCACCGCCCAATTCACTCATCGCGTCAATTGATGCCTTACGAGCAGAACTGTAACCAAGGTCTAACTTCGCATGTACACCTTCAACAACGACAATGGCGTCGTCGACAACAATCGCAATCGCCAACACTAGCGCGGAAAGCGTAAGCAAGTTGATTGAGAATCCAATTGCGTTGATTGCAAAGAATGTACCAATCAGCGCTACGGGGATAGCAATGGCAGGGATAATTGTAGAACGGAAGTCCTGAAGGAAAATATATACCACCAAAAACACCAATACGAAGGCTTCAATCAACGTCTTTACAACTTCATGGATAGAAGCAAAAAGGAATTCATTCGCATTCTGAGAAACGACAAATTCAAGACCAGGAGGCAGAGATTCGCTCGTTTCAGCAATCAATGCTTCAATATCCTGGATAATCTGAGTTGCGTTAGAACCTGCAGCCTGGAAGATGATTGACGTTACGGCGTTGTGACCGTTAACCTTACCCATGAAACCGTATGTCATACGTCCCAACTCAATGCGTGCGACGTCGCCTAAGCGGATAACACCACCATCCTCAGTTGAGCGCAATACAATGTTTTCAAATTGTTCGGGTGAAGTCAAACGTCCGCGATAACGCATGGTGTATTGGTACGTGTTATTGTCACGTTCACCAATCGTACCAGGTGCGGCTTCAATGTTTTGGTCAGAAAGGATGCCTGAAATGTCTGTGGGTACAAATCCATATTCCGCCATCTTTTCAGGATCCAACCAAATACGCATAGAGTAGTCGGCACCCATTACCATGGCATCACCTACACCCTGTACGCGCTGAATCTGAGGCAATACGTTGATCTTTGCGTAGTTTTCAAGGAAAGCAAAGTCATAACGGTCTTCAACGTCAACGAGAGAGAATACAAGAAGCATTGAACTCTGACTCTTCATGGTAATGACACCTACGCGAGTTACTTCGGCAGGAAGCAAACCTAAGGCCTTTGATACACGGTTCTGAACGTTTACGGCTGCCATGTCGGGGTCTGTACCCTGCTTAAATGTAATCGTAATGGTTGCATTACCGGTATTCGTTGCGCTTGAAGACATGTAATCCATGTTTTCAACACCGTTAATCTGCTCTTCAAGCGGAATAATAACGGAGTTCAACACCGTTTGCGCATTTGCACCTTGATAGGAAGTGCTTACGCGAATGGTGGGCGGAGCGATTTCTGGATATTGTGTAATTGGGAGAGAAACCAAACCAATTACCCCCAAGATGACAATTACGATAGAGATTACCGTAGAGAGCACTGGGCGATTAATAAATGTATCGAGTCTCATTTTGTTTTAGAATTTTGGTAAGTGAGTTGGGCGTTGTAACGTAAGACGAAAAACTTAGTTCGACTATTTACAAACAATATAACATTACGTAAGATCGTCGCTATGTTTGTTGTTTGACTTACAATCTGTGCTTACCCACTACTTATGTTCTGATTTCATCTTTTATTCTTGTCCAGGAAGTTTCTTTTCAGCCATGTGCTGTTGTGACTTCTCTTCGATAGCTTTACGCTCTTCAGCTGTGATAGGAGTGATTTCCATACCATCCTTAAGCGTTGATACGCCTTCAACTACGATGCAATCGCCAATCTTTACACCTTCTGTAACAATGTAATGCTGACCATCGTTCTGAGAAAGCACTTTGATTTCAGTGTACTTTACCTTGTTGTCTTCGCCAAGAGTGTAAACGAACTTCTTTTCTTGTACATCAATTACAGCAATTTGGGGAACCATTACGGCTGCAGAATCGCTTGTAGGTACTTCAATGGTACCTGTACCGCCACTACGTAAAATACGGTTGGGGTTGCTGAAGTCTGCGCGAACTTGCAAAGAACCTGTGCTAGCGTCAATCACGCCGCTAATTGCAGCAATCTTACCCTGACGTTCAAAAACTTGTCCATTAGCCATGCGGAGACTAACTTCGGGGAATGAAGCGAGTGCAGAAGCTTGACCACCAAGGTTAAGCACTTGCTTTTCGGCCATAGAGAAGTAAACGTACATTTCTCTCAAGTCTGAAACAACTGTGAGAGGTTGGGGGAGTGAAGGTGAAGCAAGGGTTCCCTGACGGTAATTAATCTTACCAACGACACCATTTGTAGGACTTGTGATGGTGCAGAATCCCAACTGGTCTTTTGCATTTGCCAATTGTGCATTTGCTGATGCCAATTGTGCTTCAAGTGTTGCCAATTGATTTTTTGCCGAACGCAAGTCAAAATCTGAAATGATACCCTTTGAGTGGAGCATTTCTTTGTTTTCAACATTTAAACGTTGTGTTTCAATGCTTGTTTCTGCGATTTTAACAGCAGCTTCGGCTGATTTTACAGCAGCATTGTAAAGTGTGGGATCAATGAGGAAGAGGGGCTGACCAGCTCTAACTTCTTGACCTTCCTTCACGTAAACCTTCATGATGTGACCACTTACTTTGGCTACAATGTTTACATCTTGACATGAACGAATTGCTGCAGGATAGGAAGTCGTGATTTCTGCAACCTGCGGAGTGATTGTTTCTACTACGTGCTTGTTGTCGCCTGTAGGCATACCCTGCTTCTTTGAGCATGACGTGAATGCTAAGCAACCGAGGGCAAAAAGAGCAATTTTGCTTTTCATTTGATTGTAACTATTAGTGTTGTTAATTAATTGTTTCTGGATTGTTTTTGGACTATAGATTAAGCATAGAAAGACGATGTTACGCGTCGATTCGAATAAACCTAATTAACCGATGCAAAAATACAAAACAAAACTTACCTGCTCTAAAAAGTTTTTGGTTAAAACTACGGCAATGCTTATTTATTTAACGTTATGTTACATATTATACATGATGTCATTCTTATTTTGTTCACTTTGAGTGACAATTGTAATCTCTCTCTTGTGCATTCTTTTAGATATTTTCATCTCACTTGTATATTACTCCGAATCATAAGTGCTCAGGCGAAGATGTGGGACTGGTTTCTTAAATATCGTGGTGATTTTTGTTGTAAATTCATGAAAAATTGGTGTAGAATTTATTGATTTCGCATGAAAGTCTTATTTTTGCTCACGTGAATGAAAGTCTAAGTGTTTAAACCTTCATTTTGTTGAATGAGAATGAAGGTTATTTTTCAATTTCCTAGTTTATTTTGATACAAGTTAAAATCTATAAACATTTCTAACTGATATGGACTTTAAAAAATTAGCGGAGCAGTACAAATCTGAACTGCTTGACAAAGTAATTCCTTTCTGGCTTGACAAGTCACAAGATAAGGAATTTGGTGGTTTCTTCACTTGTCTAGAACGTGATGGATCTGTCTTTGATACCGACAAATTTATCTGGCTTCAAGGTCGTGAAGTTTGGATGTTTGCCACGCTTTACAATAAGGTAGAGAAGAAACAAGAATGGCTTGATGCCGCTATTCAAGGTGCCGAATTTTTGAAAAAATATGGTCATGACGGCAATCTTAATTGGTATTTTGCTCTTGATCGTGAAGGACATCCGCTTGTTGAACCTTACAACATATTCTCATACACCTTTGCTGTTATTGCTTTCGGTCAGTTGGCGATTGCAACAGGCAATGAAGAATATGCTGAAATAGCTAAGAAGACTTTTGATATTGTGCTTTCAAAGGTAGATAATCCTAAAGGAAAGTGGTCAAAGGCATCGCCTGGTGCTCGCGCCTTAAAGAGTTTCGCTTTGCCCATGATTCTCTGTAATGTAGCTCTGGAAATTGAACCGCTACTTGAACCCTCTTTCCTTGAAGAAAAGATTAAGGAGTGCGTGCATGAAGTAATGGATGTTTTCTATCGTCCTGAACTAGGGTTAATTGTTGAGCATTTGGGAGTAAACAATGAACTCGTAGATTGCATGGACGGTCGCCTTCTTAATCCAGGTCATGCGATTGAAGCGATGTGGTTCATAATGGACCTTGGAAAGCGTTTAGGCGACAAGGCGCTAATTGAAAAGGCTGTTGATATTGCTTTAAAGGAAGTTGAATATGGTTGGGACCATCAATATGAAGGTATCTTCTATTTCATGGATCGCTTGGGACATCCGCTTCAGCAATTAGAGTGGGATCAGAAACTTTGGTGGGTTCACATCGAAACACTCATAACCATGATCAAGGGTTACCAACTTACAGGTAATGAAAAGTGTTTGGAATGGTTTGAACGTATTCATAATTACACTTGGTCGCACTTTGCAGATGCAGAATATCCCGAATGGTTCGGTTATCTAAATCGTCAAGGTGAAGTGTTGCTTACGCTCAAGGGTGGTAAGTGGAAGGGATGTTTCCACGTTCCTCGTGGATTATTCCAGTGTTGGACAATCCTAGATGAAATTGCCAATCGCTAAGTTTGCTGCTAGTTTAATTTAGTAATTATGACATAAGATTGTAAGAATCATTATCTTATGGTGTGATTTCTTATAATCTTATGTCTTTTTTATTTTCGTAATTATGATTTTATCTCACATCTCTGATTGCGCACGTTATGAAGCGCTACACCCATTGTTTAAGCAAGTATTTGACTATGTGAAAAGCCATGATTTGCTTCTTGCACCAGCTGAACGCATTGTTCTTGATGGCGATAAATTGTTTATTAATGTATGTGATGCTAAGTTGATAGCACCAGAAACTCAAAAACTTGAGGTTCACCAAAAATATATTGATATCCACTTCCCACTTAGCGGAAAGGAAATTGTTGGGTGGAAACACCTTTCAAATACGCATAAAAGCGAGGCGCCCTTTGACGTTGATAACGATTTTGCACTCTACGCTGAATCTCCTTCTACTTATTATACCGTGCTTCCTGGTGAATTTTACATCGTCTATCCAGAAGATGCGCATGCTCCTATCATTGGTGAGGGTGTGTTAAGAAAATTGATTGTAAAAGTATTAATAGATGCCTAGTTAATGACGCGAAAATCCTCTCCCCTTATTGTGCTCCTTTTATCTATGTTCGTAGGTGTTTCTGCGTGTTCTACAAATCATGATAGGTCTGAACAGAAGCAACAAAATCAGGAGCAAGTGACATCTCAGAACGTTTATCATGACTCTTTGGTTGTAAGTGTGAATGCTATCACTTCGCAACTTCCGCTATCATTTGTTGAAGGGGATATCCATGAAGTGGACTTAAATGAGAATCAACTAACTGTAAAAATTGTTATGCACGAAGAACCCTTTATGGCGTTCTACTCTATGACACCAGAGGAAAGAGAAAACGAGAAAAAATATTTTTATGAATATCTCAACAACAATGGTTTATCAACTTTAGTTAAACAATGTGAGAAGTCACAAACTGATATCCATATTTTGGTTGTGGGTATAACAAGTCAAGAGAATTTCAGCATCTATTTTAGTCCTGCTGGACTATAAATTATAATAATATTAGGATATCAACATATGTATCTACTACTTCTTCTCTCAGTTTGATGCGTGTATTCTAATACTGATCATTAGTAAATGTTTTGACTTGTGAAAGTCGTGACTTTGTGACAAAAACAGGAGGGTGTGCCCTTTGACACACCCTCTTCTTATTATTATTTTACGTCTATAATGGTAAGACGTTTGTTTGTAAACCTTTCCTTCTCAATTAATATTGCTCGTTAGCGTTGGGAAAATCTCCTGTCTTTACATCTGACACATAATTACCAATTGCGTCGAGCATAATCTCGTGAAGGTTAGCATAAGTACGCAGGAACTTGGGACGGAAACCCGCATTTTTGCCTAGCATGTCGTCAACAACTAAGACTTGACCATCTGCCTGACCGCCACCGATACCAATGATGGGTACAGAAACTTCGGTTATTACTCGTTGAGTTAATGTAGAAGGAATCTTTTCTACGACAATAGCAAAACATCCTGCTTCATCTAATAATTTTGCGTCGTTCAGGAGTTTGCTGGCTTCAGCTTCATCTTTAGCTCGAACTCCGTAAGTACCAAATTTATTGATGCTTTGTGGAGTTAATCCTAAGTGCCCCATGACAGGAATTCCTGCATCGAGAATTTTACGGACAACGGGGAGAATCTCTTCTCCACCCTCTAACTTGACACCATCTGCTCCAGTTTCTTGCATGATGCGGATGGCATTTTTAACGCCTTCTTCTGGACTAACTTGATAGGTACCAAAGGGCATGTCACACACCACAAAGGCACGTTTTACACCGCGTACAACGCTCTGTGCATGATAAATTATCTGATCTAAGGTGATGGGTAGGGTAGAAGTATGGCCTGCCATGACATTTGCAGCACTATCTCCTACAAGAATAATATCAACACCAGCAGCATCTACAATACGAGCAGTTCCATAATCATAACTCGTAAGCATCGCAATTTTGGTGCCTTGTTGCTTCATTTCCAAGAGGCGACCCGTAGTCACCTTACGCATATCTTCGACTAAATATCCAGCCATAATTTAATCATTTTGAGATTTATATCCATGGCAAAGTTAAACTTATCTTAACATTTGGAAATGGAAATTTAAAAGAAAATTAAAGCAATTACTTTGTATATTGAAATCTTTTAAGCAAATTTGCATAGTTAAACCTAGATTGTGAATTTTAGATTACAATTTTATAAATTTACTAAAGTCATATTTCCCATGGAAACAAATAAGCAGTCTCTTAGCGGACTTAAAAAGGAAGACTTTAAGAAAGTCATTAATGGTAAGGAAGTTGACCTCTTCGTGCTTACCAATGCGAATGGTATGGAAGTAGCAGTTACGAACTATGGTGGTTCGCTTGTTGCTATAATGGTTCCAGATAAGAATGGCGTTTATGCTAACGTTATTCAGGGTCACGACAATATCGACGACTGCATTTCGTCGCCCGAACCTTTCCTCTCTACACTTGTAGGTCGCTACGGCAACCGTATCTGCAAGGGTAAGTTTACGCTCAACGGTAAGGAATACCACCTTGCAATCAACAATGGTCCTAACCATCTCCACGGTGGTCCTACAGGTTTCCACGCTCGCGTTTGGGATGCTGAACAAGTGAGCGAACGTTGCGTTGTATTGCGCTACATTTCAGCTTATTATGAAGAAGGATTCCCCGGTGAATTGTCAATGACTGTAATGTACACTCTCACAGATGACAACGAAATCGTTATCGACTACAAGGGCACAACAAACAAGAAGACCGTTGTGAACATGACGAGCCACGGTTTCTTCTCGCTCTCAGGTATTGGCAATCCCACTCCTTCGGCGATGAACAACATCTGTACCATCAATGCAGACTTCTACATCCCCATCGATGAAAACTGCATTCCCACAGGTGAAATCCGTAGCGTAAAGGGCACACCCTTCGACTTCACTGAACCTCACGTAGTTGGCGAACGCATCGACGACCCCAACGATGAGCAAATCAAGAATGGTGCGGGCTACGACCACTGCTATGTGCTCAACAAGAAGGAACCCGGCGAACTCTCATTTGCTGCAAAGATTGTAGAACCCAACAGCGGACGTTGGATGGAAGTTTATACTACCGAACCCGGTGTACAGTTCTATAGCGACAACTGGGCAGATGGTTACAAGGGTCAGCACGGTGCTACATTCGGCAAGCGCAGCGGTCTTTGCTTCGAAGCGCAGCACTTCCCTGACACTCCGAACAAGGGTCATTTCCCATCGTGCGTGTTGACTCCGGGTCAGGAATACAAGCAGGTGACAATCTATAAATTTGGTGTAGAGAAATAATAATCATTAAACAATAAAAACATTAAAAACCATGAATCAACAAACAAAACCATGGGGAGCAATTATCGTCATGATTGCCCTCTTCGCAATGATTGCCTTCGTAACTAACTTGTGTTCTCCGATGGCAAACATCATCAAGGCTCAGGGAGAAATTTCTGAAGTATTGGCTCAAATCGGTAACTATGGTAACTTCGTAGCTTACTTGTTGATGGGTATCCCTGCTGGTA
>CALCHM010000188.1 GCA_937901345.1 uncultured Prevotella sp. | reverse complement strand
GCATGATGGTCATCGGTCTTGGTAAGCGCCTTGAAGAAAGTTGGAACTGGCAGACTGGCGAAGACGAACAGTTCTGGGCTGTCACTGGCACAAAGGTGAAGGCCAAGGAAGGTTGGCAGGACATCGTTGTCAGCTTTAAGGGTTTCTCTTATTCTAAGGAAGAAAATGCCAACAGCGGTATCGACATCTACTCACTCGTGATCGTTCCCGACGTACGTTCGCCCCATGCTGACGCTGCCGACTGGTACGCTTACTTCGACGAAATCGTGGTGGACAACAACCCCGACAAGCGCTTCTCAACCGATAAGTATGCCCTCACTTATGATAAGGACGCTGACCGCACACGCAACGACCGCGGACTCAATAGTGTAAGTCTCGTTTCTGCGGATGGCGAACAGACTTCTGCAGCAGTTAAAAACAAGGTGTATTCCGACAACACCACTTTGGGCGTATTCTCTGCAAAGGCAGGTGAAGAAGTACAACCCAAGTTCAATTACACGGGTGCTTGGATGAGTGCTTACGTCTATGTTGACTGGAACAACGACGGTAAGTTTGAGTATGGCGTTAATGCCAACGGTACTCCCGCTCCTGGCAGCGAAATCGTAAGTTACAGCGCTGCAATGATTGGCGAAACATGGTATAAGAGCGACGGTACGACTACCGCAAATGGTAACACCATCGGTGGCGGTGTGCCCAAGTTCACCGTTCCCGCAGGCACTCCCGCAGGTCTTTACCGCATGCGTTATAAGGTAGACTGGAACAGCCTTGATCCCGCAGGTGGTAGCACTATCATGTCTGACGGCGGTGGTTATGTAGACATCATGCTCGACGTTCACGGCGACCAGGTAACAGTAAATGCTTCTCAGCTCAACGGTGACATCGTGCTCGCTGCTGACGAAAGTCCCTTGCAGAATTATACGACCAACTACGGCGCTCCCTTGACCGTAAAGGACATTCCCGCTCCTGGTTTCGTACAGTACGGTTTCTTGTTGAAGTACGGTTACAACGTGAATGCAGCCACACAACTTGACGATAACGGCAACCCCAACTGGATTGAAGTAAACGTGCCTTACACGGCTATTGCTGGCGACGGCACTTATACCATTCCCGCTGAATACATGCGCGGTGCACAGGTGAGCATCAAGGGCGACATGCAGCAGGAACAGCTCTATACCGTGAAGGTTGTAGGCGCTGAGGGTCAGGGCGGTGTCGTTTATGCGAACATCGAAACTTACGACGGTGGCACCGTTCGTGCTACACAGTTCTTCACGCTCGAACAGGTTGCACCCATCGCTCTTGAAGGTTGCAGCGCTTCTGTAAGCCTCAAGGACCGTGTGATTGTCGTCACTTACAAGTCTGGTCCCCAACCCTGCAAGCAGATTGCTTCGCTTGACGAAGTGAAGAACTATAAGCTCTATCAGATTGCAGCAAAGAGTGGCGAAGGTTACTGGGCTTTTAACAGCAGCATTACGGATACGTATGTGAGTCTGCGCGGTGTAACTAATTCCTCTTACAACAATCTTCCTGGCAATGCTGCCGTAGCTGCCATCTATCAGGAAGCAGTTGACCCCTTTGATGCTACAGTAGTGTGGCAGATTCTTGAAGAAGACGGTAAATACTACCTCTACCAACCCGAAAGAAAGGCGTATGTAACACGTAACGGTCGCGACTATAAGTTTACGGAAGAAAAGACTGAACTTGACGCCATCCGTTCGAACACTGGCGACCAGGCTGGCACCTTCGGCATCCACGCAGGTGGTGGTTACAGCGACGGTTCTACCAACTTCGCCTGCATCGTAACCAACGAAGCACAGACTGCAGTGCGCAACTGGACCTGGAGCGACCATGGTTCTGTACTCTGGATTATTGAGAACCCCAACGTCTACACCCTCGAGTATGCTGTTGAAGTTCTCGGCCTCGAAGAAGGCGCCCTCACTTTCGAAGGTAAGGACTACGCAAACGGTGACAGTTTCACCTCAACCGAATTCCTCACTGCAGCAGACGTTACAGCAAAGGTCATTGAGCACTACACTTCAGAAGTTGTTGTAGACGCTAAAAACGGCAAGATTGTCGTGACCTACACGGGCGATGAAAGCACAGGTATTTCTGGACTTCCCGCAACGAAGGATTCCAAAACCATCTACGACATCTCAGGTCGCCACGTAAAGCAGGCGACGAAAGGTGTGTACATCGTAAATGGACAGAAGGTGGTTTACTAGTCCATACATAATTTTAAGAGGGTGTGTCGAGAAATTTCGGCACACCCTCTTAAGTTGTGTAAGAGTGAGTAAAATGCAAGGCGCTG
>CALCHM010000187.1 GCA_937901345.1 uncultured Prevotella sp. | reverse complement strand
CATTTGGGCGCGGGTGCGTCCGTGGATAGTGAGTGCTTCAATACCGCAATCCTGCAGTTGTTCGGCAAGGGGTACGATAATCTTACTTTCTTCGCTCCATCCGAGTCGTGTTTTTACCGTTACGGGTACGTTTACGGCATCGACCACGGCACGCGTCACTTCCAACATCAGCGGTACGTTTTGTAACATGCCAGCACCGGCACCTTTACCAGCAACTTTCTTGACTGGGCAACCAAAGTTGATGTCTAAAATGTCGGGGCGCGCCGTTTCTACTACGATTTGTGCGGCGTCTCGGCAAGCAATGGGGTCCTTTCCATATATCTGAATCACTACGGGGCGCTCTTCGTCACATACGGTGAGTTTTTGCAAACTTTTATTTACCATGCGGACGAGTGCATCGGCTGCTACAAATTCGGAGTAGACCATGGAGGCGCCCAAACGGCGACATAGCAGGCGGAAACCTATGTCCGTGACATCTTCCATCGGAGCCAGTAATAGGGGCTTATCGCCTAGATCGATGTTTCTTATTTTCATGTGGAATCAATAGCAGTTGTAGAAGGTAAAAACTAAGTGAGCAGAGCAGGGTTCCTAGACCTATGACCATCGGGGTGGATAGTTGGTCTTGCCACTTTCCCATGTCGGGCACGTAAAGATAGAGTAGGGCCATGGTGTTGTTTATCACGTGAGCAACAACGCACAGACGAATGTCGCCGCTCAAGAGATAAAGTCCGCCAAGAAGTATGCCAAGAAGAAAGGCAGGTACGCCCTGTGCCCAATTGAAATGAATGATACCAAAAGCCAGGGCGCTAACAATGACGGCAAGAATGGGATTGACGTGATGGTGATGAACGAGTTGGCGCAAGATTCCCTCACGGAAAACGAGTTCTTCGATGAGCGGACCAACAATGGTGAGCAGGAGGATGCACAGCACGTTGGTTTTCATGGAGTCAAACATTTGCACCTGTAGTGCGCTAAAGAATTCAAACGGCTTGAGCAGGAGTTCTACGCCTAGTGCCATGAGCAACATGCAGGTGGCGGCAGGGATGAGACCTTTGAAACGCTGGGTTTTCCAACTCGGCATGCTATTCTTGCGCACAAGATTCAACTTCACCAATATAATATAGAGCAAAACATAACTCCCCAACAACATGTAACCATACTCAGCAAAGTCAGCGCCATGAGGCACCGAAAAATAGTACAATGCACTTGCAAATACTTGTGCGAGAAAGTACGTAGTGAAGAGGAGAATGATTTTCATTGAAATGTGAGTTATGGGTTACGTGGTGGTTGCTGTGTCAAGGAGTAGTCGTTTCGCTTGTTCACAATCGGTTAGGATTTGTGCCTTTAAGTCATCGAGTGATGCAAAACATTGCTCTTCACGTAAGTGACTGATGAAATGTAACGTGACGGAAGCGTCGTAGATGGAGGCGTCAAAGTCAAAGAGGTGAACTTCAATCGAAACGTCTTGTCCGTTGTTGAGTGTTGGGCGATTACCAATATTTAAAACGCCTCCATAGCGTGCTCCGTTTACATCTGCCCAAACCGCATAGACACCGCAGGCGGGGATTAACTTGAAAGGTGCGTCTATGTAGAGGTTGGCTGTGGGGAATCCTAGTTTGCGTCCCACCTTGCGCCCCTCAATTACGGTGCCTGTGAGTGTGTATGGACGCCCTAAGCACTTTTGAGCTTCGGCAACGTTGCCCGAATGCAGCAATTTGCGCACAACCGTGCTGCTCACTTGGTATGTTTCCACCTGAATGCCTTCGCAAGGGACGACCTTTATTCCTATTTCCTCACCATAGCGCTGGTAGTCTGTGAATCCTTCTTGCCTATTGCTCCCAAAGTGATGGTCATAACCTACGAGTAAGGTTTGGATGCCGTAGCGCTCTTTCAGGTATTCTTGCATAAACTGGCGTGCTGTTAGGGCTGCCATCTCAGGAGTGAAGTCAAGGAACACGACCTTATCAACTCCCGCTTGCTTGATGAATGACTCCTTCTCAGCATTGCTGGTGAGCAAGAGGGGGATATAATCCTTCTGCAGAACTTTGCGCGGGTGTTCAGCAAAGGTAATCACCATGGAGGGACAACAACACTGCTGCGCAAGCGTGACGAGGTTGCGCAACAAATAGTGGTGACCCAGGTGAACACCGTCAAAGAATCCGATGGTTGCAAGCATTTTTTTGAAGGATTAAAGGTGATGAAGTTCTGATGTTATAGGTAGTAATACTATGCGCGCTACAACAACGCTTCAGCGGTAGGCAACCAGGCGCTGTTTGCTGGAGCAAGTACAGCTTGTAGTCCGCACTGGCGTGCCGCTTCGCAATTTACTTCAGAATCGTCGAAGAAGAGGATGTCACCCGCGGGACATCCAATGCCCTCAACTACCTTTTGGAAAATAGCGGGATGGGGTTTCTCTACTCCTAACTCACAACTGAGAAAAATCTTGTCGAAGAAGTCGCTTACCGTAAGTCCTTTATAGCGGAAATATCCGTTTACGGCCATATTCCAATGCACAGGGTTGGTGTTGGAAAGGACGTGGAGTGTATACTTTTCCTTCAAGCGGAGCAACATTTCGAGGCGCTCTTCGGGCACATCAAGTAGGTAGCGTTTCCATGCCTCAACAATCTGAGCGTCTGTTAATGAAGTTTTTTTGCTCTTCTCACGGATGATGTTGCAGAATGTGTCTGTGGAAATCACTCCGCGTTCGAAGTCGGAGAAGAATCCGCCCTGCTGATAGGTTCCTAGGTAGGGCACGATGTCAAAACCGAGTTCCGCGAAAGCCGCGATGCAGCGTTGTTTGTCAAGGTCAACAAGCACGCCACCAAAGTCGAAAAGAAGGTGAGGCATGAGTAAAGTTTTAGGGAGTTTGAGGTTTTGAAGGGTTATGATGCGAGTCTTATGGACTTTGCCGACATTTTTGCACTCAGAAATGCTCGCTCCTCATCGCCGACATTTTTTTGTACTAGAAAATGGCGTTTCTTTAACCCTCCAACCCTAATTAATCGTTGGGAATAATCTTATAAAGTTTGTCGGAAGGACGTACCTTTTCTGGAACCTTGATGGCGATGTACTCGCCCTTCTTGGCACTCTGAACGGGACCATTGGTGTGAATTTCTTCCGCGGTAACGAAGATAATGCCTGTGGTGGGACCTGTAATGAGCAACTTGTCGCCCACATGGAGTTCGCCCGCCTCTATTAAGAATTCTGCAACTCCAAGTTTGGAGAAGTATTTAATGTTCTTGCCAATATAAGTTTTCTTCTCCGTAGCGTTGGAACCATATTTCTTGCTCCATTCTCCGAGGCGCTGACCTTGATAATAACCATCCCAGAAACCACGATTGAAGACAGTTGTAAGTTCGGCATCCCACTCCGCAATGCGCTCCTCTGTGTAAGTACCATTAAGCACCGCTTGAATGGCTTCTTTGTAACACTTTACCACCTTGTAAACATATTCAGCACTGCGCGCACGTCCTTCAATCTTGAAGACACGCACACCTGCATGCATCATCTTGTCAATAAAACCTACGGTCTTCAAGTCTTTAGGACTCATGATGTATTTATTGTCTACCGCAAGTTCAACACCCGTTTCGCGGTCGGTGACAATGTAACCACGGCGGCACACTTGCATGCATTCGCCACGATTGGCCGAACGTCCGAGATTGTCGAGCGAAAGATAACACTTACCACTCACCGCCATGCACAAGGCTCCGTGGCAGAACATTTCAATACGGATGCGCTCGCCACGAGGTCCGCGAATGTCTTGACGTTCGATTTCATCGTAAATCTCACGCACCTGATCCATATTCAGTTCTCGTGCCAAAACAACGACGTCGGCATAACGGGCATAGAATTTTAAGGCTTCGATGTTCGAGATATTGAGTTGGGTAGAGAGGTGAATCTCCTGTCCAATTTCATGACAGTAGGTAAGCACGGCCACGTCACTCGCGATAACGGCAGAGATTCCCGCTTCTTTCGCTGCATCACAGATTTTGCGCATCATGGGGAGGTCTTCGCCGTAGATGATAGTGTTCACGGTGAGGTATGACTTCACCCCGCACTCGTTGCAGAGTTCTGCGATTTCACGCAAGTCGGCAATGGTGAATTTTGTGGCAGAGTGTGCACGCATATTCAAACTCTCAATGCCAAAATAGATGGAGTCGGCTCCAGCCTTGAGGGCAGCGTGAAGGGATTCGCGCGAACCGACAGGTGCCATTATTTCATAGTTGCTAATCATAGGAAGTTATGAGGGAGAAGGTTTTGAGGTCTTGAGATGATGATGGGTTGTTTATTTAATGGTTGTGCCACCAGTTTTGCCAATAGCATCCGCCTTTGTGATAACAACTTCTGTTACTCCGGCCTGAACGGCTTGAAGGGCATTTTCAATCTTAGGAATCATGCCACCCGAGATGGTGCTATCGGCAACAAGCGCTTGAAACGAGTCCGAATTAATAGTGGAGATTACGGAGGTCTCATCCTCAGGATTGCGCATCACTCCGGGGAATTCAAAGCAGTAAACAAGCGTTGTGTCAAAGTGTGCCGCACAGGCCTTTGCGGTTTCTCCTGCAATAGTGTCGGCATTCGTGTTGAGCAGGTTGCCTTCACCATCGTGAGTGAGGGGTACCATGACGGGTGTAATTCCCGAACGAATTAGATTTGCCAAACGCGCACCGTCAACTTCTTTAACATCTCCAACGAAACCGTAGTCAACGTCCTTAACGGGACGCTTCTGCGAACGAATTACGTTGACATCGGCACCCGTTAGTCCGAGTGCATTCACACCATGTGCCTGAAGTCCAGCAACAATACGCTTGTTGACCAATCCGCCATAAACCATGGTTACAATTTCTAACATCGCCTTGTCGGTTACACGACGCCCATTGACCATGGTTGTTTCTATGCCCAAACGTGCGGCAATGTCTGTGGCTGTTCGTCCGCCACCGTGAACTAAGAGTTTATATCCCTTAATTGCAGAAAAGTCTTTAAGCAGTGAAGCAAGACTGTCGCTATTTTCGACAATCTTGCCACCTACTTTTATGATAGTTAATTTCTCCTTCATGCTTATTCAAGATACGTGTATCCGTAGAGACCGGCACGGTAGTTGGAAATAAATTCCTTACCTTCCGCCTCGGTGATTTTACCTTCCTTAATGGCTTTGCTCACCCAGATTTCAAGGCGACGCACTAACTTTTTGGGGTCGTACTGCACGTATTCCAACACGTCGGCAACGGTTTCCCCATCAATGGTGCGCTCAATAACATAACCATCTTTATCTACAGAAAGGTGTACGGCATTGGTGTCTCCAAAAAGGTTGTGCATGTTACCCAAGATTTCCTGATAGGCACCAACGAGGAACACACCGATGTAATAGTGCTCGCCATTCTTTATGGAGTGAAGGGGAATGTAGTTCGTCTGTTGGTTATGGTTGACATACGCACAAATCTTCCCGTCTGAGTCGCAGGTGATATCCTGAATCGTAGCGCTACGCGTGGGGCGTTCATTCAGACGTGCTATCGGCATGATGGGGAAGAGTTGGTCAATACCCCAAGAGTCGGGCATCGATTGGAAAAGCGAGAAATTGCAGAAATATTTGTCAGACATTTCCTTGTCCAACTTGCGCAATTCTTCAGGCGCATGTTTCTGGTGGTGTACCAATTCTGCCACTTCTCTCGAAATAGCCCAGTAGAGACTCTCAATTTGCGCACGTGTTTTCAGATCGATAATGCCGTGACGGAAAAGGTCGAGCGCTTCTTCGCGGATGTCTTCGGCATCGTGCCAATCTTCAAGCATGGAGCGTGAAGAGAGTTTGTCCCAAATCTCCGTGAGGTCGTGCACTAACTTATGGTCGTTCTCGCCCGGTTGGAAGTCTTCGGGCATTTGGGGAACGCTCACACTTTCAAGAGTGTCGATGATGAGCACTGAGTGGTGTGCGGTCAACGAACGCCCACCTTCTGTAATGATATTAGGGTGGGGGATGTTGTTCTTGTTCGCTGCTTCTACAAAGGTGTAAACGCAGTCGTTAACATACTCTTGGATGCTATAGTTTACAGAACTTTCAGAGTTGCTGGAGCGCGTACCATCGTAGTCGACTCCGAGTCCGCCACCACAATCCACAAACTTCACGTTGAAACCCATAGCGTTGAGTTGCACGTAGAATTGTGCTGCTTCGCGAAGGGCTGTTGATATGCGGCGAATCTTCGTGATTTGTGAACCAATGTGGAAGTGCATCAACTGAAGGCATTCACGCATACCCATCTTGTCGAGCATCTCCAGTGCTTGGAGTAGTTCTGAAGAGTTGAGGCCAAACTTAGATGCGTCGCCACCACTTTCTTGCCACTTACCCGAACCGTTGGATGCCAATTTGATACGCACACCGAGGTTGGGGCGAACACCTAACTTCTCGGCTGTTTCAGCGATAATCTTCAACTCGGGGAGTTTTTCGATAACGAGGAACACGCGCTTGCCCATCTTTTGTGCGAGCAATGCCATCTCAATAAAGTTCTGGTCTTTGTGACCGTTACAGATGATGAGCGAGTCTGAGTCCATGTTTGTTGCCAAGACGGCATGGAGTTCTGGTTTTGAACCCGCTTCAAGTCCGAGATTGTATTTCTTACCGTGGGAAATAATTTCCTCAACAACTGGACGCATCTGATTCACCTTGATAGGGAAGATGATAAAGTGATCGCCCTGAAAATTATATTCCTTACCTGCCTTTACAAAGCATTCGTTGGTCTTCTCGATTCGGTTGTCAAGAATGTCAGGAAAACGAAGCAACACGGGCGCCTGGATGTGGCGCGTTGCCAATTCGTCAATTACTTCCTTAAGATCTATTTGCACACCATCCTTACGGGGAGCAACATATACGTTTCCCTTATCGTTGATGCCAAAATAGTTAACGCCCCATCCTTTGATGTTGTAGAGCTCTTCAGAATCTTCAATTCGCCATTTACGCATAATGATTGAGATTTTAGAGGGGTGGAGTGGAGAGTGTCGAGGGTTATCATGTTACCCAAAAAACCGAGTACACTCTGCTTTACTTACTGATTAGATCTTTTATGGTTGATGCCATATCGTTGACGCGCTTTGCGTCGTGAAGTACATCAATATTTACGGTATATTGTGCTTGCGTGTAATAAGGTTCACGCGCCGCCAATTGTTCGGTTACAAAGGTGCGTAATTCTTCATCGCTTTTTCCTTTCAGGAGCGGGCGTTCACCTTTGCTGAGTCGCAGATGTTCTAAGATGGTTTCAACCGATGCTTTCATATAAATGGTTGTCGCCGTCTCGTTCAAATAGGTCATATTGTCGAAGAAACAAGGGGTGCCTCCGCCGCAGGAAACGACTACGTTTTCAAATTCTGCAACTTCGTGGAGCATGCGTCGCTCTAAGTCGCGAAATTTTTCCTCGCCTTGTTCGGCAAATATTACTGGAACTTTTTTGCGGAAGCGCTCTTCAATGTACCAGTCAAGGTCATAGAAACTGCAATTTAGCAATTTGGCGAGTGAGCGCCCCACGGTAGTCTTTCCTACGCACATATACCCGATAATAACAATTGCCTTCATAATGGAATGTTGTTTTTACGTGAGGATGTTGTGCTTGGGAGATTACTTCTTCTTTTTCTTCTTTTCGCCCTCGGTTTCTATGTGCTTCAGGCATTCTTCGTAGGTCAGTTCTGCGGCTCTTGCTGCTTGAGTTTTCGAGAGTTTGTAGTTCACTCCCTTGTATGCCACATAAGGTCCGAAACGTCCGTTTTTGACTTCCATTTCTGGGTCTTCATCAAATTTCTTGATCGATGCCTTAACCTCAGCGTCTCGCTTTTCTTGGATTAACTCGACAGCGTGTTCTAATGTGACGCTCATGGGGTCTTCTCCCTTGGGAAGTGAAACGTATTTCTTGTTATGCTGAATGTAAGGTCCGAAACGTCCAGTGTTGATAATTACGGCATGTTCCTCAAAGTCGCCTAAGTTGCGGGGTAATTTGAAGAGTTCGAGTGCTTCTTCAAGTGTGACGGTACTCATGCTGAGTGATTTTCCGAGAGAAGCGAACATGGGTTTTTCTTCAGTTCCTGCTTCGCCTACTTGCACCATGGGACCGAAGCGACCAATCTTTACAACGACACGCTTGCCGCTCACGGGGTCTATACCGAGTTCGCGTTCGCCCACTTTCTTCTCCGTGCGCTCTTGAATCACACGCTCAACTTGTGGGTCAAAATCGTCGTAGAAGGTTTTAATCAACTCTTGCCAATTCTTCTTTCCTTCGGCTACGGCATCGAAGTCTTGTTCAACGTGTGCCGTGAAGTTGTAGTTCATGATGTCGGGGAAGTTTTCAAGCAGGAAGTCGTTGACGATGCTGCCCGTGTCGGTTGGTACAAGTTTTCCCTTCATTGAACCCACCGATTCGCTCTTCTTCACGCTCTTGACTTTGCCATTCTTGAGCGTCATAATGTTATATTCGCGTTTTACTCCTTCGCCTTCGCCCTTAACAACGTATTCGCGTTGCTGAATAGTAGAAATCGTGGGAGCGTAAGTAGAAGGACGTCCGATGCCGAGTTCTTCCAACTTATGTACGAGCGATGCTTCTGTATAGCGAGGCGGTGCTTGTGTGAAGCGTTGTGTGGCAACCACTTCTTCTTGGTCCAAAAGGTCGCCTTCGTTTAATGCGGGGAGCAATGTGCCTTCTTCGTTATCTTGCTCGTTGTCGGCATCACTGCTTTCACGATATACCTGAAGGAAACCATCGAAGATAACCACTTCGCCCTGTGCAACAAAATTGAGAGGGGTGACATTACCTGCTTCGTCAAGCATGTCAATCGTAATGGTGGTTTTTTCTAATTGTGCGTCCGCCATTTGGCAAGCAATGGTACGCTTCCAGATGAGGTTGTAAAGGCGTTTCTCCTGTGCCGTTCCTGTTATGGTGTCATTTTCCATATAGGTGGGGCGTATTGCTTCGTGGGCTTCTTGTGCGCCTTTCGTTTTTGTTTGGTAGGTGCGACGTTTGTGATATTCACTTCCCATTTGTTCTACGATGACCTTCTTTGATGAATTGAGGCACAGTTGTGACAAATTCATGGAGTCGGTACGCATGTAGGTAATGTGTCCGCTTTCATAGAGCGATTGTGCGATGCGCATGGTGACCGCAACGGGATAACCCAATTTGCGAGCTGCTTCTTGTTGAAGTGTAGAAGTGGTAAAGGGAGGTGCGGGCGTGCGTTTTGTGGGGCGCTTGGTGATTTGCGCTACCTTGAACGAAGCATTCGTGCATGATTTCAAAAATGCGTCAGCTTCTTCGGGAGTGTTGAAACGCTGAGATAATTCCGCCTTAATAGCTGTTTCCGTTCCGTCTGGTTGAGATGCATTGAAAACGGCAGTAACTCTGTAACCTGATTCTGCCACAAAATCATTGATTTCACGCTCGCGCTCAACAATTAGGCGCACGGCAACACTCTGCACACGTCCTGCCGAAAGATTCGGACGCACCTTGCGCCACAATACGGGCGAGAGTTTAAAACCCACCAAGCGGTCGAGCACGCGGCGTGCCTGTTGAGCGTCTACCAAGTTGATGTCGATGCTACGAGGATGCTGAATGGCTTCAAGAATCGCGGGTTTTGTGATTTCGTGAAACACGATGCGTTTGGCCTTCGCAGGGTCAATGTTCAATACTTCCGCAAGGTGCCATGAAATAGCTTCTCCCTCGCGGTCTTCATCGGAAGCCAACCAAACGTTTTCGGCCTTCTTCGCTGCCGAACGAAGGTCGCTAACTACGTGTTGCTTGTCTGCTGATATTTCATATTCCGGCTGAAATGTGTTTAAATCTACACCGAAATCCTTTTTCTTCAAGTCGCGAATGTGTCCGAAACTGGACAACACTTTGTAGTCTTCGCCCAAAAACTTTTCAATGGTTTTTGCCTTGGCAGGAGACTCAACAATTACAAGATTCTTCTGCATATGTTTGTTGAATTTGGCGCAAAAGTAGAAAAAAATCTTTCACCACACATTAATATATAGCATAATTTTATTGTAAGTCGTTTCTCTTTGCCTGTATATGTGTTGTTGGTGAGGCTTTTCTACGGTCTTTTTTAGAACATAAAGGGGGTGACTGGTTTCCTGGAAGTCAGAAGTATGTGCTTAAGTGTCATAGCCCGCTTTTTCAGGATTATAATGGTTGCGGCAAATCAGTTGTCGGGCAAGTGATTGGGTGTATTTCTAGGACAAATCAGTTGCAATCGAGAATTTTTTTTCATTTCTTGGGAGCAAAATGGGCACCGCTGACATGATTTCATGTTTTTTTTGTGGCAAATCAAGAGCGGTTGGGGTAATTTCTCATTGGTGGGATTTTATAGAAATGAATCTTTACTAATTCCAAAAAAATGGATAATTTTGCAGTCCTATCACACATTATAATATGGCAACGAAACCAACTACAAATAAAACGAAGTCAAAGGCGACAAAGACGCGCGAGAAAGCGCCGAGTAATGAACCCTCTTTCATGCAAGTGATTTTGGGCAGTCTTTACGACAAACTCCGCAGCCAAAAGTTGTGGGTAAGTGTCGGTGTAATTATATGTTTTGTATCTCTGCTATTGGCATTATCCTTTTTTAGCAATGTCAAATTAGGATATATTGATCAGGCAAATTTGGAGGACGGACTTCCTGGCGAAGCCCACAATTGGTTTGGACGTTGGGGAGCAATTGTGGCTGATTATTTCATGGCTAAGTGTTTCGGCTTTTGCGCCTTTTTGATTCCCATCTTTACGTTTTGCCTCGGTTTGAAATTTATTGGTGCTCACAAGATTGTGTTGCGCAAATGTTTTGTTCAGTGCGTGCTTTGGCTGATTTGGGGAACTGTATTCTTGAGTGTTGTTGGTTTACATGCAACTTCCTTTTTCGACTTACACTTGACCTTCCCCTTAGGCGGTGAACATGGTGACAACGTGCGTCAGTTCTTAGATCTCCAAATTGGCAAAACAGGTACAATTTCCGTGTTGTTTGTCGTTGCGCTATGCTACACCATTTATTTCAGTAGCAAGGCGGTCAACGTGATTCGTACGTTACTCAATCCTACCGATTACATTAAGAGCAAACTGCCTAAGCGCGAAACAGCTGAAGATACACAGACTGAACCTTCAGAAGAACAAGCAAATGAAGAGACACCCATAGTAACTGAAGTGCCTACAGAACAAGGACCCTTAATGGTGGATCTTACAACGGGAGAAGTTTTGAATCCAGATGGAACTCCCATCAATAAAGAAGACGAAACCCTCGAAGATGTGAACCCCGAAGAGGAACAAATAGAAGAAACTGAAACACTTGAAGATGGCGCAGAAGAAGATGCTACATCTGTTTCCACTACGCAGGATGCGTTCACCATTGAAGAAGGCACACACGAGGAAGCAGCATCTGGCGATACGTTAGAAGGCGTGACGTTGCTGGGGCCTTACGACCCGAAAAAAGACCTTGAGAATTATAAATACCCCACGCTTGACTTGCTCAAGAAGTACGAGGGAGGCGACGTGCAACTCAATAGCGAAGAGTTAAACGCTAATAAGGATCGCATCATAGAAGTGTTGCGCAATTTCGGTGTGGAGATTTCAAGCATCAAAGCTACCGTAGGTCCCACGATTACGCTTTATGAAATTACTCCCGCTCCAGGCGTGAAGATCGCTAAGATTCGCAATCTTGAAGATGATATTGCGCTCAATCTCTCGGCTATCGGTGTGCGTATCATTGCCCCCATTCCTGGAAAGGGCACAATCGGTATTGAAGTGCCGAATCAGAAACCGCTCATCGTGTCCATGGAGAGCATCTTAAACTCTAAGAAATTCCAAGAGTCAACGTTTGATTTGCCTATCGCGTTGGGTAAGACCATTACCAACGAAGTGTATATGGTTGATTTGGCCAAGATGCCCCACTTGCTTGTTGCAGGGGCTACGGGACAAGGTAAATCTGTGGGTTTGAATGCCATTATAACCTCATTGCTCTTTAAGAAGCATCCTGCAGAACTTAAAATCGTGATGGTTGACCCCAAGAAGGTGGAATTCTCTATCTATACCCCCATAGAGAACCACTTCCTTGCAAAGGTTCCTGGCGAAGGAGATGCCATCATCACGGACGTTACAAAGGTGATTCAAACCCTCAACAGCCTCTGTCAGGAGATGGATACCCGCTACGACCTGCTGAAGAAGGCGCGTGTGCGTAACATTAAGGAGTATAACGCCAAGTTCATTGCACGTCAACTTAATCCCGAACACGGTCATAACTTTATGCCTTACATCGTAGTGGTGATTGACGAATTTGGTGATTTGATCATGACAGCAGGTAAGGAGGTGGAACTCCCCATTGCCCGCATTGCCCAATTGGCGCGTGCCGTGGGTATGCACATGGTTATCGCTACGCAACGTCCTACGACGAATATCATTACGGGTACGATTAAGGCAAACTTCCCCGCCCGCATGGCCTTCAAGGTAATGTCGCAAATCGACTCTCGAACAATTCTTGATGCTAAGGGTGCCGACCAATTGGTGGGTAAGGGCGATATGCTCTTCCTTGCGGGTAATACGCCCGTTCGTGTGCAGTGCGCATTTGTTGATACGCCCGAGGTTGAGCAAATCTGTCAGCACATTGCTGTGCAGCAAAGTTATCTCGGTCCGTTTGAATTGCCCGAACCTGCTACAGAAGGCGGTGATAGCGGAACTTCAGACGCGTTTGATGCGTCAAATATGGATCCCATGTTTGCCGACGCCGCTCGTGAGATTGTGATTAATCAACAGGGTTCAACGTCTCTCATTCAGCGACGCTTCTCCATTGGCTATAACCGTGCTGGGCGCTTGATGGATCAGATGGAAAAGGCGGGCATCGTTGGACCTACACGAGGCGCAAAACCGCGTGAAGTGTATTGCGCAGACTTGGCGGAATTGGAACTCAAGTTAAACTCGTTGTAGATTGCCTCAGTCAGTGGAGTGGGTCTCTTCGGAAGATTCCATCTCGCAAATCTGTAGGCAGTTCTCTCTCAAACAAATTTTAAACAGACGTGTATTTTATGAATCGTATTTTTCTAATTGTCATATCTCTGATGTTCGGATGTCTTGGCAACTATGCACAGACAGCGCAGCAGGTGCTTGATGCCACCGCTAAAATTTTAACCAGCAGTCAAGCCACACGAGTGGTGTTTACGGGTACTAATTTTAGTGGCACACAAGAGACGGGGAGTTTTAAAGGAACCATCGTGCTGAAGGGCACTGCTTACAATCTCGACTCCGACATGATTCGTGCTTGGTTTGACGGGAAAACCTTGTGGACCATTCTCAGCGGTAGCGAAGAGGTCAACGTGAGTCACCCCACACAGGAAGAATTGCAAACGATGAACCCCCTGTATTTCATTAACCTGTATAAAAAAGGATACAACCTTACTTGTGAAAAGTTAAACTACAATGGCATACCTTCCTATCAAGTGAATTTGCTTGCTCAAGATGCAGCATCCCCCATTAGCGAGATGCGCGTTGTCATCAACCAAGCAACGTCATTACCCCTCTCTATCCGCATGCGCAAGGGAAAAGACTGGTTCCGCATACGCATCTCTGAGTGTGAAACAAACGTGAAGGTGGGCGAACAATTCTTTACCTTCGATCAGGGGCTCTTTCCCAATTACGACCTCATTGACTTGAGATAACACGTCATCGCTGACGTGCCGTCAAGAAAAAAGTATCAATACAAATCAACAATATATTATGGAATTAATCAATTGCCTTATTTTGGGTTCAGGTCCTGCGGGATATACTGCAGGTATTTATGCCGGACGCGCAGGTCTTAGTCCCGTGCTTTACGAGGGTATTCAGCCTGGCGGTCAGCTTACAACAACTACAGAAATTGAAAACTTCCCTGGTTATCCCGAGGGAGTAGATGGTAATCAGATGATGGACGAAATCCGTCAGCAGTGTGAACGTTTCGGTACGGAGATTCGCTCAGCGATAGCCGTGAAAACCGACCTCAGCAAGCGTCCCTTTACGATTACTTTTGATGATGACACCCAGGTACAGTGTGAAACGCTCATCATTGCCACAGGTGCTTCTGCTAAATATCTCGGTCTCGCTGACGAAGAAAAATATCGCGGACAGGGTGTGAGCGCTTGTGCTACTTGCGACGGGTTCTTCTATCGTAAGAAGACGGTGGCTGTAGTTGGTGGCGGTGATACGGCGTGTGAAGAAGCAACCTATTTGGCAGGTCTGGCGCAGAAGGTATATCTCATCGTGCGTAAGGACTATCTCCGTGCTTCTCAGGCAATGCAGGATCGCGTGTTCAACAATCCGAAGATTGAAGTGCTTTTCAATACTAATACTGTAGGACTCTTTGGTGAAAATGGTGTCGAAGGTGCGAAGTTGGTTTATAAGAAGGGCACTGAAGAAGAACGTATTCACGACATTGCTATCGATGGTTTCTTCTTGGCAATCGGACACAAACCTAATAGCGACATCTTCAAACCTTGGGTGGCAACCGATGAAGTGGGTTACATCATTACAGAGGGAGCAACTCCCAAAACATGTGTTCCTGGTGTGTTTGCTGCTGGTGACGTTGCCGATCCTCACTACCGTCAAGCAATTACTGCAGCAGCAAGCGGTTGTAAGGCGGCTATCGAAGCGAAGAAATTCCTTGAAGAACAAGCATAATGTAGCAGACATCCATTGCGGAACCTTGCTGTGGAGCAACTCCGTGAGGATTTAGATTTTCATGCGTGAAGCATGAATCAAATGGGGACTGTCCGATCGGACGGCCCCCATTTTGTTGCTGTAAACAGGCTACTCGCTTTCGTGTGCTACCTATCGGCCTTCATTTATTGTCCTCCACGGTCGTCACGGACAATTTTTGCCTCCATTTTTTATCCTTCACGGTCGTCACGGACAATTTTTGCCTCCATTTTTTTATCCTCCGCGGTCGTCACGGACAATTTTTGCCTTCGTTTTTTATCCTTCACGGTCGTCACGGACAATTTTTGCCTTCGTTTTTTATCCTCCACGGTCGTCACGGACAATTATGAAACTATTTTTAATGCTTCTCCTCTCTCTTGGCCTCGTTTCAAATTAGAATCGCATGCTCACTTCCCGAGTTAGCGAAGCCAAATGTGTTATGAAACCATTCGAATGGTGTTAGAATGCCGTTTGAATGGTGTTAGAATGCCGTTCTCATTAAGGAGGAAAGTGCCGTTTCGTTGAGTTGATGGCATGTTTAGGTACTGAAAAGATATCGTTTGAACAACCCTTCGTGTTTTACCATATTACCCAAAGGACTCATGGAATCCATTTCCAAGTAATCGCTTTCACGTGTGAAAATAAATAAGTATTTTTGCTCACTATTAATAGAAATATCCAATAATTATGCTTGAAATAAGAAACTTACATGCTTCGGTAGAAGGTAAAGAAATACTTAAAGGCGTGAATCTTACCATAGGTGATGGCGAAGTTCACGTGTTAATGGGTCCTAATGGTTCAGGGAAGAGTACGTTAAGCAATGTGCTTGTGGGTAATCCCAAATATACCGTAACCGAAGGATCGATTACGTTTAACGGTAAAGACCTCTTGGCACTGTCTCCTGAAGATCGTGCTCACGAAGGTATATTCATGTCGTTTCAGGCACCTACAGAAATTCCTGGTGTGTCTATGACGAATTTTATGCGTGCTGCCATCAATGCAAAACGTGCTTATTTCGGTGAACCCACCATTCCTGCGGCAGAATTCTTGAAACTCTTGAAGGAAAAGCGCAAACTCGTAGGATTGGATGCACACTTCATGAGTCGCGGAGTGAATGAAGGTTTCTCGGGAGGCGAACGTAAGCGCAATGAAATCTTCCAGATGGCCGTGCTGGAACCTTGTTTCTCTATTCTTGACGAAACCGATTCGGGACTTGACGTAGATGCGCTGCGCATTGTGGCCGAAGGATTTAATATGCTCCGAACGGAGAAGACAAGTGCGATGGTGATTACCCACTATCAGCGTATGTTGGACTATCTGAAACCCGATTTTGTTCACGTGCTCGTCAATGGGCGTATCGTTAAGGAAGGCACCGCGGCTTTAGGTTATGAAATTGAAGAGCGCGGCTTTGATTGGATTAAGGAAGAGGTGATGAATGCATAAATGAAGGCAGGAGTCTTTGTTATAAATCACTTCGCTTAAAGGTTGCAGATCTTTTCTCGTCTGCACGTTTACCTATTCCTTTTTCCTTTTCTCATAGTTTCTTTTTTACATCTATGCCCAATTCCAAACAATATATTCAACTATTCAAGGACCACCGATCGCTACTCGACAAGGGTAGTTGTGCGGTGATGAATGCCGCTCGCGATGCAGCAGCGTTGTTCCTTGAAGAGAAAGGTTTGCCCACAAAGCGCACGGAGGAGTATCGCTACACCGACGTTCAGGCAGCCTTTGCTCCCGATTATGGTCTCAACTTGCAGCGTCTGAGTCCTAACGTGGACGCTTATGCGACTTACAAGTGTAATGTGCCGAACTTGAGCACGACACTACTCTTTGTCGTGAACGATACACCTATCCCTTTGCCTGAAAATACGCATCTTCCCGAAGGTGTGCGTATTCTGCGACTTGCTGAGGGGGGGGAGATTGTCAACGAATATTACAATCGTGCGGCGGCGAATGATGATGCCCTTGCGGCTTTGAATACGATGCTCGCTCAAGACGGTATCCTGATTTATTTACCCGCACACACTTCGTTGAAACATCCCATTCAAATCGTTAATGTTTGTGATGCCATGCATCCCATGCTTTCCAACCGCCGCTTCTTGGTTGTGGCAGAAGAAGGAGTGGAGGCACAAATCATTATGTGTGATCATACAGCGGGAACAGCACCTTATCTTACGACGATGGTAGCTGAAGTTTTTGCAGCAGAAGGTGCGAAACTTGACATCTGTACCATAGAGGAAAACGGTGATAACCACGATAAGTTTGCACATTACTATATCAACCAAGAAGCCGATAGTCGCGTGACGATGAACGGTGTGACGCTCCACACAGGACGTACATGCAATCGCGTTCGTGTGCGTCTGCTTGGAGAGCACGCAGAGAGTCAAACCGCGGGTGCAGTAATCACTGGAGGTAAAGAACGTGTGGATAATCATTTGGTTGTTGAACACGTTGCGCCCAATTGCCAGAGTGATATGCTCTTTAAATACGTGCTTGATGGTGAAAGCGTGGGGGCGTTTGCTGGAAAGGTGTTGGTGCGTGAAGGAGCGCAACAAACAAGTTCGCAACAAACGAATGCCAACCTTTGTGCCTCGCCCGAAGCCCGTGCATTCTCGCAACCCATGCTTGAAATCTATGCTGACGATGTGAAATGTAACCACGGGTCAACTATTGGAAAGTTGGATGAGAATGCACTCTTCTACATGCGTCAGCGCGGCATTCCCGAGAGTGAAGCACGCTTGCTATTACAACATGCCTTTGTGAATGAAGTGCTCCAGCGCATTGAACCCGAACACTTACGTGACCGCTTGGCACATCTTGTAGAACTTCGTTTTCGCGGAGCACTTCAAAAGTGTGAAGGTTGTAAAATGTGTAAGTAACGAACCCGACTCATGAATAGAGAAGATTTCCCCATACTTTCCCAATTGATATACAATCGTCCGCTTGTATATCTTGATAATGCAGCAACTACGCAGAAACCTCAGTGTGTGATTGATGCTATCTCCGAAATGTACAGTTGCGTAAATGCGAATGTGCATCGCGGTGTGCATTATCTTTCTCAAAAAGCGACTGACCGCCATGAGGTTGCCCGTGAGACAGTGCGTCGATTCATAAATGCACACTCAACAGCAGAGATTATCTTTACGCGTGGCACAACGGAGAGCATCAACCTTGTAGCGAGTAGTTTTGGCGAGGCGTTCCTTCACGAGGGCGATGAGGTTATCGTCAGCACGATGGAACATCATTCAAACATTGTGCCTTGGCAATTGTTGCGCGACCGCAAGGGCATCGTATTAAAGGTCATTCCCATCACCGATGAAGGGTGTCTCGACGTTGAGGCATTTAAAGGTTTGTTTACAGACCGCACAAAGTTGGTAAGTGTAGCACATGTGAGCAATGTGTTAGGAACGGTGAATCCTGTTAAAGAGTTGGCGCGTATCACACACGAGCATGGTGCAAAAATACTGGTAGACGGTGCTCAGAGTACCCCTCATTTTGCTGTAGATGTACAGGATATGGATTGTGATTTCTTTGCGTTTAGTGGTCATAAAATATATGGACCAACCGGAATTGGAGTTCTTTACGGAAAGGAAGCACTTCTCCACGAAATGCCCCCTTATCATGGCGGTGGAGAAATGATTGCGCGTGTGACATTTGAGAAAACCACCTACGAACGCCTGCCTTTCAAATTTGAAGCAGGTACTCCCGATTATGTGGGAACACATGCGTTGGCTACAGCGCTTGATTACGTGACTGCGATAGGCATGGATAAGATTGCTGCTCACGAGCGCGAAATTACACGTTATGCCATGGACCAAATGCGTGCGATTCCTGACCTCTGCTTCTTCGGAACAGCGCAAGAGAAGGATGCTGTCGTTGCATTTAATATTGGAAATATCCATCCTCTAGATTTGGGAACATTACTGGATCGTCTAGGTGTAGCAATTCGTACGGGGCATCATTGTGCACAACCGCTTATGCAGCGTTATGGTGTGGAAAGCATGGCACGTGCTTCTTTTGCGCTCTACACGACAAAAAAAGATATTGATACATTCGTTAAAGCGCTCGATCGCGTAAGACGCATGTTCTAGAACTTTGCCCAACTGGTCAATGGGGTAGAGTTGGTGAAAGAGGCGTAATGTGTGTGATGGTATTTATCCCTCATTTCTTCTTATCTTATCCACAACTCTCACTGATTTTTCTATATGCTTTCTCCATTATATAATACCAACAATCTTGTTGAAGTCGGTTGTGATGAGGCTGGGCGTGGATGCTTGGCGGGAAGTGTGTTTGCTGCGGCGGTGATACTTCCGGCAGATTACCAGAATGATTTGCTGAATGATTCCAAACAACTCTCGGCAAAGAAACGTTACGCTTTGCGTGAGCAGATTGAGAAAGACGCCATAGCTTGGGCTGTTGGAATTGTTACAGCTGAAGAAATTGACGAAATAAATATTCTTAATGCTTCCATTTTGGCAATGCATCGTGCTCTTGATGCGTTGAAGGTGCGCCCAGAGTATGTTATTGTCGATGGTAATAAATTTAAGCCCTATCGTGATTTGCCACACACCACCATAGTGAAAGGTGATGGTAAATATCTTTCTATTGCAGCTGCGAGTATTTTGGCAAAGACGTATCGTGATGACTATATGGTAGCGCAACATGCTCTTTATCCCCATTATGGTTGGGATAAAAATGCGGGTTACCCAACGAAGCAACATCGTGAGGGAATTCGACAATACGGTCTGACGCCGATTCATCGCAAAACCTTCAATCATCTGGGTGGAGAGCAACAAACGCTTTTTGATGATCCTAACTTCGGCATGAAATAACAAGATGACAGTACTTACTTTTACCTTAATTGTTCTCATAGGTGCCTATATGGCGGGATTGCTGGGGTCGCTCACCGGACTTGGCGGTGGCGTGGTTATTATCCCACTATTAACGCTTGTGCTTGGCATTGATTTTCACTATGCGGTAGGTGCAGCGCTTGTGGCATCTATCGCGACCAGTTCTGGTTCGGGAAGTGCCTATGTGAAAGAGGGTATTACGAACATACGTCTCGGAATGTTTCTTGAAATAGCAACCGTGATTGGTGCGGTTATTGGCGCTTTTGTGGCTTATTACTTAAATAACAATGTGATTGCCGTTATTTTTGGAGCGACCCTCATGCTGACAGGAGTTATGCAGATGGTGAAGAAACAAGATCACGAAGGTGTTAAGGGTTCTGAAACAGCACGTCGCCTTAAACTTTTTGGTACAGCGCCGCAGAAGGATGGAACAAAGCGTTATTATGAACTGCGTAACGTGGGCGGTGGTTTTGGTGTAATGACGATAGCAGGCGCACTTTCAGGTATCTTGGGAATCGGTAGTGGTGTGCTAAAGGTTATTGCTATGGACAATTTGATGAAGGTGCCTTTTAAGGTGAGCACAACGACTTCTAACTTTATGATGGGTGTAACGGCTTGCGCATCTGCCGTTGTTTACTTGCAACGCGGAAATATAGATCCAGGTATTGCTTGCCCTGTGATGATTGGCGTACTGTTAGGTGCCCTCACTGGTGCACGCCTCTTAAAGCGCCTTGATGTACGTTTGTTGCGTAAGATCTTTAGTGTTGCCGTGTTGATGGTTGCTGTAAATATGATTTGGCAGGGTTTGCACGGGCAGTTTTAATGGAGGTGGATTGTTAGATGTTTCATTATTCTTTCCTAGGAAGATTGCCACATAATATCAACCGTTTTTCTACTTCCTTGG
>CALCHM010000186.1 GCA_937901345.1 uncultured Prevotella sp. | reverse complement strand
CTATCTGTATGCTTCGTGCCGAGGGACCCTTGTCGATCATGATGTCGATGCGGTAATCCTCCATTGCTGAATACAGATATTCTTCTACGACAGGCGAAAGTCGGTGAATTTCGTCAATGAAGAGCACGTCGTTCGGTTCCAGTGAGGTGAGCAATCCTGCGAGGTCGCCAGGTTTGTCAAGCACGGGTCCTGAAGTCACCTTAAATCCAACTCCAAGTTCGTTGGCAATGATATTGGAGAGTGTGGTTTTCCCCAATCCGGGAGGGCCATGAAGTAGGGTGTGATCCAAGGGTTCACCTCTAAACTTTGCCGCCTCTACGAAGATTTGCAAATTGTCTACCACCTGCTGCTGTCCAGTAAAGTCCCCGAAGTTTAGGGGGCGCAGTGCTTTTTCAAACTCTTTTTCCGAGTTGCCAACACTACGCTGTTCGGCGCGTATGTCGAAAGTATCTTCCATAATGTGGGAATGTCAATCTTTTATGATGTAGCGTTTGTAATACGATAAAATAAGCGTGGTCACGGGCAGGGCGATAATCAGTCCTAAGAACCCCGCAATATACCCCCAAACGGAGAGTGAGAGGAGGATGAGTGCGGGAGAGAGTCCCATGATGTGCCCCATGATTCGGGGAACGATAAAGATATCTTGTATGAGTTGTACAACGATGTAAACAATGCCAACAAGGATGAATATGCCCCAGAAATTCTCACCTGTTTCGGCCGCTCTCAATAGCGCGAGCAATACGGCAAGCGGAATGGAAATCACCTGCAAATAGGGAACAAAGTTGAGCAATCCTACGAACAATCCGAATCCAACGGCAAGCGGTAACCCGATGATGGAGAATCCCAGGGCGAAAAGTATTCCCACGCAAAGCGCCACTAATGCCTGTCCGCGGAAATAGGCGCTCATTCCTTTTTGCACGTCTTGAGAGAGCACGTTAACGGTTTCTCTGTAGCGCTTGGGCACGTAGTTAATCCATGATGTTGAGGCTTTCTCAAAATCCATTAGCAGGAAGAAGAAGTAGAGTAAGGTTATGCCCCAAGAGAAGAAATTCCAAAGGGCGTTGGCGGTGGCCCAGACAAGGGTTCCTAAGCGTTCCATACATTGGCGCAAGAAGGTTTGGAAATCGTCTGTTTGAAGCAGACTCTTGATGTCTTCCTGGTTCAAATGTTCTCTCATAAATTCTTGAACGATTACGGGGATGCTTGTGTTTCCCGTACCATTCTTGACGTACTCCACAATGAGCCTTTTGAGGTGAATGAATTCGTCAACCGAGGGCAATATTACGAGCAGGAAAATCCCCACACCGATACCACAAAGTAAGAGCATAGTGACCACCACGCTCAACCATCTAAAGTGTAAACGAAGGCGCACCTGCAAAAACGTAACGATGGGGTTGACCATGTAGGCCAATAACCACGCCAAGGCGAAAGGAAGCAACACGCTACTTAGGGCATGAATGGCAAATCCAAGCAATAGGAGCACACCTAAAAGTATACCTCCCCGAACAAAGCGGTCAAAATTGATTTCTTTCTGAAACATAGTTCCTTTTTATTGGGATTGCAAACCGCCACTTCTCCGCAACGATTCACGGGCAAAATTAAGAAAAAATCTACCAAACCCTGTTATCATAACGTTAAATCAAATAACTTTGCAGCATGGGAACTCTTTATTTAGTGCCTACGCCAGTAGGAAATTTGGAAGACATGACGATGCGTGCCATTCGCATCTTGAAAGAAGCAGACCTTATTCTTGCGGAAGACACCCGCACTTCGGGGTTGCTCCTTAAACATTTCGATATTAAGAATCAGTTGTGCTCTCACCATAAGTTTAACGAGCACCAAACCGCTAACGCTTTTGCCGCACGCATTGCCGCTGGTGAAAACATTGCCCTCATCTCTGATGCCGGAACTCCCGCAATTTCCGACCCCGGTTTCATGTTGGTGCGTGCCTGTGTAGAGCGCGGTGTTGAGGTGCAATGCTTACCTGGAGCAACGGCTTTCGTGCCGGCTCTCGTTTCAAGCGGTTTGCCTTGCGAACGCTTTACGTTTGAGGGATTCCTGCCTCAGAAGAAGGGGCGCCAGACCCGCCTTCAAGCGCTTGCAGCGGAAGAGCGCACCATGATTTTCTACGAATCCCCTTATCGTGTGGTCAAAACGCTCCAACAGTTTGCCGAAGTCTTCGGTGCTGAGCGACGCATGTCAGCATGCCGAGAAATCTCAAAGATGTACGAGCAGAGCGTACGCGGAACGATTGCCGAAGTCCTCGCTCACTTTGAAGAAACCGAACCTCGAGGCGAATTCGTACTGGTAGTTGAAGGTGCTGAAACAGTGAAGGAAAAGAAGAAGAAACAACGCCGTGGCGAGGAAGAAGAATAATCTTTGGCAATAATATAGAAGTTTACTCTCTACTACAGACCCCTCCGCCCTTTGGGCACCTCCCCTAACTTTGGGGAGGAAT
>CALCHM010000185.1 GCA_937901345.1 uncultured Prevotella sp. | reverse complement strand
GCGGAGACGCCTTCAGCGTCTATAGCACGCTTGGGTCAACTGCTATATCATTTCCAAAATAAAAGAAGCACTCCTCGAGGAATGCTTCTTTTATTTTATGCTACAGAGCCATTACTGCTCGTTAAAACTACTACCTGCGCGACAGTAAGCCACCAATTGAATTTCGAATATCAGCGTAGAACCACCTTTGAGAATGGCGTTCACATCGCTCTGACCATATCCCATTTCGGCAGGAATGTAAACCAACCAGCGGTCGCCAATGTGCATCTGTTGGAGCACTGTGGTGAAACCATCCACGGTGTTGCTCACCAAGAGTCCTGTGGGACGTGCAAAATCGGGATGAAACACTTCTTCGGGAGCACTGTAGAGTCCGCTGTGGTCAAAGATGCGTCCATCTGCATAGTTCTGGGTGGGCATGGTGCGACCGATGTAGTTCACACGCACAGAGTCTGTATACAGCGGACAACCAGCACCACTTCCGCGCTCCACAATCTTCACACAGATGGAGTCGGTCATAGAAAGATTGGAATTATCACTCTTCAGATAGGAGCGGAAGACGCGCCAATCGCAGTGATCTTCCCAATCGGCACCATAAGCAGCCTTTGCCGCTGATACGGCAGTCTTTGCTTCGCCGAGCTTTTCAGCAAAGAATTCCTTATTGCGCTGTGCCCAATTGTAATAATCTACGTCAGGCATTTCTTCCTCCGAACATGCTGTAAGCAGCGGCATTGCGAAGAGAAGAAGGAGAAGGGATTTGTAAAGTTTTCGCATTGTGTTATGAGAGAGAGGGAAGGATGGGTTGAACGATGAACGTTGAACGTTGAACGTTGAACGATGAACGATGAGGGTTGAACGTTGAACGATTAGAGATGAGAGATGAACGTTGAACGATAAAAGAGAAAGGGGGAAGGGATCGCTTGTCGTTCACCTTTCCCCCTTTCAGTTTTCACTTATTCATTCCTATTTCACTTACTTAATCTTCTTCAAGAGTGAAGTGATGCTCACCTTGTCTTCGATAAGACTGCGGAGGTCGCTGATCTTCACGCGTGTCTGCTCCATAGTGTCGCGGTCGCGGAGGGTTACGCATCCGTCGGTGAGTGTGTCGTGGTCAACAGTTACGCAGAAGGGAGTACCTACAGCGTCCTGACGGCGGTAGCGCTTACCGATAGAGTCCTTTTCGTCGTACTTGCAGTTGAAGTGGAACTTGAGTTCGTCAATGATTTCGCGTGCCTTTTCGGGAAGACCATCCTTCTTAACGAGAGGCATAACGGCAAGTTTTGTGGGAGCGAGTGCTGCAGGGAGCTTGAGCACTACGCGAGTTTCGCCATTTTCGAGCGCTTCTTCCTGGTAACTGTGGCACATGACAGAGAGGAACATACGGTCCACACCGATAGATGTTTCAATTACATAGGGAGTGTAGCGTTCGTTGAGTTCGGGGTCGAAGTATTCAATCTTCTTGCCAGAGTATTGTGCGTGTTGTGAGAGGTCGAAGTTTGTACGACTGTGGATACCTTCCACTTCCTTAAAGCCGAAGGGCATGCGGAATTCCACATCGCTCGCAGCGTTGGCATAGTGAGCGAGCTTTTCGTGGTCGTGGAAACGGTAGTTTTCAGCGCCAAAACCGAGTGCCTGGTGCCAAGCCATACGTGTGTTCTTCCACTTTTCAAACCATTCGAGTTCTGTGCCGGGCTTTACGAAGAACTGCATTTCCATCTGTTCGAATTCGCGCATACGGAAGATGAACTGACGCGCTACGATTTCGTTGCGGAATGCCTTACCAATCTGTGCGATACCGAAGGGCACCTTCATGCGACCAGTCTTCTGCACGTTGAGGTAGTTTACGAAGATACCCTGCGCTGTTTCGGGGCGGAGGTAGATGGTTGAAGAACCTTCTGCAGTAGAACCCACTTCGGTCTTGAACATGAGGTTGAACTGGCGAACGTCTGTCCAGTTGCGTGTGCCGCTGATGGGGCAAACGATTTCTTCGTCAAGGATGATTTGCTTGAGTTCGTCGAGGTCGCTGGCGTTCATCGCTGCAGCAAAGCGTTCGTGGAGTGCATCGCGCTTCTGCTGATTTTCGAGTACGCGAGCGTTGGTAGCGCGGAACTGTGCTTCGTCGAAACTATCGCCAAACTTCTTCTGTGCCTTTGCAATTTCCTTGGCAATCTTTTCTTCGTACTTAGCGATGGCGTCTTCAATGAGCACGTCGGCGCGGTAGCGCTTCTTAGAGTCGCGGTTGTCGATGAGAGGGTCGTTGAATGCGTCTACGTGACCCGAAGCCTTCCACACTGTGGGGTGCATGAAGATGGCGCTGTCAATCCCCACGATGTTGTCGTGAAGGAGCACCATGCTCTGCCACCAATATTGCTTGATGTTGTTCTTAAGTTCTACACCATTCTGCGCATAGTCATAAACTGCGCCGAGACCATCATAAATTTCACTTGAAGGGAATACAAAACCATATTCCTTACAGTGCGAAACAATTTTCTTAAAAACGTCTTCTTGTGCCATTATCTTTGAATTATTAAATTTATCTGTTTCAAGCGCATCCAGAATCTTGGGCGCTATACCGGTTGCAAAAGTAGTAAAAAACTTTCGTATGTCCCTACAGAAATTACTTTTTAGCAGAAATTCAACAATCCGGAGAGACGTTTTTATGAAAATTCCGTATATTTGCACAGCTTAGCAGGGCAAAACAGATCCCCTGCTTTTAACCTTTTCTTTAGAACTTTACAATGACGATAGTTGAACGTTTTTTGAAGTACGTTAGTTTCGACACACAGTCGGACGACGCTTCGGGCGTAACGCCCAGTACGGCAAAGCAGTTTGTCTTTGCTGAATATCTGAAGGAAGAACTGATTGCCATCGGTTTGGAAGACGTGGAGTTGGACGAACTCGGTTACCTTTACGCCACGCTTCCTGCGAATACCGACAAGCCTGTACCCACAATTGGTTTTATTGCCCATATGGACACGAGTCCCGACTGCTCGGGCAAAGACGTAAAACCCCGCATCGTGAAAAACTACGACGGCACGGATATCGTGCTTGATGCCGAAGCGGGTATTGTTACTACAGTTGAGAAGTTCCCCGAACTGCTCCAGCACAAGGGTGAGGACATCATCGTTACCGACGGTCACACATTGCTCGGTGCTGACGACAAAGCGGGGATTGCCGAAATCGTTCAGGCGATGGTCTATCTCATGGAGCATCCTGAAATCAAGCATGGCAAGATTCGCGTAGGTTTCAATCCCGATGAAGAAATCGGACTCGGTGCGCACAAGTTCAACGTAGAGAAGTTCGGTTGCGAATGGGCCTACACGATGGACGGTAGCGAACTCGGTGAAATTGAGTTTGAAAACTTCAACGCTGCCGCAGCGAAGTTGGACTTCACCGGCGTGAGCGTTCACCCCGGATATGCGAAGGACAAGATGATTAATGCGGGACGCGTTGCTGCTGAGTTCATCAGCACACTTCCTGCAAACGAAACTCCCGAAACAACTACGGAATACGAAGGTTTCTTCCACCTCCTCGCAATGGAAGGCGGTGTAGAAAAGGCGAGCGCAACATTCATCATCCGCGACCACGACCGCCAAAAGTTTGAAGCGCGCAAGCAGCAAATGACGGACCTCGTAGCGCAGTTCAATGCCAAATATGGTGAAGGTGTGGTGAAACTCGCGCTCAACGACCAGTATTATAATATGCGTGAGAAGGTAGAACCTCAGATGCACATCATCGACACCGTAAAGCAAGCGATGCTCGACCTTGGCATCACACCTCAGGTGCGTGCCATCCGCGGTGGTACAGACGGTGCTCAACTCTCCTTCATGGGACTCCCCTGCCCCAACATCTTCGCCGGCGGCCTCAACTTCCACGGTCCCCACGAGTTCTTACCCATCCCCAATCTGGAAAAAGCAAGCCAGGTGGTGGTTAAAATCGCGGAGCTAACGGCTTTATAGAGTACAACTGACAGAGTACAGAGTACAACTGCCTGGCGGACTGCAAGAGTACAACTGACAGAGTACAGAGTACAACTGCCTGGCGGACTGTAAGAGTACAACTGACAGAGTACAGAGTACAACTGCCTGGCGGACTGTAAGGGTACAACGGACTGAGTACATCTCTATGCGGAGAATATTATCAACGAGTTGACAAAAAAAGTATTGATAACATTATGGGAATCAATAGTATTTTGCACACAAAAAGCAAAAGTTTTGCCTTACGTATCATTAGATTTTATAAATACCTTACGGAAGAAAAACGAGAATACGTACTTTCAAAACAACTTTTGCGGTCTGGCACCAGCATTGGTGCAAATATACGCGAAAGTTACTCTGCTCAAAGTCAAGCTGACTTTATCCACAAATTATCCATTGCGTTAAAAGAGGCGGATGAGAGTGCTTATTGGTTGGAACTCCTTGTTGAAAGCGAAACCATTGACACAATAATGTTTGACTCTCTGTACAACGACCTTAAAGAGGTTTCCTCTATGCTTGCTGCCTCTATTAAAACTGCGAAAGCAAATCTTGCACCTCAAAATACATAAATAATATTTAATACTGTCGATACCGTTAAACTTGGTGCTACTAATGGTAATGTAAGCTTGAACATCTTATACCAGAAACCCGCACCGTCTACAGATGCCGCTTCATATAAGGTCGTATCAATACTCTGAAGTCCTGACAGTACACAGAACGTAACGAACGGTACCGTAACGAAGATTCT
>CALCHM010000184.1 GCA_937901345.1 uncultured Prevotella sp. | reverse complement strand
CTCAAATACGCCATCATGATTAATGGTGTGACAGATCTCGTAATGATGAAGGGTGACGTGCTTGATGGTTTTGATACGATCAAGGTGTGTGTGGCTTACGAAAAGGACGGTGAGCGTACCACTACGATGCCTTACGATACAGAAGGTTGGACTGCCGTTTATGAAGAAGTGCCTGGTTGGAAGACTCCCCTTTCTGACCTTCGTAAGGAAGAAGATTTCCCCGAAGCGTTCAAGAGTTACATTGCTTACCTTGAAAAGGAACTTGCTACGCCCATCAAGATTGTCAGCGTAAGTCCCGACCGTGCTGCAACAATCGTTCGTTTCTAATGAAAATCCGTTTTATCACGAGGGTGTGTCGAAATGCAAAATTTCGGCACACCCTCTAAAGTTGTGTAAGAATGAGTAAAATGCAAGGCGCTGAAATTTTGGATGAAGGGAGTGCACTGAAGTAAGTACATGACCAAATCCTAAATTGAGGAGCAACGCAGCAGTTTGCTCATTAGGATACAATGCCAGTTGGTGTACGGGTAGATGTTCCAACTATAAACATTTCGAGATTTAATGCGCTTTTTATCCATCTTGCCCACTTTTTGCTTGAGGATGTCATTTAAACAAAAATGTAGGGGGAATCAGCTTTGCAGGACGCCATTTCGTTTCCAAATCCCTTCATGCAAGTTGCAGGGCGCTATATCGTTTCCAAATCCCTTCATGCAAGTTTGCAAGGCGCTATATTGTTTCCAAATCCCTTCATGCAAGTTTAGTGAAGTGCATGATTGACTATTTTTTGATTTCTAACCATCAAAATGGGGTGCAACGATGTTTTGCAAGGTTGCTACGACTCCCAATCTCCTTTCGATTTACCTCTAAGCACCACAGCTTGAACAATTCCTCGGGATCCTAAATAGACTAGGAATGCTATCCAAAGTGCGGTGTTGCCCCAAAAAGGTGCTGAGAAAAGATGTAGTGCAAAGAAAATGAGGGTGGCTATAATCAAGGCACGCAACATGCCCGAGGTAAAACTGATTCCGATAAAGATGCCGTCGTAGAGGAAGGCAGGAAAACTTACCAATGGAATCAGTGTGACGAAGGCTAAATAGTGGGTAGCGCAAGAAATGACTTCTTCACTATTGGTGAGTATCTGGAGCATTGCGGTTCCCAAGAGATAATAAACTGTAGCAGTCAATAAAGACATGCTTGCTCCCCAAATGAAAAGGCGGCGAATCGTATGTTGGAAGACCTCCATCTTGTTTCCACCAAATGCCTTCCCGCAAAGTGCTTCTCCTGCATAGGCAAACCCATCCATAAAGTAACTAAACAACAAGAAGAATTGCATCAGCAAGGCATTCGAGGCGAGGATGAGGTCGCCCTGGCGTGTGCCCACAAAGGTGAAGTAACTCGTGACAGAAAGGAGGCAGAGTGTGCGTAGGAATATGTCACGATTCATACGCAGGAAGGTGGTGTCGAGCAAACTCCGTCGCTCCAATGCTGCGCGTAGTGCGTTGAGATGGGGGAGAGGACGGAAACGTAAAAGGAGACCGAGAGCAAGTAGTAAACCCGTGTATTGTGCAATCAACGTACCCGTAGCGACGCCCTCAAACTTCCAATTCAGTCCGAAAACTAATGCGCAACTTACGGCAATGTTCGTTAGGTTTTGCACAAGTGCAATAAGGAGCGGAAATGTGGCATTCTGCATGCCAATAAACCATCCGTTAATGCTGTTCAGGCACAACACTGCTGGAGCACCCCATATCAAGATGCGGAAGTAAGCTGTTGCAAGTGCTTGCACCTCCTTAGTGCCTTCAGCAAAGTAAAGTACAGCGCTTAAAAGGGGTGTTTGAAGCAATAGTAGCAATGTCGCAATCAGTAGCGCCCACGTGAGCGAACGCACCAATATGGCAAAACAACGCTCCCTACTGCCTTCGCCTACTGCCTGTGCAGTAAGTCCTCCTGTTGACATTCTTAGGAAACCAAATCCCCAATATGCCATGCTCATTAGGGTGGTTCCTAGAGCAATAGCGCCAATGTATGCAGCACTACCAAGGTGACCGACAATTGCCGTGTCGGCAAGTCCTAGCAGGGGGACAGTTATGTTTGTCAGAATGCTGGGCAGGGCAATTTTGAGTATGGATTTATTCATGACGAAGCGAGATGGTAAGGTTAGATAACATACGCAACTTCTTTAAAGGTAAACTTGCGCTTTACGCCCTCTACTGTTTCAATGACTAAGCGCCCCGTAGTTTCAACATCCACAATACGCCCCATGAACGTGTCTGTTTCTTCGCGAAATGTTGCCCATGCATTGTGGCGGTAAAGGCGATTCACGTAAGAAGAGTGGATGGGAGAGAAATCTTGCTGCTCCAATCTTGCATAATAGGTCTGGAAATGCTGGAGAAAGGCGTCGAGTAGCGTTTCTCTGCAGATCTCTTGGTTCAGAATCTGAACAAGCGAAACGGGATTGGGAGCGTCGCTGAGGAATGTGTGCTGATTGACGTTCAGTCCAATTCCTACGATGGTTTGCGAGAGCGTTGCGCCTTGCAGCGTGTGTTCGAGGAGCATGCCGCTCACCTTGCGGTCAGCATAATAAATGTCATTAGGCCATTTAATGGTGCAACCTGCGGTGTAAGTGTCAAGAGTTTCGACCAAGGCCAATGCGCAAATTTCGGAAAGGTAGAATTGCTCGGTGGGGTGTAGGTGCGTGTGTCGCAACACCATCCCAAGCAGTAAGTTCTTCCCCTTTTCGCTCTCCCAGAAAGTCCCTTCCTGCCCGCGTCCAGCGGTTTGATATTCCGCTGTTGCTACAATAAAAGAATCCTCGCACGCCGAAAGTTCCGGACGTGCGAGGTATTGCATTGTTGAATCAATGGTGTCGAGCTTGATGCGCAACATAATCCAAATGTCAGTTATTAGGAACTTTAATCCCTTCCCTTTAGCTCAATCCAATGATTTCGCCATTCACGTAGTCAATGCGATTCGCCTGAGGAGACTTTGGCAGACCGGGCATACGGATAATGTCTCCTGCGAGTGCTACAATCATTTCAGCACCGGCATTGAGGACTACGTCGCGAATCTGAATTGCAAAACCATCGGCAGCGCCGTACTTTGTCTGGTCGGCAGAGAATGAGAACTGTGTCTTGGCGATACAAACGGGGAAGGATGCCATGCCGTGTTGTTCAGCCAACTTAATGCGGTTTAACGCAGGAGTTGCGAAACTTACAGATGCTGCACCATAGATTTCACGACACACCTTTTCAATCTTCGTCTTGATGTCGTCGCCGTCAGCATAGATGAGTTGGAGGGGCTTTGAGGGATTCTTTTCAATAGTGTCCACCACGAGGTTTGCCATTTCAACAGCACCGCTACCGCCTTCAGCAAAGGCATTGTTGATGACGAAAGGCGCCTGAAGCGTCTCTTCACAGTGCTGTTTGAGCAATGCCATTTCTTCGTCTGTATCTGTTGCGAAGCGATTGAACACCACGAGAACCGTCTGACCAAACTTGCGGAGGTTGCGTACGTGCTTATCAAGATTTGCGAGACCGGTGCGGATACCTTCAAGATTGGGTTCCTTAATCTGATCAAGCGCTACGCCGCCGTGCATCTTCAATCCCTGAGCAGTAGCAACGATAACGGTGAGGTCGGGTTGGAGACCGCTCTTACGGCAAAGGATGTCATAGAACTTTTCTGCGCCAAGGTCAGCACCGAAACCAGCTTCAGTAATGGTGTAATCGGAGTGTGAAAGCGCCATGCGGGTTGCGAAGATTGAGTTGCAACCGTGAGCGATGTTCGCAAAGGGACCTCCATGAACAAATGCAGGCGTATTTTCCGTTGTCTGCACCAAGTTAGGTTGGATGGCATCTTTGAGGAGCACCATTATTGCACCCGCAACGCCAAGGTCCTTTACGGTGAAGGGTTTGCCTTCATAAGTGTAACCGAGGAGGATATTTTCGATGCGGCGACGGAGATCTTCTTCACTTGTTGCCAAACAGAGAATCGCCATCAACTCAGATGCAGGTGTAATGTCAAAACCAGCCTGTTGAACTCCACCATTTGCCGCAGGACCAACGCCTGAGACGATTTGACGAAGACCACGGTCGTTAACGTCAAGGACGCGGCGCCAAAGCACTTCCTTCAAACCGAAACCTTCAGCACGATGCTGGAAAAGGTAATTGTCGAGGAGTGCAGCAATCATGTTGTGCGCAGAGGTGATGGCGTGGAAGTCTCCTGTAAAGTGGAGGTTAATCTTGTCCATGGGCAACACCTGGGTGTAGCCACCACCGGCAGCGCCACCCTTCATGCCGAAGCAGGGACCGAGAGAGGGCTCACGCAGTGCTACCATTGTCTTCTTGCCAATCTTGTTGAGGCCAAGTGCAAGACCTATTGATACGGTAGTCTTACCGATACCAGCCTTTGTGGGGGTGATGGCGGTAACAAGGATGAGGTTACTCTCTTTCACCTTGGCATCGTCGATGAGGTGTTCATCAATCTTAGCCATGTAGCGGCCATAGGGGTTCACACTCTCGGCAGGGATGCCGGCTTGTTGCGCAATCTGCTCAATGTTTACCAACGGGGTATTACGAGCAATTTCAATGTCTGTTTTCATACGGAAAGTTATAATATTAAATTTTTTAGTTTTGTATTAATCGATTTTTTAAAAAGATTTCGGTTATAGGCTCCTGTCTGGACATCAATAGATTCCAACGGATTTTGCATAGTGATATAGATAAAAAACATATAATTACGTTATTGGTATAAGCTAGTTTATATGCTATGCCAAATGAAAATGCATCAATACTTGTAGCAATAGAAAACA
>CALCHM010000183.1 GCA_937901345.1 uncultured Prevotella sp. | reverse complement strand
TTCGCGGTACATTGGATACAGCAGGTGTAGCAGGTCGTACACAACGTCGTTCTAAGTACGGTGCTAAGCGTCCTAAGCCAGGTCAAGCTCCAGCAGCAGCAAAGGGTAAGAAGAAGTAATACCTCGCTCCTTAAAAGAAAAAGTATTTAAATTTTAGTTTTGGTTTGTTGGAAAAAAGCTATAAAGGTTGAGTAAATGCCTCGGAGGAGGCGTTGAAGGAAACGAAAAGAAGCAAACAGCCCCAAACAAAACATTATTTTTGAAAGAAAATGAGAAAAGCAAAACCAAAAAAACGTGTGATCCTCCCGGATCCAGTATTCGGTGACCAAAAGGTTACTAAGTTCGTAAATCACTTGATGTACGATGGTAAGAAGAACACTTCTTACGAAATCTTCTATACAGCATTGGAAACAGTGAAGACAAAGCTTCCTAACGAAGAAAAGACAGCTTTGGAAATCTGGAAGAAGGCATTGGATAATGTAACTCCTCAGATTGAAGTTAAGTCACGCCGTATCGGTGGTGCTACTTTCCAAGTTCCTACTGAAATCCGTCCAGACCGTAAGGAATCAGTTTCTATGAAGAACTTGATCCTCTTCGCTCGTAAGCGTGGTGGTAAGTCAATGGCTGACAAGTTGGCTGCTGAAATCATCGATGCTTTCAACGAACAGGGTGGTGCTTTCAAGCGTAAGGAAGATATGCACCGTATGGCTGAAGCTAACCGTGCATTCGCTCACTTCAGATTCTAATCAAGTATTTATTAACTAGTTAAAGGAAGAAAAAATGGCAAAACAAGATTTGCTCTTGACCCGTAACATCGGTATCATGGCTCACATCGACGCCGGTAAGACAACAACTTCTGAACGTATCTTGTTCTACACTGGTTTGACTCACAAGATCGGTGAAACTCACGATGGTACTGCTACCATGGACTGGATGGCTCAGGAACAGGAACGTGGTATCACTATTACTTCTGCTGCTACCACTACTTTCTGGAACTATGCAGGTAACAAGTATAAGATCAACTTGATTGACACCCCGGGACACGTGGACTTTACTGCTGAAGTAGAACGTTCACTCCGTGTATTGGACGGTGCAGTTGCTACTTATTGTGCGGTAGGTGGTGTTGAACCACAGTCTGAAACTGTATGGCGCCAGGCTGACAAGTACAATGTACCACGTATCGGTTACGTTAACAAGATGGACCGTTCAGGTGCTGACTTCTACGAAGTAGTTCGTCAGATGAAGGATGTTTTGGGTGCAAATCCATGTCCGATCGTAATTCCTATCGGTGCTGAAGAAACATTCAAGGGTGTAGTTGACTTGATCAAGATGAAGGCTATCCTTTGGCATGATGAAACCATGGGTGCAGACTACTCAGTAGAAGAAATCCCTGCAAACTTGGTTGCTGAAGCTGAAGAATGGAGAGAAAAGATGCTCGAAAAGGTAGCTGAATACGATGATGAATTGATGGAAAAGTTCTTCGACGATCCTTCAACTATCACTAACGAAGAAGTAATGCGTGCTTTGCGTGCTGCTACTTTGAAGATGGATATCGTTCCGATGATGTGTGGTTCTTCATTCAAGAACAAGGGTGTTCAGACTTTGCTTGACTATGTATGTGCATTCTTGCCATCTCCATTGGATACTCCAGCAATTATCGGTACTGACCCTGCTACAGGTGAAGAAACTTCTCGCCGTCCGGCTGAAGATGAAAAGACTTCTGCTTTGGCATTTAAGATTGCAACTGACCCATATGTAGGTCGTTTGACTTTCTTCCGTGTTTACTCTGGTAAGGTAGAAGCTGGTTCATATATTTTCAACACTCGCTCTGGTAAGAAGGAACGTGTATCACGTTTGTTCCAGATGCACTCAAACAAGCAGAATCCGGTTGAAGTAATCGCTGCTGGTGATATCGGTGCAGGTGTTGGTTTCAAGGATATCCGTACTGGTGACTCTTTGTGTGATGAAGATGCTCCAATCGTATTGGAATCTATGGACTTCCCAGAACCGGTAATCGGTATTGCAGTTGAACCTAAGACTCAGAAGGACTTGGACAAGCTTTCTAATGGTTTGGCTAAGTTGGCTGAAGAAGACCCGACATTTACTGTTAAGACTGACGAACAGTCTGGTCAGACAGTTATCTCTGGTATGGGTGAATTGCACTTGGATATCATCATCGACCGTTTGAAGCGTGAATTCAAGGTTGAATGTAACCAAGGTAAGCCACAGGTTAACTACAAGGAATGTATTACTAAGACTGTTGAATTGCGTGAAGTTTACAAGAAGCAGTCAGGTGGTCGTGGTAAGTTCGCTGATATCATCGTAACTCTCGGTCCTGTTGACGAAGACTTCAAGGAAGGTGGCTTGCAGTTCATCGACGAAGTTAAGGGTGGTAACATTCCTAAGGAATTCATCCCATCAGTACAGAAGGGCTTCGTAACTGCAATGAAGAATGGTGTATTGGCAGGTTATCCAATGGATTCAATGAAGGTTGTGTTGAAGGATGGTTCATTCCACCCGGTTGACTCTGACCAGTTGTCATTCGAAATCTGTGCTATCCAGGCTTACAAGAACGCTTGTGCTAAGGCAGGTCCGGCTTTGACTGAACCGATGATGAAGCTCGAAGTAGTAACTCCGGAAGAAAGCATGGGTGATGTAATCGGTGACTTGAACCGTCGTCGTGGTCAGGTAGAAGGTATGGACTCTACTCGTTCAGGCGCTCGCTTGGTTAAGGCTACTGTTCCATTGGCAGAAATGTTCGGTTACGTAACAGCTTTGCGTACTATCACTTCTGGTCGTGCAACTTCATCAATGACTTACGATCACCACGCACAAGTATCTAGCTCTATTGCTAAGGCAGTACTTGAAGAATGCAAGGGTCGTGTAGACTTGGTATAATACTCTGAAAAGATTGGGGCAACGGATTAGCGAATGACTCTTAATCCGGCCCCACCTTTATATAAATTTTCATTTTTAAATTATCAAAAGACAATGAGTCAAAAAATTAGAATTAAACTGAAAAGCTACGATCACAACTTGGTAGACAAGTCAGCAGAAAAGATCGTTAGAACAGTGAAGGCTACAGGCGCTATCGTAAGTGGTCCAATTCCATTGCCAACTCACAAGCGTATCTTCACAGTGAACCGTTCAACTTTCGTTAACAAGAAGTCTCGTGAACAGTTCGAACTTTCTTCTTACAAGCGTTTGATTGACATCTATAGCTCAACAGCTAAGACTGTAGACGCCTTGATGAAGTTGGAATTGCCGAGTGGTGTAGAAGTAGAAATCAAAGTTTAATCCATTAAAAATTAACTGAAATGCCAGGATTATTAGGAAAGAAAATCGGAATGACATCCGTTTTCAGTGCTGATGGTAAGAATGTACCATGCACTGTTATCGAAGCTGGTCCTTGTGTAGTTACTCAAATCAAGACCGTAGAAAAGGATGGTTATGCTGCTGTTCAGGTAGGTTTCCAGGACAAGAAGGAAAAGCATACTACAAAGCCTTTGATGGGTCACTTTAAGAAGGCTGGTGTAACTCCAAAGCGCCACTTGGCTGAGTTCAAGAATTTTGAAACAGAATTGAACCTCGGTGACACTATCACTGTAGAATTGTTCGACGGCGTTGATTACGTAGACGTAGTTGGTACTTCTAAGGGTAAGGGTTTCCAAGGTGTTGTTAAAAGACATGGTTTTGGTGGTGTAGGTCAGACTACTCACGGTCAGCACAACCGCGCTCGTAAGCCGGGTTCTATCGGTGCTTGTTCTTACCCTGCAAAGGTATTCAAGGGTATGCGCATGGGTGGCCAAATGGGCGGTGACCGCGTAACTACTCAGAACTTGAAAGTATTAAAGGTAATTCCGGAACACAATCTTCTTTTGATTAAGGGTTCAGTACCGGGTTGCAAAGGTTCAATCGTAATAATTGAAAAATAATGGAAGTTAACGTATTAAATATTAAGGGTGAAGACACCGGAAGAAAGGTTACGTTAAACGAATCTATCTTCGGAATTGAACCGAATGACCATGCTATCTACTTGGATGTAAAGCAGTTCATGGCTAACCAACGTCAAGGTACTCACAAGTCAAAGGAAAGAAGCGAAATCAGCGGTTCTACTCGCAAGTTGGGACGTCAAAAAGGTGGTGGCGGTGCACGCCGTGGTGATATCAACTCACCAGTATTGGTAGGTGGTGCTCGCGTATTCGGTCCTAAGCCACGTGACTACTGGTTCAAGTTGAACAAGAAGGTTAAGGCTTTGGCTCGTCGCTCAGCTTTGTCTTATAAGGCACAGGAAAACGCTATCTTGGTAGTTGAAGACTTCACATTCGAAGCTCCAAAAACTAAAGATTTCGTAACTATGGTTAATAATCTTAAAATTGCTGACAAGAAAGTTTTGGTAGTTTTGCCAGAAGCTAATAAAAATGTATTTTTGTCAGCCCGAAATATTGAACGCGCTAATGTGGCAATTGCGTCAGCATTGAATACATACTCTGTATTGAATGCTCAGACTCTTGTTGTGACAGAAAGCTCGCTCAAGGCTATTGATAACATCTTATCTTAATTAAAAGGAGGCTTAGATAATGGGAATTATTGTTAAACCGTTGGTAACTGAAAAAATGACTGCAATCACCGAAAAGTTGAATCGTTTCGGTTTTATTGTGCGTCCAGAAGCTAACAAATTGGAAATTAAGAAAGAAGTTGAAGCATTGTATAATGTGACTGTTGTTGAAGTTAACACCATGAGATATGCTGGTAAGAACAAGAGCCGTTATACAAGATCAGGAATCATCAATGGTCGCACAAATGCTTTCAAGAAGGCAATTGTGACATTGAAGGAAGGTGATACTATTGATTTTTATAGCAATATTTAAATAAAAGATGGCAGTACGTAAATTTAAGCCCACAACACCGGGGCAGAGACACAAGATTATTGGTACTTTTGAAGAAATTACTGCGTCAGTACCAGAAAAATCTCTTGTTAGCGGTAAGCGTGTAACAGGTGGCCGTAACAATGTCGGTAAGATGACAGTGCGCTATATTGGCGGCGGTCACAAGAGAAAATTCCGTTTTATTGACTTCAAGAGAAATAAAGACGGTGTACCAGCAGTTGTAAAGACAATCGAATACGATCCAAACCGTTCGGCTCGTATCGCTTTGTTGTTCTACGCTGATGGTGAAAAGAGATATATCATTGCTCCTAATGGATTGCAAGTTGGCACTACTTTGATGTCTGGTGAAAATGCAGCGCCTGAGATTGGTAACGCACTTCCATTGCAGAACATCCCTGTGGGTACCGTAATTCACAACATTGAATTGCGCCCAGGTCAAGGTGCAGCTTTGGTTAGATCAGCTGGTAATTTTGCTCAATTGACTTCAAGAGAAGGTAAGTATTGTGTAATCAAGTTGCCTTCAGGTGAAGTAAGACAAATTCTGAGTGCTTGTAAGGCTACTATCGGTAGCGTAGGTAACTCTGACCATGCATTGGAATCTTCTGGTAAGGCAGGTCGTTCACGTTGGTTGGGCCGTCGTCCACACAACCGTGGTGTTGTTATGAACCCTGTTGATCACCCGATGGGTGGTGGTGAAGGTCGTCAGTCTGGTGGTCACCCACGTTCACGTACAGGCTTGTATGCTAAGGGTCTCAAGACACGTGCACCTAAGAAGCAGTCAAGCAAGTATATTATCGAAAGACGTAAAAAGTAATTTCACTAACACGAGAATAAGATTATGAGTCGTTCACTTAAGAAAGGTCCCTATATCGCTGTCTCTCTCGAAAAGAAGATTCTTGCAATGAACGAAAGCGGCAAGAAGACAGTTGTTAAGACTTGGGCCAGAGCTTCAATGATATCTCCTGACTTCGTAGGACATACAGTTGCAGTTCACAACGGAAATAAGTTTATTCCTGTTTATGTTACTGAAAACATGGTAGGTCACAAACTTGGCGAATTCGCGCCTACACGTAAGTTTGGTGGCCACGGTGGTAACAAGAAGAAGTAAACAGGCACATTCAAACCAGATTATAAAGAAATAAAATAAATGGGAGCAAGAAAAAGACTCGCTGCTGAAGCTAGAAAGGCAGCGCTCAAGACCCAATATTTTGCAAAGTTGCAAAATTGCCCCTCTTCACCCCGCAAAATGCGTTATGTCGTTGACATGATTCGCGGTATGGAGGTAAATCGCGCACTCGGCACGCTCCGCTTCTCAAAGAAGGCAGCTTCTGCAGATGTGGAAAAGTTGTTGCGCTCAGCAATCGCTAACTGGGAACAGAAGAACGATCGCAAGGCAGAAGAAGGCGAATTGTTCGTAACACAAATTTTTGTTGATGGTGGTGCAACTCTCAAGCGTATGCGTCCTGCACCCCAGGGTAGAGGTTACAGAATTCGTAAACGTTCAAACCACGTTACAATCCACGTGGGTACTAAAAATGATTAATCTATGGGACAGAAAGTAAATCCGATTTCAAACCGACTTGGTATTATTCGTGGTTGGGATTCTAACTGGTTCGGTGGTTCTAACTTCGGTGATAATATTCTCGAAGATAGCAAAATCCGCAAGTATCTCGACGTGCGTCTCGCTAAGGCAAGCGTTTCACGCATCGTTATCGAACGCACTCCCAAACTGATTACAATTACTGTTTGCACAGCACGTCCAGGTGTTATCATCGGTAAGGCTGGTCAGGATATCGATAAACTTAAGGAAGAACTTAAGAAGATTACTGACAAGGAAGTGCAGATTAATGTCTTCGAAATTAAGAAGCCTGACCTCGATGCAACAATCGTTGGTAAGAGCATCGCTCGCCAGGTAGAAGGCAAGATCGCTTATCGTCGTGCTATCAAGATGGCTATCCAGAACGCAATGCGTATGGGTGCTGAAGGTATCAAGGTACAGATTTCAGGTCGTCTTAATGGCGCAGAAATTGCGCGTAGCGAAATGTTTAAGGAAGGTCGTACTCCTCTCCACACATTCCGTGCAGATATCGACTACTGCCACACTGAAGCTCTCACAAAGGTAGGTCTCCTTGGTATCAAGGTGTGGATTTGCCGTGGCGAAGTTTACGGAAAGCGTGATCTCGCTCCTAACTTCACTCCTGAAAAGGAAACTGGGCGCAAGGGCGATAACAACAACCGCAAGTTCCGTAACAAGAAAAACAACAATCGTTAATCAGTTAGAGTATTATGTTACAACCTAAAAGAACAAAATACAGAAGACCGCATAAGGGCCGTAGCAAGGGTAATGCGCAGCGTGGTAATCAGCTCGCATTTGGTAGCTTCGGTATCAAGAGCCTTGATACACACTGGCTCACTGGTCGCCAGATTGAAGCTGCGCGTATTGCAATGACACGCTACATGCAGCGTGAAGGACAGTCTTGGATTCGCATCTTCCCTGACAAACCCATCACAAAGAAACCTGCTGACGTCCGCATGGGTAAGGGTAAGGGTGACCCCGTTGGTTACGTATTCCCCATCACTCCCGGTCGCATCATTTTCGAAATTGATGGTGTACCTTTTGAAGTAGCAAAGGAAGCTCTTCGCCTCGCTGCACAGAAGCTCCCTGTTACTACAAAGTTCATTGTTAGACACGACTACGATAAAAACGCATAATTATGAAGATCGCAGAAATCCGTCAAATCCCAGCTAATGAGTTGGCAGAACGCCTCCAGACTGAGGTGGCTAACTACAACCAGTTGGTGCTTAACCACAGCATCACTCCTCTGGAAAATCCTGCACAGATCAAAGCGGCACGTCGTACGATTGCTAAGATGAAGACTGTGTTGAACGAACTTAACAACAAATAATCATCATCCAGATGGAAAGAAATTTAAGAAAAACAAGACAGGGTGTTGTTGTAAGTGACAAGATGGATAAGACCATCGTTGTTGCTGCTAAGTTCAAGGAAAAGCACCCCATTTATGGTAAATTCATCTCTAAGACGAAGAAGTACCATGCTCATGACGAAAAGAACGACTGCCATATCGGTGATACAGTTCTCATCATGGAAACTCGTCCCTTGAGCAAGACTAAGCGTTGGAGAGTTGTTGAAATTGTAGAAAGAGCTAAGTAATTATGATACAAGCAGAATCTAGATTGACAGTAGCTGATAACAGCGGTGCACGCGAAGCACTTTGTATCCGTGTGCTTGGTGGTACACGCCGCCGCTATGCTTCTGTAGGTGACGTAATTGTGGTATCTGTAAAGAGCGTGATTCCGTCAAGTGATATTAAGAAGGGTGCCGTATCGAAGGCTTTGATCGTACGTACTAAGAAGGAAATCCGTCGTGCTGACGGTTCTTATATCCGCTTTGATGACAATGCGTGTGTACTTTTGAACAACGCAGGCGAGTTGAGAGGTAGTCGTATTTTCGGTCCGGTTGCACGTGAACTTCGTGCTGCTAATATGAAGGTCGTTTCTTTGGCACCTGAGGTACTTTAATCCCCGTTTAATCGAAATAGTAATGAAATTACATATTAAGAAAGGCGACACAGTTAAGGTTCTCGCTGGTGAAGAAAAGGGTAAGACCGGTAAGGTAACCAAAGTCTTCGTAGAAAAGAAGCGTGCAATCGTAGAAGGTGTCAACATGGTTTCAAAGAGCCAGAAGCCTAACGCTAAGAACCCTCAGGGAGGTATCGTGAAGATGGAAGCACCCATTCACATTTCTAACCTCAATGTTGTAGACCCCAAGACTGGCGAAGCTACTCGCATCGGTCGTAAGTTGAACGAAAATGGCAAGCTTGTTCGCTACGCTAAAAAATCAGGAGAGGAGATCAAGTAATGAGTAATACAGCACAACTTAAGAAAGTTTACGCAGAGCAGATCGCTCCTGCTTTGATGAAGCAGTTCAACTACTCTTCAACAATGCAAATTCCCGTATTGAAGAAGATTGTTATCAACCAAGGTCTTGGTATGGCTGTTGCTGACAAGAAGATCATTGATGTTGCAATCAACGAACTTACAGCTATCACTGGTCAGAAGGCAGTTGCAACAGTATCTAAGAAGGACGTTTCAAACTTCAAACTTCGTAAAAAGATGCCTATCGGTGTAATGGTAACGCTTCGCCGTGAACGCATGTATGAATTCCTTGAAAAGTTGGTTCGCGTGGCATTGCCCCGTATTCGTGACTTCAAGGGTATCGAAAGTAAGTTTGACGGTCGTGGTAACTATACGCTCGGTATTCAGGAACAGATTATTTTCCCCGAAATCAACATCGACTCTATCGATCGTTTGCTCGGTATGAACATTACGTTCGTAACATCTGCTCCTACTGACGAAGAAGGCTACGCTCTCCTTAAGGAATTCGGCCTTCCCTTTAAGAACGCTAAAAACAATTAATACAACACATGGCAAAAGAATCAATGAAGGCACGTGAAGTAAAGCGTGCTAAAATGGTAGCCAAGTACGCAGCTAAGCGTGCAGCGTTGAAGGAAATTGTTAACAAGTCTGAGGATCCTGTAGAAGCTTACGAGGCAGCTCGTAAGCTCCAGGCTATCCCCAAGAATGCTAACCCCATCCGCCTTCACAATCGTTGTAAGCTCACTGGTCGTCCCAAGGGTTATATCCGCCTCTTCGGTCTTTCACGTATTCAGTTCCGTGAAATGGCGTCTGAAGGTTTGATCCCCGGCGTTAAGAAGGCAAGCTGGTAAACCATACCAACAGAGATAATTCTTTCTATTATTTAATATTGTCGGGGCAGTCCCGATTAATTAAACAATTTTATCATGACAGATCCAATAGCAGACTATTTGACCCGTCTTCGCAATGCGATTCATGCTAAGCACCGCGTTGTTGAAATTCCCGCGTCAAATGTGAAGAAGAACATCACAAAGATTCTCTTCGAAAAGGGCTACATCTTGAACTACAAGTTCATTGAAGAAGGTCCTCAGGGCACAATCAAGATCGCTCTCAAGTATCACCCTGAAAGCAAGGTGAACGCAATCAAGAGTCTTACACGTGTTTCTAAACCTGGTATGCGAAAATACACTGGTTACCGTGAAATGCCCCGTGTTATTAACGGACTTGGTATCGCAATCGTATCAACGTCTAAAGGTCTAATGACAGACAAGGAAGCTTCAGAACTTAAGATTGGTGGTGAAGTTCTTTGCTATGTATATTAATTTAGGAGGAAAACAATGTCAAGAATAGGTAAATTGCCGATTAACATCCCTGCAGGTGTTACTGTAACATACCAGGATAATGTAGTGTCTGTAAAAGGACCGAAGGGTGAATTGAGCCAAGCTATTGATCCTTCTATCAATGTTTCAATTGTAGATAACGTAATTTCTTTCAGCATCAACGAAGAAAGTGAAGTTGAACAAAAGCAAAAGCAGGCTTTCTATGGTCTCTATCGCGCTCTTGTTAACAACATGGTAATTGGTGTTTCTGAAGGTTACAAGAAGGAAATGGAACTCGTGGGTGTTGGTTACCGCGTACAAAATACAGGCAACCTCATTGAATTTAACCTCGGTTACACACACGCAATCTTCATCCAGCTTCCTAAGGAAATCAAGGTTGAAACGAAGTCTGAAAGAAATAAGAACCCCTATATTTGTCTTGAGTCTTGCGACAAGCAGTTGCTCGGACTTGTATGTGCTAAGATTCGTTCTTTCCGCAAACCTGAACCTTACAAAGGAAAGGGTATCCTCTTCGTTGGCGAACAAATTCGTCGTAAGTCTGGTAAGTCAGCAGGTAAGTAATTTTAATTAGTAAGATTATGACTACGAAAAAAGAACAAAGACGCATCAAGATCAAATACAGAGTTCGTAATAAAATCTCTGGTACAGCTGCTCGTCCCCGCATGAGCGTGTTCAGAAGCAACAAGCAAATCTACGTTCAGATCATCAATGATGAAACTGGCACAACTCTCGCTGCAGCATCTTCACTCGGCATGGAAGCAATGCCTAAGAAGGAACAAGCTGCTAAGGTAGGTGAAGCAATTGCAAAGAAGGCGCTTGAAGCAGGCATTGAGACTGTTGTATTTGACCGTAACGGTTATCTCTATCATGGCCGTGTTAAGGAAGTTGCAGACGGTGCACGTAATGGTGGACTTAAATTCTAAAAGATTATGGCAAACAGAGTAAACGTAAATACAGAAGAATTAAAGGATAGACTCGTTGCTATCAATCGTGTAACTAAGGTTACAAAGGGTGGTCGCACTTTCACTTTCGCTGCTATTGTAGTAGTAGGTGATGGCAAGGGTGTAATTGGCGTAGGTCTTGGTAAGGCTGGCGAAGTTACTGCTGCTATCGCTAAGGGTGTAGAAGCTGCTAAGAAGAACCTTGTTAAGGTTCCCGTAATTAAGGGTACTGTTCCTCATGGCCAGGCTGCTAAGTTCGGTGGCGCAGAAGTTCTCATTCTTCCCGCATCTGAAGGTACAGGTGTTGTGGCAGGTGGCGCAATGCGTGCTGTACTTGAAAGTGTTGGTATTAAGGACGTACTTGCTAAGTCTAAGGGTTCATCTAACCCCCACAATCTTGTTAAGGCAACGATTGCTGCACTTAGCGAAATGCGTGACGCTCGCACAGTAGCAATGCACCGTGGTGTATCATTGGAAAAAGTATTCAGAGGTTAAAACAACGATTATGGCAACTATTAAGATTAAGCAGATTAAGAGCCGCATTGGTGCTTCAGTAGATCAGAAGAGAACGCTTGAAGCGCTCGGTCTCAAGAAGTTGAACCAAACCGTTGAGAAGGAAGATACTCCTGCCCTCCGTGGTATGATTCGCAAGGTTCATCACTTGGTAACTGTAGAATAATTAAGGTCTATAAAAAAAGCATTCTAATGAAATTACATAATTTAAAACCCGCTAACGGCTCAACTCAGTCACGTAAACGAATTGGTCGCGGTCCTGGTTCAGGTCTCGGTGGCACTTCTACACGTGGTCACAAGGGTGCTAAGGCGCGTTCTGGTTACAGCAAGAAGATTGGTTTTGAAGGTGGTCAGATGCCCCTTCAGCGCCGTGTGCCCAAGTTCGGTTTTAAGAATATTAACCGCGTAGAGTACAAGGCAATCAACCTCAGCACTCTTCAGAGTCTTGCTGAAGCGAAGGGTCTCGCTAAGATTGGCGTAGAAGAACTCGTAGCTGCTGGTTTCATTTCAAACAACCAGCTTGTGAAGATTCTTGGAAATGGTACTGTTACTGCAAAGCTCGATGTTGTAGCTCATGCATTCTCTAAGACTGCAGAAGAAGCAATCGTTGCTGCTGGTGGTACTGTTACTAAACTCTAATAAAGTTTTACGTCGATGAAAAAAATAATCGAGACTATCAAGAACATTTGGAGAATTGAGGATTTGCGTTCACGCATCCTCATGACTCTCCTCTTTGTTGCTATCTATCGTGTTGGGTCTTTCGTGGTGCTCCCAGGTATTGACCCTACAGCATTGCAGAAGTTGCAAGACCAGACAAATGAAGGTTTGATGGCGCTTTTGAATATGTTCTCTGGTGGTGCATTCTCTAACGCTTCTATTTTTGCGTTAGGTATCATGCCTTACATTTCAGCGTCTATCGTAGTGCAATTGCTTGCAGTTGCTGTGCCCTACTTCCAGAAGATGCAGCGTGAAGGTGAAAGTGGCAGAAGAAAGATCAATCAAATCACTCGTGTTTTGACTATCGCAATTTTGCTCTTCCAAGCTCCTACTTACTTGATTAACCTTAAGGCTCAAACAGCTGGTTCTGGTGCTTTCCTCGTAGGTGACGGCTTCGGATTTATGTTCGCGTCTACGATTATCCTTGCTGCCGGTAGTATGTTTGTCCTTTGGCTTGGTGAACGCATCACTGACAAGGGAATTGGTAATGGTGTTTCAATTATTATTATGATTGGTATCATTGCACGTATGCCTGGCGCAATCATTGAGGAATTTACCTCAGCCCTTTCTGGTGCGGCTGGTGGTGGAGTAATCTTCTTCTTCATTGAAATGATTGCTCTTCTCTTTGTAATGATGTTGGCAATTATGCTTGTAAAGGCTATCCGTAAGGTGCCTGTACAGTATGCTAAGAGAGTTGAAGGAAATCGCGCTGTGGGTGGTGCACGTCAGTACATTCCCATTAAGCTTTTCGCAGCTAACGTGATGCCTATCATCTTCGCTCAGGCGATTATGTTTATTCCTCTCTCAATTGCTCAAAGTGTTGGTACAGAGACTTCATGGGCTCTTAGTCAATTCCTTGATCATACGAGCGTACTTTACAATGCTGTATTTGTAGTATTGATTATTGCGTTTACTTACTTCTATACTGCTATCACTATGAATCCCGTTCAGATGGCTGAAGATATGAAACGTAATAATGGTTTTATTCCTGGTGTTAAGCCCGGTCAAGACACTGCAAATTACTTGGACAAGGTAATGTCAAATCTTACAATCCCAGGTTCATTGTTCATTGCTGTAATCGCCATTCTTCCTGCAATTGTTGGTGTGTTTGGTGTTAAGCAAAGTTTTGCTCAGTTCTTTGGAGGTACTTCTCTCTTGATTCTTGTAGGTGTTGTTCTTGACACACTTCAGCAAATAGAATCTCATCTTTTGGTACGCCATTATGATGGTCTTCTCAATGCTGGTCATACAAGACAGAGTAAAGTTTCAGCATATTAATGTGAGAGTCTGATGATTTATCTGAAGACAGACGATGAAATCGAGTTGTTGCGTAAAGCTAACTTACTTGTTAGTGCAACACTCGCTGAAATAGCTAAAGTTGTGAAGCCAGGTGTCACAACGAAAGAGTTGGACACTTTGGCTGAACAATTTATTCGTGATAACGGGGCTATACCTACTTTTAAGGGATTTCCTAATCCCTATGGTCCTGAATTTCCAGCTTCAATTTGTGCTTCTGTTAATGAAGTTGTTGTACACGGAATACCTAATGATACTCCTTTAAAAGAAGGTGATATTGTTTCTATTGATTGCGGTACAATTCTTGATGGTTTTTGCGGTGACTCTTGTTACACTTTTTGTGTAGGCGAGGTAAATCCCGAGATTAAGCAACTGCTGAAAACAACCAAAGAGAGTCTTTATAAAGCAATTTTGACCTCTATTCCAGGTAAACGTCTTGGTGATATAGGTTATGCGGTACAGCAGCATTGTGAATCCCAAGGTTATGGTATTGTTCGTGAATTTGTCGGTCACGGCATCGGAAGGACAATGCATGAAGATCCTCAAATACCAAATTATGGTAAACAGGGTACGGGTAAGCAACTTAAAAATGGAATGTGTCTCGCTATTGAACCAATGGTGACGATGAAATCTCCTGAGTTGTATATGCTTCCGGACAAATGGGGTGTAATTACTCGTGATAAATTACCTGCAGCACACTTTGAACACACGATTGCCATTCATCATGGCAAAGCTGATATTTTATCTACGTTTGAAGAAATTGAAAAAATAGAAGGACATTTGTATTAGTATGGCAAAGCAAGTAGCTATCGAACAAGATGGAACAATTGTTGAAGCGTTGAGCAACGCAATGTTCCGAGTTGAACTTGAGAACGGTCATCCTATCATCGCCCACATCTCTGGTAAGATGCGTATGCATTATATTAAGATTCTTCCCGGTGACAAGGTAAAGGTAGAGATGAGTCCGTACGACCTCTCGAAAGGACGAATCGTGTTTAGATACAAATAAAACATAAAAAAATGAAGACAAGAGCATCTTTAAAGAAGCGTACTGCAGACTGCAAGATTGTACGTCGCAAGGGCCGCTTGTATGTGATTAACAAAAAGAACCCTAAGTTCAAGACTCGTCAGGGTTAATTCAGTTTTCGCAAATAATAAAATAAGTATATGGCAATAAGAATTGTTGGTGTTGATTTACCTCAAAACAAGCGAGGTGAAATCGCCTTGACTTATATTTATGGTATAGGTCGTAGTAGCTCAGCAAAGATCTTGGACAAGGCCGGTATCGATCGTGATATTAAGGTTAAGGATTGGACAGACGATCAGGCTGCAAAGATTCGTGAAATCATTGGTGCTGAATTCAAGGTAGAAGGTGACCTTCGTTCTGAAATTCAGTTGAACATCAAGCGCCTCATGGATATTGGTTGCTACCGTGGTGTTCGTCACCGTATTGGTCTTCCCCTCCGTGGTCAGAGCACAAAGAACAATGCTCGTACTCGTAAGGGTCGCAAGAAGACTGTTGCTAACAAGAAAAAGGCTACTAAATAATAAATAGAAATCATGGCAAAGAAAACAGTTGCTGCTAAGAAGAGAGTTGTAAAGATTAGCGCTGAAGGTCAGCTTCACGTACACAGCTCTTTCAACAATATCATCGTGTCTTTGGCAAATAGCGAAGGTCAGGTTATTTCATGGTCTTCAGCTGGTAAGATGGGTTTCCGTGGTTCTAAGAAGAACACTCCTTACGCTGCTCAGATGGCAGCTCAGGACTGCGCAAAGGTAGCTTTCGACCTCGGTCTCCGCAAGGTTAAGGCATACGTTAAGGGTCCCGGTAATGGTCGTGAATCAGCTATTCGTGCTTGTCACGGTGCTGGTATCGCTGTAACAGAAATCATTGACGTTACTCCCCTTCCTCACAACGGTTGCCGTCCTCCGAAGCGTCGTCGTGTATAATATTGTTGAACGATAAAATTAAGATAAGAAAATGGCAAGATATATTGGCCCCAAGTCTCGTATCGCTCGTCGATTTGGTGAGGCAATCTTTGGTGCAGATAAGGTTCTTTCTAAGCGTAACTTCCCTCCCGGTCAACACGGTAATGGTCGTCGTCGCAAGTCTTCTGAATACGGCATCATGCTCGCTGAAAAGCAGAAGGCTAAGTATACATACGGTTTGCTTGAAAAGCAGTTCCGCAACTTGTTTGAAAAGGCTGCATCTGCTCCTGGTATTACCGGTGAACTTCTTCTCCAGAGCCTCGAATGCCGTCTCGACAATGTAGTGTTCCGTTTGGGTATCGCTCCCACTCGTGCTGCAGCTCGTCAGCTCGTTAACCACAAGCACATCACTGTTGATGGTCGTGTAGTTAACATCGCTTCTTTCAGCGTTAAGCCCGGTCAGATTGTTGCTGTACGCGAAAAGTCTAAGTCACTCGAAGTGATCGCGGACTCTCTCGCTGGTTTCAACCACAGCAAGTATCCTTGGATTGAGTGGGACGAAGCTGCAAAGGCTGGTAAGCTCCTTCATAAGCCCGAACGTGCTGATATTCCTGAAAACATCAAGGAACAGTTGATCGTCGAGCTCTACTCTAAAAACTAATTAAAATCCTAATTATGGCGATATTAGCATTTCAAAAACCTGACAAAGTAGTAATGTTGGAAAGCACTCCTAAGTACGGTAAGTTTGAATTCCGTCCTTTGGAACCAGGCTTTGGCACTACCGTCGGTAATGCGTTGCGCCGCATCCTGCTCTCTTCACTTGAAGGTTTCGCGATTAACACTATCAAAATTGCTGGTGTTGAACACGAATTCGCTACAGTGCCCGGAGTGCGTGAAGACGTAACCAACATCATACTGAACTTGAAGCAAGTGCGCTTCAAGCAGAGAGTAGAAGAATTCGAATCAGAAAAGGCATCTATCACCATCTCGAACAGCAATGATTTCAAGGCTGGTGACCTCAATAAATGTCTTACTGGGTTTGAAGTGTTAAATCCCGAATTGGTGATTTGTCATTTAGATTCTAAGGCTTCTATCACGATTGAAATCACTATCAATAAGGGTCGTGGTTATGTCCCCGCTGACGAAAATCGCGAAGCATGCACTGACATGCACCAGATTGCTATTGACTCAATCTACACTCCTATCCGTAATGTGAAATACGCAGTCGAACCTTACCGCGTTGAGCAGAAGACCGACTACGACAAGCTTGTGCTTGAAATTTCTACGGATGGTTCCATCGATCCAAAGGACGCTCTCAAGGAAGCTGCACGTATCCTCATCAATCACTTTGTGCTCTTCTCTGACGATAAGATCACGCTTGATGATGCTGCAGACCTCGACAACGAAGAATTCGATGAAGAAGTGCTTCACATGCGTCAACAACTCAAGACGAAACTTGTTGATATGAACCTCTCTGTGCGTGCGCTTAATTGCCTCAAGGCTGCTGAAGTTGAAACGCTCGGCGAACTCGTTCAGTTGAATAAGTCAGACCTCTTGAAGTTCCGCAACTTTGGTAAGAAATCGCTTACTGAGCTTGATGATTTGCTCGAAAGTCTGAATCTTTCGTTTGGAACAGATATTTCTAAGTATAAATTAGATAAAGATTAATTACACAAATGAGACACAATAAGAAATTTAACCATTTGAGTCGTACTGCTTCTCACAGAGCTGCGATGCTTTCTAACATGGCATGCTCTTTGATCAAGCACAAAAGAATCACTACGACTCTCGCTAAGGCTAAGGCGTTGAAGATGTACGTTGAGCCCCTCATCACGAAGAGCAAGAACGACTCTACTAACTCACGTCGCGTAGTTTTCAGCTACCTCCAGGATAAGTACGCTGTTACTGAACTCTTCCAGGTAGTTGCTGCAAAGGTTGCTGACCGTCCCGGTGGTTACACTCGTATCATCAAGACTGGTTTCCGTGCAAGCGACGCTGCTGAAATGTGCTTTATCGAATTGGTTGACTTTAACGACAACATGGCTAAGACTGAAAAGAAGGCTAAGCGCACACGTCGTTCAAAGAAGGCTACTGAAGAAGTAGCAGCTGAAGCTCCCGCAGCTGAAGCAACAGCAGAATCTGCTGAATAATCAACACCACATACTTATGAGAAGAGGGTGTGTCGAAATGAAAAATTTCGGCACACCCTCTAAAGTTGTGTAAGAGTGAGTAAAATGCAAGGCG
>CALCHM010000182.1 GCA_937901345.1 uncultured Prevotella sp. | reverse complement strand
AGTTAGAGAGCAAGGGACAAGCACGACTGTCGAGGATGGTGATGCGCAACTGCTTTGCGTTGTAACCATTGCCGAAACTTTCGGATGTCTTGCCGTTGAGGGGAATAATGCGCTTGTAGCCCACGGTTGTAGTTTCCAATGAGGGGCAGAGTTCTTTCCAAGTAGCGCCGTCTTCTGTATATTCAATCTTGAAGTCCTTAATGCGCTGACCCAACTTGATGGGTTCCTGCATGACAAGGTAACGAATAACCTGAGGCGTATCCCAAGTGAGGGTGATGGTTGCGTCGAGGTCGCCATCGTTGGTTCCCCAGTAGGTATTCTTATCACCATCGGTGAGGTTTGCTGCTTCGTACTTGCCACCAGTGCGTGTTTCGCTCACTTCAATGGTTGCCGACTTTGCGAGGTCAACAGCGGCAGTTGTTTCGTCACGTTCGAAAACGGGCACGGCGAGGCGTTCGTGAAGCATCTTGCCGAGTTTCTTCAGTTCGTTCACCGTATTAGTGGGGAGCACACCATGTTGGTTGGGAGGACAGTTAAGAATGAGTGTCGCATTGCGACCAACGGTTTCGAGGTACATCTGGAAAAGGCGTTCAGCGCTCTTCATAGATTCGCCGTTATGCCAGAACCAACCAGCGCTTGTAGCCTTAGCGTCACTTTCACCGGGATTCCAGAACCAACCGTTGATGTCGCCTTCTTCGCGCACTACGGTTTCAGACATGTAGTCGGTCATTGCCCAGTTGGTATTGCCAGCATAACCCGACTCGTTACCAATCCAGCGGGCTTCACCACCTACACCCCACATCACGCAGTTGGGAGCAATGCGGTGTACACGTGCACGAAGGTTGGGGATGTCGTAATAGATTTCGGGGTCAATGTCGCGATTGCCACCTTCGCCGCCGTAGTAACCGTCACCACCACGGGCGCCGTCGAACCACATTTCGAACTGGTCAGAACCATATTCAGCCAATTCTTCACACTGCTTGATGAACACTTCAGAAACGTAAGTGTCCTTTCCATAGTGTGCCGAGTTGCGGTCCCAGGGCGAGATGTAGAAACCGTACTTCATATTGTGTTTCTGGCTGGCTTCAGCAAAAAGTTGGGGGATATTTGCAGAACGGCCGTTTTCGTTTCCCGCATTCGCAATGCTGTGCGTTGTTGTTGCTGTAGGCCAGAGGCAGAAACCATCGTGGTGCT
>CALCHM010000181.1 GCA_937901345.1 uncultured Prevotella sp. | reverse complement strand
GAAATTGAGGAGCAACGCAGCAGTTTGCTCATTATGACACAACGCCTTTTTTTGTACCTCAATACATTAGTAGAATCTACACTCCGCATGGTATCTGTTCTGTTGATTAATTTAGGTCATAATATAGCTGTTTTTTACGTGTCCTTTGGTTGATCCAAGAGCTTTCACAGACCCCCTCCGCTCCTTCGTCGCTCGTCCCCCTAACTTAGGTGGACATTTTAAGTTAGTAACCCTCATTTAGGTTCCCATGGAGATAACAAGCGAATGGAGGTAACCCAAATTCCTCCACTAAGTTAGGGGAGGTGCCCAAAGGGCGGAGGGGTCTGTGGTAATGAGGCAACTTCTAAACCATTGATCCCGATGCTTTCACAGACCCCCTCCGCTCCTTTGTCGCTCGTCCCCCTAACTTAGGTGGACATTTTTAGTTAGTTTCCCTCGTTTTGGTCTTCAATTGGGGATAATAAGCGAATAGAAGTAACCTCAACTCGGGCGGCCTGAAGGGCCAACCTGCCACCAGCCCAGGGCAGAGCTACGAAGGAGCGACACCCTGGGTAAATAGTCCGCATGGCTTTCGCCCTGAATGGGCAAAAGCAAGAAATGGATAAGTTTCAATGTGTTAAGAGTTGCTTTTGCTCTTTCAGAGCGTACCGTTCGGAACGTATACCACCCCAGGGTGTCGCTCCTTCGTCGCTCTGCCCTGGGCTATTGGCTTTTGCCTCTTCGAGGCGATCTTTAACCTCCGAAATAAATGTGTACAAAGATTAACTAACTTATGGAGACATTTTTAGTTAGTTTCCCTCATTTAGGTCTTCAATTAGGGAAATAAACGAATGAAGTAACTCAAAAGCAAAGAATCTTGTCAAAACTTGTGTATTCCTCTAAAAATCATTAACTTTGCACCCGAAAAACGGATGGTTTACACGGAAGTTGCTGAAGCTCGTGGCCAACGTCATTCGATGCTCTTTAAAGACAGCACTGACTTAATATTCATTATGCGCTATAACTTGTTAAATATCAACATTTTACCCCCCCCCCATTATCTCCACAGGTAACACTCGTGTTATTTGGGGCTTTAGCGCACATTACAAATAAAAACGCTCCGCACCGGAAAGTCTGAGGTTCACGCAAGTGCCTTATGCTTTCCGGCGCGGAGTGTTTTTGTTGTACCCCTACAACAGCAGTTTTCATCCCGTGCAAACGACTGCTTCCCTATGGCGACAGCCTCAAACAGACGTGGCACTGAAACCGAAGAAACCGAAAAGGTGTAATTTCAAAAAGGAAACAATCAATTTTAATAACCAATCAAATATTAACTAAATTATCAAAAATGAGAAAAATTACTTCTCTCTTGATGCTGTTACTCTTTTGTGTGAGTACAGCATGGGCTATAACTTATCCGGAATCGGAAAAAGTTTATACCATTAAGAATTTCCATGGATTCATTAATAACGATGCGGGGTATAAACGCTACATGGCATCTAATGCAAATGGTTCAGAGTTAGTAGGGGCGACTAGTGTTACCGGTGAATTGTGTTATTGGCAATTTGAAAAGGTAGTGGATGAAAATGAACATACATTCTATTTGAAGAATTATTCAAATGGGAAATATGCTTATATCGCAAACCCTCATACTAATAACTCAAACGTTACCTTGTCTGCTGACAACAAAACTACTTTCTATTTGTTTGACGGTCATCAAAACAATTATGAAGGTGAAGTTTTTATAGCGACTCAGAATAGTCGCTTTGACAATAACCAAACATGGGGTATTCACGGCAATAGTGGCATGGATACTTGGCAAGGTGCAGGTGCTGGTAATAGTTGGATTTTGGAAGAAGTTACATTCGTTACCGTTACTTACAATTTTACGTATGACAATGCAGTTAAGTACACTCAAACTTTTGAAAAACTGAAAGACGGTTCTGAATATCCTGATTATTCTACTTCAGACTTTGCGTATGGTGTAGTTGCTGAAGCTAAACCAGAAGGCACTATCAATGGTGAAGAAGCGGTAGAAGGGGTTGTAACAAAGGAAATCGCTTTGATCATAGATCTTCCCTTTGAACTTTCAACAAGTTTTGATGCTGCAAAGTGGTACTACATGAATATTCGTAGCACTAATTCGGATGCTAATGCTATGATGAAATGGGTGGCTTACGCTAATTCAGCACCTTATGCCAATAAGAAGAGATTGTATATTGACAACGATGCTGCCGATAATAATGCGCAATGGGCATTCATGGGTAATCCTTTCGATGGCATCCAAGTAGTCAATAAGGGTGCTGGTTCTGGTAAATCATTGGAATGTGACGCAACAAGTACAGGCACTGCAGTATATGCAAAGGATGGTGTTCATACATGGACCATTGAACAAGGAAATGGCGGTTTCGTTTTGCGTAAAGGAGCAAATGAATATATGCACGACTATAGTAGTGCTTTGAAGATGTGGAAGGATAATAGTGCAAAAGGAGACGCAGGTTCAGCATTCCAAGTTTGTGCTGTTGCGGATGCTCTTGCATTTGAAACGAATACATGGAACACATTCTGGACTGCAGCTACAACATATCCCGAAGGAATGTCAACAGCTTTGACTGCAGCTGGCGGTACACCTTATAAGCACGAAATGATCATGACTGCAACAAGCACTCAGATGGATGTTCATGTTGTTTATAAAAATGCAAGTCATAAGATTAATATCGTGGGTGTAGATGTAGTGAACAACGAAGGCAAGGTGGTTGCTTCAGATTATCATCATGGAACAAGTGGTGGTGATGCAAATAAGAATGCTTATGTGCTTAATAATTTGACAGAAGGTGCAACTTATTTGGTGCGTTGTTATGTGGTTGATGGTTCTAAGGACAACGACCGTTTGCAGCATACCAATGGTAAAATCTTGTTCACCGATGCTGCACATGCAACAAACGATGAAATTACTACATTTGCAACGACACTTCAGACAAATGTTGCGTCAAAACAAGATTGGGGCGGTACTGGATATGGTTACTATACACAAGCATCTGTGGATGCTATGACGGCTGCATATGACGCAGTTACAGCAACTAAGAATGCAACTACCATCTCAACATTGATTGACAAATCTAACAGTTTGCAGTGTATCCTTCCTCAACCTGGTAAGTTCTATCGTCTTAAGGGTAAGGCGTCTGGAAAATACATCACAGGTGAAAATGCTGACGGCGTTGCATTGGCAAGCGGTAAGTTTGCTATGGCTGCTTATAATGAAAACACTTGGAATGATGCCGTAGTATTCTATTTGACAGAAGACGGAAAATTGTTGAACTATCGTACTGGAAGATATATCGATGCAACTCACAGTGTTGGTGGGGTAGGTCAAGCAAATGTTATAACCTTCAAACCTTCAGAAGGAGGATATCTTGGTTATTTAACATTGATGGCAGATGGACATAACGCGACTAGTAAGTATTTGGTTGATGATAACACAGAATTAGATAGACAAAGTAGTTATGGTCAAAATGCCTGTGATTGGCAGATTGAAGATGTAACATGGTTGCCTGTTCCTATGAATACAACAGCTGGTTATACAACTTTGTATTCACCCGTAGCATTAAAATGTGGTGACAGAGTTAATGCCTATACTGCTGGTGACATTAATGGTGGTAGCTTGACTTTGAATCCTATTGATAGTGAAGTTATCCCTGCAAACACTCCTGTGATTTTGGAATATATTGATGGTGCTGCACGAAACTGCGTGTTCCTTGAAATTACAGAATCAACAGCAGAACCAATAGCATCTGCATTGGAAGGCACTTATGCTGATACTTATATTGAAGCAGAAGAAAACACAGACTATTATGTGTTGAGCATGCAAGATAACGAGGTAGGTCTCTACAAGGCAATGATAAATATCAATAATGATCCTTCAGACGACCTCACAGAAGGTGAAGGAGATGCTGCGGTGACTGTTCCTGTTAACGATTCATTCCTTAACAACGGTTTCAAGGCTTACCTCCCCATTGTAAATGAATCAGGCGAAACACCTGTACAGGTTCTCCGCTTCAACTTCGGTGGCGAAACTACAGCAATCGAATCTGTTCTCAACAACGGTGTGGATGCAAATGCTCCCATCTATGACCTCTCAGGTCGCCGCGTAATGAACGCAGTGAAGGGCGGTATCTACATCCAGAACGGTAAGAAGTTCATCGTAAAGTAAGACGTTTTAGAGTACAGAGTACAGAGTACAGCTGGCATGCGGACTCAATAACCCTAGGAATTTAATTATCTTAAGATTCTAATTTTAATTATGAAAAAGACATATATCCAACCACAAATGAGCATCTACGATCTTCAACTCGAAGGCCTCATTGCTGCATCAATCAAAATCTGTGATAAGGAAGTGGACACTTCTGCACAGGGCGTACAGCTCGGCAACAAGCAAGACAGTCCCTGGAACTCTACAAACTGGGAATAAACAACTCCCAATACATCAAAAAGACGGATCGACCCATGCGGTCGACCCGTATTTTTTTAACTCACTTAACAGGTACGGACGCACGGCCCGTGCGTCCTTCATCACGCTAACTTTCAGCAATGAATTGGGGCCTCAAATCAATGGGTTTTCCGCTTGCGTTTTGAGGACGCACGCACCGTGCGTCCGTACCTGTCAAGTGGGGGTTCCGCTTGGGATTCCAATTGATAAAGGCCTCAAATCAATGGGTTTCCCGCTTGCGTTTTGAGGACGCACGCACCGTGCGTCCGTACCAGTTAATTTGGGTCCAAACAAAAAAGTGCCCAAAGGTTCTAGCGAACCCATGGACACTGTGTTTTTGTGGAAGTGTGCTACTATTATTCAGCAGCTTCTTCTGCGGGAGCTTCTTCAGTAGCTGCAGCTTCTGCTTCAGCCTTTGCAGCAGCGGCAGCAGCCTTCTTTTCAGCTACCTTTTCTGCGATCTTCTTGTTTACTTCCTTTTCTGCTTCGAGACGAGCAGCAGCTTCAGCCTTCTTGTCAGCAGCAGTCTTTTCTGCAGCCTTAGCAGCCTTAGCAGCCTTTTCCTGCTTCCAAGCTTCGAACTTAGCCTTAGCAGCAGCTTCGTCGAAAGCACCCTTACGAACACCACCATTGAGGAGCTTCATGAGGAGTAAACCATCTTC
>CALCHM010000180.1 GCA_937901345.1 uncultured Prevotella sp. | reverse complement strand
GCTCCACTATCGCATCCCTGCCATCACCGTGACCAAGGACGGCAAGCGTCTCGTGGTGCTCACCGACGACCGCAAGCAGAGCCAAGCCGACCTCCCCAACCACTGCTACGTGGTGGCACAATACTCTGACGATATGGGTAAGACATGGAGTGACCCCGTAACTGTAGCGGGTACTGCTGAAACAGGTGGCAACTACGGTCATGGTGATGCTTCTATCGTAACCAATCGCGACAACGGTGATATTATTGGTATCGTAACTAGCGCCGGAACTTATGGACACGGTTTCTTCCAGGGAACTGCGGCAGAACCTCCCCGTTGGAAGACAATCACCAGTCACGACGGTGGTTTGACATGGGATGCTCCCGTTGACCACACTGACGCCCTCTTTGGTGCCAACTGTGATAATCCCGACACGAAGACTTGGAAGAGTGGTTTCTCTGGTTCAGGTGCAGCACTTCAGAAGCGTGACGGAACACTCGTTTCCAACTTCGTAAATCGCCAAGCGGACAACAGCCAGCATTTCTACTTCTTCATGAGTAAGGACGGCGGTAAGAACTGGTACGTAAGCGGCACAAGCGGTACTGCTGGTGCCGACGAACCTAAATCTTTGGAACGCAACAATGGCGACCTTGCTATCAGCGTACGTGCAAGTGGTTACAACTATCATAACGTAACTTCTAACGATGGTGCAACATGGCAATATCCTTCACAGACACGCTTCAATACTGGTATCTCTGGCAACGCTTGTGATGGTGAGTACATGGTTTGGTGTTCTACCCTCGAAGGCAATCCTTGGGACATTGCGCTCCAAACGCTTCCCAATAGTGGCATTCGTGAAAACGTGAGCATCGCTCTTTCCACGGACGAAGGCGAAACATTTGGTGCTCCCAAGACGATTTGTCCTCGTGGTTCTTGCTATAGCGCAACGGTGGTGCTTCCTGACGGAACGCTCGGCGTTTACTACGAAGAAAACGGTGTTTCAAACGCATTCGTAATGCGCTTCGTGCGCTTCTCGCTCGACTGGGCAAGTAACGGAGCGTACAAGTTTACGGAAGAAACTCCCTTCAAACCTATCGCTTCTACTGCAGCAACTAAGGCAAAGGTAGAAAGCACGATTAGTGAACAGGGTATCGGTACGTTCTACGCTAACGCTGCTACAACAATCCCCGAAGGCGTGACGGCTTATGTGGCAAAAGAAGAACCCATGATGAACGGAACTGACACTGAAGGCAATGCTGTGGGCACAATCACCATGACTCAGATTGAAGACGACATCATCCCTGCGAAGACAGGCGTTGTAGTTCGTGGTACGGCAGGTGAAAAATATGATTTCTTCTATACTGCCGAAGATGGCGCAACAGAAACCGAAGGCAATATGCTCCGTGGTTATGCTGGCGCTGCTGAGTTCAAGGAAGTAGCACTCACTGATGATGTGACTTCTTACGTACTCACAGCGAATAACGTTCCTGTAGGATTCTACAAAAAGGGCGCTGCTTTCAAGGTGTACAACCACAAGGCTTATTTGAACGTTCCCAAATCTGAAGCGACAGCGTTGAGTCTCAGTTTTGGCGACGATGATATTACAGGTATAGACAACGCTACAGTAGTTGGTGGTGCTGCATCACCCGCAATCTACGACCTCTCTGGTCGCCGTGTAGCAAAGGCAACGAAGGGTGTGTATATCATCAACGGTAAGAAGGTTATTTTCTAAATCAATCAAAGCATTATGAAGAAAGAATATATTAGACCCAAAACTGAAGCGACAATTTGTGAATTGCAAGGAGTTGTTGCGGCTTCATCCATAAAAATATCTGATCAAGTTACGGAAGATGATGCTATTATGAGTCATCAAAGAACTGAATTTTGGTCGCATACATGGGAATAACCTAATGTCGTTCCTATAACTCCGAGAGGATGTGTCAGATTTCTTTGGCACATCCTCTTTTCTGTCTGAATAAAATGAAATATCAATACCCCAAAAAGCGGTTTGAAATTCGGTTGTTTGGGATGTGAACATTGCAAAATAAACAGTTCTCGTTAAAAAAAACAAAAAACAAATAAAGCAGAAATGAAAACGCCAAAAAAGGTTTATGAACGTTTGTTTTTGCTAACAGAAACTCGTAAATTTGCACCCGTTAAACCCTGAATCACATGAAATTTACAAATATTAAACGCTTATTACTCGGACTTATAACCTTTACAGCAGTGCAGACATCTGTCGCTCAAGACATGATTGCAAAGCAGGCGCCAATTGACGTGAAGCTTCGTGCAGCAGACTCTGTTGCAATGTTGCAATTTCTTGATGTGGACCAAACGATTGACGCCATTTATGACGGAATCTATAAAACATGGGATACGTCTAACACCCACTGCTATTCTCGTGCTGATATTCCTGATTCTTTGAAAATTGACCTTCGTGGTTTCAGTATGCCCACAACCAATCGACGCGTGACAAGTAACTTTGGTTATCGTCCTCGCTTCCGTCGTATGCATAAGGGCATTGACGTAAAGGTGCTTACGGGCGATACAATTTATGCTGCTTTTGACGGTGTTGTTCGTATTGTACGTTTTGAAAGAAAAGGTTATGGACACTATATCGTGTTGCGCCATGAAAATGGTTTGGAAACCTTTTATGCCCACTTGTCTAAGACACTTTGCAATGTTGACGAAGTGGTGAAATCAGGTCAACCTATTGGTTTGGGAGGTAACACAGGACGTTCTTTCGGTTCGCACCTTCACTTCGAAACTCGCGTGATGGGTGAGGCGATTAATCCTGCATTCCTTTTCGACTTCGCAAATCAAGACGTAACAGGTGACTACTACGTATTCCACAAACCTGCAAGTTCAACAAATTATACAGGACCTGATGCGGGTTCAAGTGGTAATAAGAAAGCTGTGGCTAGTTCCAAGCGTTATTACAAAGTTAGAAAAGGAGATAGTCTTTCACGTATCGCAGGACGTACAGGGTCTTCTGTTGCGCACCTTTGCAAGGTGAATCGTATTACGAAGAAAACAACACTCCGTCCTGGACAGTTGCTTCGTTATTAATCAAAGTTTAAAACGTTAGAAAATGAAGGAAACAGTTGCTAGTTGAGTCTGTTTCCTTACTAAACAAATTATATGGGCGTGCCGAAAAGTTTTGGCGCGCCTTTTACATTAACAATACCAATCTGAATGCGTCGATTCCTTTACATCACCATATTACTGCTTGCGTTTCTTTTTTCGACTTCGGGAGTTGAGGCACGCTCAAAAAAGAATAAGCAAGTTACATTACAGAGCACGGCTCGTAATTCTATGCCCGATGTGTTGCCTATTATTCCTGTAATAAGGGATGGGGTCACGGAAAAAACCGAATTGCCAGAACTTTCCTCTAAAATCTATATGTCGCAACGCTATTTTGAGGGAATAGACGTCAGTCATTATCAAGGTAGCATCAATTGGAAGGCTGTAGCTGCCACAGGGGAAATTTGTTACGCTTATATGAAAGCAACAGAAGGCGAGACGTTGGTTGATCGTATGTATCGTAGGAATATCGTTGAGGCGCGAAGAGCAGGACTCTTGGTGGGTAGTTATCATTTCTATCGTCCCAATGTGAGTTGGAAAAAACAAGTGGCTAATGTGATAAAGAATGTGCATGCGAACGAACAGGATTTGGCGCCTATCGTGGATATAGAAGTGCGCGGCAGAGTGAGTGAGGAGAAGTTTATACGCGACCTAAAGCAGTTTATTCATGCGATTGAAAAACATTATGGTTGTAAACCCTTGCTTTACACCTATCACAATTTTTATAATAAGCATCTTATAAACCAATTTATCGGTTACCATTGGATGATAGCACGCTACCGTGAGGATGCTCCCACGCTGAACGATGATACCGAATATATTATGTGGCAATATACAGCTACTGGTGAACTTGAGGGGGTGAGAGGAGATGTAGACCGCAGTTGTGTGATGGAGGGTTTCCGTTGGTATATGGTAGGGATGGATTAGGGTGGTGCTCTAGAAATCAGCGCATGCTTCAAAAAGAACACTGCTGGGTAATTTAAAAGATTCATCTCTCTCATCAATATCTTTATTTCGGTCTGAAATATCTTTAAAAGCAAAGAAGGTTGCTGTTTTGCAAGATCAAACTAGAAAAAATGCATAGAATGTGAGCAAAATGTGAGTAAAGATGAAAATATTTTGTTTTTTTCTTAAAAAATCTTTGCAGTTTTGAGATATTGTACTACCTTTGCACTCGCAAACAAGAAACGACAAGGTTGCTTCTTAAATGCAGACAGGACATAGGGTTTTCCCTTAAGCCTATTGCCTCTTTAGCTCAGTTGGCCAGAGCACGTGATTTGTAATCTCGGGGTCGTTGGTTCGAATCCGACAAGAGGCTCAAAGAAAGGATTGAAGACTTAAGTTTTCAATCCTTTTCTTTTGTCATGAGGGTTGGACAACCTGGTAAAGATTTTGATTTTATGAAAAAGAAACTTGTTATATTCGATTTAGATGGCACCTTGTTGAATACGATTGCTGACCTTGCTGATAGTGCTAATTATGCGCTGTGCGCTTTAGGTTATCCCGTGCATGATGTGGTGACAATAAGATCGTATGTGGGGAATGGAATTAATAAATTGTTGGAACGCGCGTTGCCTGAAGAAGAAAAAACGCAGGAGAATGTTATGCGTTTGCGGAGTGCGTTTATTCCTTATTATGATGAGCATAATACGGTTTTAACAGCACCTTATAAGGGTGTTCCTGAATTGCTAGAGCAATTACAGGAGATGGGTTTGATGTTAGCGGTCGCTTCTAATAAATATCAAGTTGCTACAGAGAAAATGGTAGCGCATTATTTCTCTGGAATTAATTTTATTAAGGTGTTGGGACAACGCTCTGAAGTGTCTATAAAACCCCATCCTGCCATCGTTGAAGAGATTATAACGGCTGCTGGGGTAATGTTGGAAGAAGTGCTTTATGTGGGAGATTCAGGCGTAGATATGCAAACGGCTGTAAATGCAGGAGTAGAAGCGGTGGGCGTGACTTGGGGTTTCCGTTCGAAAGAAGAATTGCAAAACTTCCCCTCTCTTGCTCTAATAGATGCAGCAAGTGAATTGCTAGATTACTTAGGTTCGTAGGGCGATTCATCTGTTGATTCCTTTAATTGTTTAGGGAGTCGGTTAGGAATTTATGATGTAGTGTGTGCCATGCTAATTATGATTTTGTATCACGCAATGGCTCAAAGACACGCCCCAAAGGGGCAGCAGCACCTAGCCCAGAGCAAGTGACTGAAGGGAACGTCGCCCTGGGTGGATGACACACCAGATGGCGCCCTGAAGGGGCAAAAGCGATATGAATAAGCAATGTGGTTTCGGGCTTTAGCCCTTTCAGGGCGCAACGTCCTCGGGGATGGGTACCCAGGGTGTCGCTCACATCCGTTCGCTTGCCCTGGGCTGGTAGTTCGATGGTCTTTCAGACCGTTTGCCATTCGGGGTAAAATATTAAACGTTTGCCGTTCGGGTCGCGAAATGGTTTTGGTTTCACGCAAAGAGGCGCAAAGACACGCCCCAACGGGGCAGCAGCACCAAGCCCTGGGCAAGTGACCGAAGGGAACGACACCCTGGGTGGGTGTTCAAAATTGTAAAAATAAGTGAGATTATTTTGAGATGTATTTGGTATTGAAAATCTACTAAATCCGGATGGTCAAGACATCTTCGGCGTTTTTACTAACCTGGATTTGGAGATTTTCTCTGTCCCCCCCAGGGCAAAACTACCATTTTTTGGGAATGATACTTTCCCCCCCAGGGCAACGGCGCGTTTTTTATAATTTGACTCTGTCGCCCCGAGGGCAAAACTACCATTATTTTTGGAATGACACTGTCACCCCCAGGGCAACGGCGCATTTTTTATAATATGACTCTGTCACCCCCAGGGCAAAACTACCATTTTTTTTGGAATGACTCTGTCACCCCCAGGGCAACGCTCCAATTTTTAAAATTTGACTCTGTCACCCCGAGGGCAACGCTCCAATTTTTATAATTTGATTCTGTCACCCCGAGGGCAACGCTCCGGTTTTTATAATTTGACTCTGTCACCCCGAGGCAACGCTCCAATTTTTATAATTTGACTTTGTCGCCCCGAGGGCAACGCTCCAATTCTTATAATTTGACTTTGTCACCCCGAGGACAACGCTCTGATTTTTATAATTTGACTCTGTCACCCTGAGGGCAACGCTTCAATTTTTATAATTTGATTCTGTCGCCCCGAGGGCAACGGTGTGTTTTTTTATAATCTGACTCTGTCGACCTCAGTACGACGCTCTGTTTTTTATAATATGCCTCTGTCAACCTAGTTACGACACTATTATTCTTTTGGGAATGATACTTTCGCCACAGGGCAACGGGCCAATCTTTTTGGAATGATACTTTCGCCCCATGACGACGGTCCGAAACTTTTTGGGATGACACTTTCGCGCCAGGGCGACGGTTCAATACTTTTTGGAATGTATGACTTTTCGGTAAAATTTATCTGTGTATTTTAGAGAACACGAATTGCACGAATCACACGAATCCTTGCGGGTGTTATCTTGCTTATCGCATACGAATTGAACGAATACCATCCGGGGGGTGCTCGCTTCGATCGCACGCCTCGGTTGCTGAGCAGAGATGCCTTCGGCGTCTTTACCGACCTGGATTAGGAGATTTCCAATTATTGGTGTCCGGTAAACGCCTCTAGTTCTATGAATATAAATTTGTTTGAATGGT
>CALCHM010000179.1 GCA_937901345.1 uncultured Prevotella sp. | reverse complement strand
CAAAAATAATATCCACATCACCATTTTATCGGGGATGTGGATACATAAAGTGTGCTGTTTCAAAGTTTACCGGACGGCAATAATAAAATATGTGGGTGTGTCAAAACTGGCACACCCACATATTTATTCTACCAACTTCAAATGCTCTTGCGCTTCTGCCTCACGCCCTAATTTTTGGAGGGCAAGACCAATAAGGCGGTGCGCTTCGGAATTGTCGGACTTGAGATCAAGAGATTTTTGAGCGTAGGTTACCGCATTTTCATACTGCCCCACCACGAGGTAAATGCGGGCGCATTCTTGAGAATAGAGGTAGTTCCTAGGTTTGCGACTCAAGGCAAAATGCATGTCGTCAAGTGCCTGTTGATACATACGAGCAGCAAGTTCCACCTGCGAACGTAGGGCATAGAACTGGGCGGTTAAGTTTTGCGCACCTATCACTTCGGCATAGATGTTGTAGTCTGCCACGGCCTTGCGATATTCTCCCAATTCGTAATAAAGGTTGGCGCGTTCCATCACATAACCTGCACTTCGCGGAGAAATGGGTTTCGGCAAGCGCACGATGGTGCTATCAAGCAAGGCGATGCGACGCAGCGTGTCGCCCCCCATTGCTTCAACACACTTCGAAGCGCGATAGAAGGTTTCTGCCGTACCGAAATCCGTGTTGCCAACAGCCTCAAAACCTTCGAGTGCCTTTTGAAAATCACCATCAAGATAGTAACACAATGCCATGTGTTGCAAATAAAGGGGCATGGGGTTTAACGCATAGGCGGCCTTTGCCTCATCTATGGCCTTCTTCGCATTCCAGTCTGCATAAGTTGGAACACCTGATTTTGCAAACGTATAGAGCAATTTGCTGAAGGCATAATGCACCTCATCCTTCTTTTCGCTCACGTCGAAGGCTTGATTCATGTATTCCTGCGCTTGGTCATAATTTTCGTAGGCAGTAAAGAAGTTTGCCAAGTTGAGATAGCCCTCAGGATTCTTGGGGTAAGCCTTATTGAAGTCTTGGTAGGCGGTGTGTGTCAGCAGCGAATCTGCAACATCCAACATCAACACGTAACTCAACGCCTGTTCCTCACCAGCAGGGAGTTGCTTAGGGATACGAATCTTGCGGAGGTCAGAATTAAAGGTACTTGCAGCCGTAATCTTGAGTCGGTCAATGAAGCGTGCATCTATCGCACACGAGGTTGTAGCACTATCGGCAACGTTGCGTTGCACCATTCCCACCACTTGACCTGCCGCATTTAGGAGCGGGCAACCGAAACTGAGGAGCGTGTTGGGCGCTGTTGTTTCATAATAATGGAATCCAGCGTAGGGCGTAACCGCTTTGGTTGTTACAACGGTAGGTTTAGCCTTCTTTGACGTGGTATATGTGTAAAGGTGCAACGTTTCATCTATAGCAACGCTGTCTGTCGCTACGGCAAAAAAGTCGAACTTGGGTTTCTTTGCAACAAGCGTCACCACCGCCAAATCGTACGTGCTGCTTGCTCCGACAATGCGACTTACGGGGTAGCGCTTGCCCTTAGCGTCAATCACTTCAGCACGCACAGCTCCGCTAAGCAACGTGTAAGGCACCACCGTTTTACCCTCAGCGCTGAGCAAGAAACCATAACCCGAAGCCAGAATGGTGCCGTCAGCTTTATAACTAATCAAGTTTACCACCGCTTGGTGAGGTTTCTTCGCACCCCAAAGCGATAGTGGAAGAAGGAGGAGAAGAAGGAGAAGTTGTTTCATAATCATCGTAGTAGTAATAGGATTGTGAAATGGGTTCCGTAAGGGAGACTCGTTTAATCTAATTTCAGCAGCGCTTTAGCATTCGCAATGGCGGCTTGTGTCAATTCTGCACCGCTCAACATGGTGGCAATTTCGCGGATACGCCCTTCGTTATCGAGTTGCTTAATGCTGCTGGTAGTTGCGTCGGCATGTTCCGTTTTGTAAACGAAATAGTGGGCTTCGCCAAGTGCTGCAATCTGCGGCAAGTGCGTGATGCAAATCACTTGGCACGTCTTTGCCATCACTTGCATGACCTCTGCCATGCGCTCTGCCATCTTACCTGAAACCCCGGTGTCAATTTCGTCAAAGATAATCGTGGGTAGGTTTTGGTGGGCAGAAAGAATCGCCTTCAACGAAAGCATCAGTCGGGCTATTTCACCACCGGAAGCAATTTGCGAAACATCTTGCATGGGCACGTTTTTGTTGGCACTAAACAAGAAGGTCACGGCATCCATGCCCGACATTTCGGGATTGGAGCGCGGCGTGATTTGAAGTTCCACTTGTACGGCAGGCATACCTAAGGGTTGCAAGCGTTCACTTAGTCCAGCGGCAAGCGTTGCGGCAGCCTTTTGGCGGGTCTTCGTAAGCAATGTTCCTACCATACAGAGTGAATTGAAGAGGGTTGTCACCTCTGCCGTTTTCTGCTGCAGATAGGCATCGCTATTTTCAATGCGGTCGAGTTGTTCGGCAAGGGAGTCGCGGAGTTGGATGAGTTCTGCCACACTGTTCTTGTGGTGTTTCTTCTGCAAACTGTAAAGTGTGGAGAGTCGTTCATCAAGATAGGCGAGACGCTGTGGGTCAGCCTCAGTACGTTCTGCTGCTTGCTCGATGTCTTGCTCAAGGTCGGCAAGTTCGATTCGGCAAGATTCCAAACGCTCTGCCCAACTTGCTGCATCAGGCATTACACGCTCCACTTGGCGCAAAGCATTCACAGCTTGGCGCAACTGTTGGGTAACAGCGCAATCCTCAGCATTCAGCATCGTGTAGGCCCCTTGAAGAGACTGACGGATTTCCTCGGCATGCTCTAAGAGTTCCTGTTCCTGCTCCAACGCTTCTTGCTCGTTTTCTTGGAGGTTAGCCTCCTCGAGTTGTTGCAATTGGAACTGCATGTACTCCGTGTCAGTTTGCTGCTTCTCCAACTGTTCGCGGAGTTGTCGCAGTTCCTTTTCAGCAACAGTATAGGCGCGAAAGGCATTGGTGTAATCCTTGCGACAATCCGCATTATCCGCCATCACGTCCAAGACGGAGAGCAAAAAGTCTTCGCGTCCCATCAGGAGGTTGCGGTGTTGTGAGTGAATATCTATGATATAGGTCGAAAGTTCCTTGAGCACGGTGAGTTGTACGGGGGTGTCGTTGAGAAAGGCACGACTTTTTCCAGCAGCAGTTATCTCACGGCGCACGATGCATTCCGTACCATCGAAATCAATATCGTTTTCAGAAAAGAACGGTTCGAGTTGCAGTCCTGAAACGTTGAACGTTGCTTCTATCAAACACTTTGCGGCCCCCGCCTTCAAGGCTTTGGCATCTGCACGTTGACCACAAAGCAATCCAAGTGCGCCAAGAATAATACTCTTACCCGCACCGGTTTCACCCGTTATTACAGAAAAACCACTCGACAAGTCAATGTCGAGTTTCTCTATCAAGGCGTAGTTGGATATAGTAAGGTGGGTTAACATTTTTGAAAGGAGAAAGGAAAAAGGGAAAAGGAGAAAGGGACTGGCGCAGTAAGATGGAGGAGATTGAAAATAAGGAGAAGAAAGAAGTTCGTATGAATACAATTCGCATAGTTATTTCTCTCATTTCTCCTTCCTCATTTACTTCTGTATCTTCCTCCAATAGGTATTTTGCGAAGCGTTGATGCGACTTAAGAGTTCGTAGAGATCTTCCTTCTCTTTCGCCGTTGCCTTTCCGACATAGATGTTCACAATTTCATCACGCTTATATTCCGTAAAGAGTTCGGGCAGACGCGACATGGGTTTGTTTTCACGTGCGACCTTCAGGAGATCAAATGCCTCCGTAATAGCAGCACGACCTCGGTCAGCGTTTTCCGCCATTATGTCTAAACCCTCACGGTAATACTTATATTGGAACTCGCGGTACTCCTTCATACCATTATCTAAATAGTCGTTGATAATGGCAAAACGATTTTTCTCATCGTCAAAGGCTTTCCAACCTTTGGCTGAGAGAAGGAGACTCTGAGAATTGGTCACAATGGTCTTAGCCGTTTCTAGTACGTCAGTTCCACCGAGGGGTGCCATCGTGTCTAAGTCCATGCCGATAATCAGATAGGCGTAGTAGGCAATAAGTGCCGTAAGGTCCTTATCAATTACGTCAGCGTTAAACTCCAGTTGGTCAAACTCACGATAGTTAAAACTGAAATTGGGATCGTTGGTGCTGAAAACGGTAGTGGTATAAGCACTGTTGTAAACGGGGCGACTACTTTGCACCATGAGTGAGGCGGTAGCGTCGCCTGTAGTGTCATCATACTTTTCAATCGTGATGGAGAAACTACACGAAATGCGCTCGTTCGGACGGAATTGGAGATTCGTCCATTGACGCGTATTAATAAATTCCTTCAAGGCCTCCTGCAACGCTTCAAACACAGCAGTGTTGGTGCCCTCAATCTTTTGTGCGTTCACCGTAACCTTTGCGTCCAACTCTTGCGCACAAAGGGCGGTGGACATACAACTGAAGCATAGAAGGAACGCCCATAGACGGGGCATTACAAATGATTTTAATCGAGAGAACATAGATAGTCAAGAATATCTTTGGCAACATCCGTCTTCGGCTTGAGCGCGAAGGGAACGGGTGCGCCTTCAGCAGGAATAATGGTCACCTTATTCGTGTCGTGCTGGAATCCTGCTCCCGAATCGTTAAGGGAGTTGAGCACAATGAAGTCTAACTGTTTGCGACGCAACTTTTCTTGAGCATGCGCCAATTCGTTTACCGTTTCAAGTGCAAATCCAACGAGGCGTTGGTCAGCACGCTTTTGAGCGCCTAAGGCAGCAGCTATGTCACGAGTAGGAACGAGATTGAGTTCCAACCCACTTTCGCCACGCTTAATCTTTTCTGTCGCAACGGCATCCACGGTGAAGTCTGCCACAGCAGCACACATTATTGCAGCATTACACGAAGGGAAAAGGGCAGTTGCCGCAGCATACATTTCGGCAGCACTTTCCACGTCAGTACGTCGTATGTTAGGATGCTTCACCTCGAGTTTCGTAGGACCACTTACTAATTCCACGTCCCAACCTCTCTTGGCACATTCCTCTGCTAGGGCATACCCCATCTTTCCACTAGAATAGTTTCCGATGAAACGCACAGGGTCAATCTTTTCATACGTAGGTCCAGCAGTAATCAACACACGACGCTTGGGACCTTGCTGCTGAGCGAAGAAGCGGGCGATATGTTCGAATATCACTTCGGGTTCCTCCATTCTGCCCTTACCTACGAGGTGGGATGCTAACTCTCCCGAAGCAGGTTCAATAATAAAATTGCCAAAGGAACGAAGACGATCCAAATTCTGTTGCGTTGACGGATGGGCAAACATATCCAAATCCATTGCGGGCGCCACAAACACGGGGGCTTTCATTGAAAGGTATGTCGTAATCAACATATTGTCGGCGATGCCATTCGCCATCTTTCCAATAGATGATGCAGTGGCAGGAGCAATTACCATAACGTCTGCCCATTGTCCAAGATCCACATGACTGTGCCACGAACCATCGCGCTGCGCAAAGAATTCGCTGATTACGGGATGCGAAGAAAGCGCCGAAAGCGTAACAGGCGTGATAAACTCTTTTCCTGCGGGAGTTATAACAACCTGCACTTCCGCACCCGCTTTCACAAACAGGCGAATTAATTGGCATGCCTTATATGCAGCGATGCTGCCGGTGATGCCTAAAACGATATGTTTTCCTTTCATCATAATGTTCAAAACTTAAGAAGGGTAACACCCTAATACTCGGCAAATTTAAGACATTTCTAACGAATAGCGCCGAGTGGCACGTGAAAAAGCACGTTTTTAACCTCTGAAGTTCACACCGCTCAAGCGCATGGAGAAAATTATATAGCGAATACCGACCATGCCTTAAAGAAATTTGTAACTTTGCACTGCTTATGGAACACTTTATAGAAGCCCTTGAACGATTTGTAGTTGCAGAAATACGCGCTAGCGGTGAACCTGCAGATTACAACCATGACGCCGTCGAAATTCTAGACGCTCGAAACCATCTCTTTCGCAAACGTGAGAATTGCACCACCGATGAAGAGCATAACATCTATGCGCTCCGCGAGTTTTTCTGCATTGATGATGACACGCTGGATTTCATTCCCGACCGCGGACGCATGAGAAGTGTAGCAAGAAACTGGTATTAAAATTAGGTCGGAAAGTCTTAAGGATTGAAGGTCTTGAGGTTTTAAGGTCTTGAGATATCTATTCAGTTCGAAGTTAAATACCTTAATAACCTTAGAGTCCGTCACAACTCAAGACAAGTTTCCACCCAAACGAAACATCTCAAAAACTAAAAAAGCACATAATTATGGAACCCGTATTTAAACGCCGCGTCCCCATCCAGTTACGTTTTAACGACGTAGACGGATTCGGACACATCAACAATAACGCTTACCTCGCCTATTACGACTTGGGTAAGGAAGATTACTTGATGAATCTTATCGACCGTGAGTTTTATCGCCGTGACATTGTACCCGTTGTGGCTAATATTAAGGCGGACTTCTTCCATCCCATCTTTCACGGCGACGAAATTGAAATGCAAACGCGCATTTCCCGACTCGGTTCGAAAAGCATCACCTTCCATCAACAAGCGGTGAACATTAACACGCAACAAGTGCTCTGCGAATGCTACACCGTAGTCGTTACTTACTCTCTCTCTCAGCAAGCACCCGTAGAAATTCCGACATGGATGCGTGAGAAGATAGAAGAATTTGAAGGAGTAAAATTCTAACAAAAAAATGAGAAAGGAGAGATGAGAAAGGAGAAATACCTTGCGGGACTTTAATGCGCTAGCGATTTCTCCTTTTTCCTTTCTGATTTCTCCTTTCAAGCGATAGCTTATCGTCATGCAACAAATTATCTACGCTCAAAACCTTTGTGGCGAACTGGATGCACTTGTCGCGCAAATTGCGCCCGACCGTGTGTTCGTGCTGACCGATACCACTACGCAGAAGTATTGCTTGCCTCTGCTCGAAAGCAGCAATGCCGTCAGCAACGCACAACACATCACGATTGAGAGCACCGACGCTAACAAGACCTTAGAAAGTCTTGCCACGGTGTGGGAAGCGCTCGGCAATGGCGGTGCGAGTCGCCACTCGCTTTTGATTTGCCTTGGCGGAGGAATGATTACTGACCTCGGCGGATTTGCAGCAGCAACGTTTAAACGCGGCATCACCTTCGTCAACATTCCCACAACGCTCCTTGCCATGGTTGACGCTGCCGTTGGCGGAAAAACGGGCATCAACTTTAATGGGTTGAAAAACGAGGTGGGAGTCTTTCGCGAAGCTGAAACAGTAATTATTGACACACAGTTTCTTCGCACACTTGACGCTCAAAACCTACGTTCGGGTTATGCCGAAATGCTCAAGCACGCACTGCTTGACGGCACTGACATGTGGGCATCACATCTGAACTTTGAACTCGCAACGCCCGACTACTCCTTGCTTCAAGACCTCGTACGCCAGAGCATCGACGTCAAGCGGCGCATTGTTGCTGAAGACCCTATGGAAAAGGGCATTCGCAAAGCGTTAAACCTCGGACACACTACGGCACACGCCTTCGAAAGTCTTGCCTTGCACGAGAATCGGGTGTTGCTCCATGGTTATGCCGTAGCATGGGGACTTGCGGGTGAGTTATACCTCAGCGCAACGAAATTAGGATTCCCCACCGACCGCATGCGCCAAACTGTTCAGTATATCAACGAGCACTACGGAAAGTTTGACTTCACCTGCAAGCAATACGAGCAACTCTACGATTACATGACGCACGACAAAAAGAATGTAGGCGGTGTTATCAACTTCACCCTCCTCAACAATGTCGGCGACATCTGTCTCAATCAGCATGCCACGAAGGAAGAACTCTTTGACATGTTTGACTTTCTCAGAGAAGGGGCGTAGGGAATGGAGCATTTTAGAAAGGAGAAATCGCCATGCGGTTTGCTTCATCCTTCTAAAACCATCTCACTCAACACGACTATAACCCCACACATTCCTTTTCATTCGTAACACCGGGATACTTTCTCCTCCCCGCAAGGCATTTTCTCATTTCTTATCTCTCATTTCTCTTTTTTTACCTATGTTCTACCTCCTCCTCAACGCATTTACCGTAATTCTTGGCAGTCTCATCGGAGCCATTGCCAAAAAAGTGATTCGCGACAAGTACATCACGGTAATGAATACCGCCATGGGCCTCGCGGCATTAGTGCTTGGCATTAGCGTGGCGATGGAAAACATGAAATTGTCCAACTACCCCGTGCTCTTTATTGGGTGTCTCTCAGTGGGCGGACTCATCGGTACTGCACTCCGTTTTGACCAACGCATGGAAAGCGCCACACAGAAGGTAAGCAAAGGTGGTAGCAACGACATTGCCCAAGGCATCACCACGGCGGTTCTCCTTTGCTGCGTAGGAACGCTGTCCATGATGGGTCCCGTGCTCTTGGCACTCAAGGGAGATAGCACATATCTCATGACGGTAGCCATTTTGAACCTCGTCACGATGATTGTCATCGCCTCTTCCTATGGCATTTGGACGGCCATCACTGCCATCTTCGTATTCCTTTGGCAGGGCGGTTTTTATCTGATTGCAAAGATGTCGGCAGACTTAATCTCCGATGAATTGGTGGCAGAAACATCCATCGTTGGGGGAGTACTTATTGCCGCGGCCGGACTTGGGGTAATGCATATTAAGGATTGTAAGACCATAAACTTGCTGCCTGCACTCTTGATGCCACTCTTGTTTTTCTTAATCAGAAGTCTTTTCGTTTAATCTCCATATCATGAAGAAATCGTCTCTCCTCCTCGCCCTCTTCCCTCTTTTAGCAGCAGCACAATCTCCGTCTGTTGCCATCAAGGACTACTTCAAAAAGGTCATTAGTGCTCCCGCCGGAACGCTTGCTCCAGCACCCGACGCTACATTACAAACTGCGCAGATTGCTGCCGACGAAGCATGGACACTGTGGCAAGAAAGTTTCACGGAAGCCTCATGCTACACCAAGCAAGCGATTGCTGCCGACTCGCAAGGTTCTTATAACATTCCAGAGGCCTTAGAACCCCATGCGCTCATGCCTTATTACTACGGCACAAAAGGAGAGAAACCCGCCGAGGGTTATCCCTTCTTCCTTTACCTCCATGGTTCGGGACCGAAGGCAAATGAATGGGCAACGGGACTCAAACTTGCCAACTATTTCAAGGACGGTCCGAGCGCATATCTCGTACCTCAGATTCCGAACGAAGGAGAATATTACCGCTGGTGGCAACGCGGCAAGCAGTATGTGTGGCAACACGTATTGCGCAGCGCTCTTTTAGACAAGAATATCAACCCCTTGCGTCTCTACTTCTTTGGCATCTCTGAAGGCGGTTATGGCAGTCAGCGCTTGGCTAGTTTCTACGCCGACTACCTTGCAGCTGCAGGACCGATGGCGGGAGGTGAACCCCTCCAAAATGCTCCGGCCGAAAACCTCATGCACACGGCATTCTCGCTTCGTACGGGCGAACTTGACCGCGCCTTCTATCGCGACATCCTTACCCGCCGCACAGGTGCCGCTCTCGACACCTTGGCAGCACATTTCCCAGGTTATTACCGCCATTGGATTCATCTTCCCGAGGGTCGCGGACACAGCATTGACTATGCGCCCACAACACCCTGGTTAGCACAACACGTGCGTAACGCAGCGCCTCAAACCTTCCGTTGGGAAAACTTTGAAATGGACGGATGGAAGCGCAATGCGTTTTATAACCTTAAGGTGGTAGAAGAAGTAGCTGACAGTGCAGGAAACCGCACCTTCTATACATACGAAACCCGCAAGAACGAAATATACATTACTGCCGACCACGTGGCTTACGAAATCACCATTCGCGATCCGGGAATGGGAATCCCCTTGAGTCAAGTGAAAAACTACACACCCGCGCCCCACGGGAAGTTGCGTATCTTCCTCGATGAGCGCCTCTTTAACCCCAAACGCGCCGTGACGGTGTTCGTCAACGGCAAGCAGGTATTCAAGGGTAAACTCCAACCCAACGCCGCCGCGCTGGCCGAAAGCATTGCTACCTTTGCCGATCCCTGTCGCCGTTATCCCTATGCGGTGGACGCAACGTGGTAAAAAGAACACATATCTCTATAAAGAGGATGTATCAAAAGGATTTTTGGTACATCCTCTTTTATATATCCCCACGAGAGTGCGCCCACAATCTCAAAGCAGATGGAACCATCTGAATCCCCCAATTTAAACTGTCGCCCCCCTCCTGCGAGCAGTTCAGGTGAAAATACATTTGTGACAACCAAGAGCACGCAAGTAACCACTCTGTTTTTACAAAATATATGCTCCCGCAGTGAGACAAGTAGAAATTTCCCCCCGGAAAGACTAACATGTCTTGAGACAAGTGCAAATTTCCGCCCGGAAAAATCAACATGTCTTGAGACAAATCCAAATTTCCCCTCGGAAAAATCAACATGTCTTGAGACAAATGCAAATTTCCGCCCGGAAAAATCAACATGTCTTGAAACAAATGCAAATTTCCGCCCGGAAAAACTAACATGTCTTGAGACAAATGCAAATTTCCGCCCGGAAAAACTAACATATCTTGAGACAAATGCAAATTTCCGCCCGGAAAAACTAACATGTCTTGAGACAAATGCAAATTTCCGCCCGGAAAAACTAACATATCTTGAGACAAATGCAAATTTCCGCCCGGAAAAACTAACATGTCTTGAGACAAATGCAAATT
>CALCHM010000178.1 GCA_937901345.1 uncultured Prevotella sp. | reverse complement strand
CGCACAAACGGAGAGCAGACGCGAGGGCGCGGCCACGGGCGGACGCCCCCCACCCCCTTGCAGGGCTGCGTAGCAGCCCCACAGACGCGCACACAGGGGTTTTTACGGGTTGCGTGGGCGTAATCCCACGCCCGTACTACTTTACGGGCGGTGGCGCTGCGGCGTAGCCGCTGCGACACAGATACATTTGTAAACGTGTGCTGTGTGGTCGTGGTCGTATACAATTGTATCGTGTACAATTGTAAATGGAGGGGCGGACGGACAGACCAAGCGGAGCCGCCACGCAGAGCAGGGCGACGACACGAGCAGCACAGCAAGCGACGCAGCGGAGCGACCCCAAAGGGGGGCGGCGCACAGCGAGCAGCACAGGGACGACGCCCAAACGGAGTGGCGGCTCCCCTTGAACAGGACGGACGCCCCTCCATTTATCGCTCCCCAAACAAATCTCTCTCTTTCTCCTTATCATCATCGCTCGGCAAATCATACAACCACATCTGCAAGTGGAGCATCTCCTCCTCGTCGAATAGTTCGACGCGTCGGTAACTTTGGTAGGCTCTTATAGCTCGAAGCATATTCCACCTCTCTGCCCTGTTGGGTATGGTTGCAATGAGGTCGCGTAGTCGGTTCAGCACCATTCTGTCCGCTGTGTTCATGGTACCCAATCGTGGACGTTGTACAGGTACGAATATAGACGGGCTATCAGGTAGCAATCGGAGTCGTGGACAGTCATACCTGCGCCGCCCTGTGTTCTTTCTGATGTCGAAATAGTGCTGTGCGTAGTGCCAAAAGATACCCTGTAACTGCGTCCTGTCGGCTATCATATCTAGCGTAATGTCGAACTGCTCTCCTGTTTCATGGTCTATCACCTCGCGCCCTGTGTCGGTTAGGGCAAATTCGATTCGCCACACGTCCCTGTTCGGGTTCATTCCTACCTGCTGCCACACCTCCCTGATGTACTGCTTATCCTTAGCCTGAGACAGTTCGAGCGACTTGTTGTAGAATCTCGTGAACACGGGACTATTCTTGGAGCCAAATGACAGGGAGTGCCACGACAACTTGTCGCTATCATTGCCGTGCGCTCCCCAATTGGCTTGGTGTATCTTGTAATACTTGCGTCTCATTAATCCCTGAGCTAGGTCTGCTGCATACAATCCACACTCAAAGTATTGAATGTCGCACGCGACATCAATACGACTCAGGCGCTTAGGTTTTATACGGAACACGCAAAGTGCAAGTTTCAATAGTTCAAACCACCTGTCATCATAACACCACGAGTTCTCTAGTTTCACATGACACATTAGCGGATTGAGGATTCCACCATTGTCTGTAGATGATAGTGGACAGTAGCATAGAGTCGCAAACTCTCTGTGCCTGTATGAAATAACCGATACGTATCTAAATACCCGTGTGCCATACTCGCGCAAACGTACCGAAAAATCATCATGCTGAGAGTGGTCAGGTGTGCCATATTGGTTCCTGAAAAGCAATGAGTCGAACTCACAATGTAGCTCGACCCAATCTAGATTTACGGCGTATTTCATGCTTTATCCCCCTCGATGTTCCGTGCGTTCGTGTAACAAAACTCGACAAGATGCGCTATCTCATCATAGTCTGCCCTATACTCATCCCTGAATTGTTGATAACGTGACTGCTCTAGACCTCCTAGCAGGATGCCTGTATGATTGTCACACCACCCTCTCCATTGATAGAAACGATGCAGACGCAACTTAATCAGAGCGTCCATTAATAGACTCCATTGAGAGTCAGAAAAAGTAACCTGTACCATTGTTCGTTTGTTTTGAGTTGTTAATAAAAAAGGGTGGGGTTCGGACAAACTCAAAAACGAACTGACCTCCCCCCACTTGCACATTCGCGGCAGTCCCCGTTACAGGGTCGCTCCTCAGCGTAGCCCCTTATCAGAACTGCGCTGCAAATTTACACATAATCGATGATATGTCCAAATCTATTCGACCTTTTGACAAACCTTTCCGACTTTTTGACCACAATAAATCATTTTATTGGGGTCAATAACATGAAAAGCGAGCAGGATCATGCACCTGCTCGCCTAGAATACTCTGAGATGATTAGCCGATTGGCCAATTAGTCACCATTCTGTGCGAAGAATGCGTAGAGCGTAACATCCTCAGTTGGAGTGATGCTGTACTGACGTGAGGTCGATACATATGCACCGCTTGGGTCAGTCTTCCAACCTGCGAAACGATACTGCACTTGGTCGGTAGCAGTTGCTACAAGCTGCGTTTCGCGACCTGCAATAACACGGCCACCACCTGTTACAGTTCCCAATGATGGCTGTTCCACGTTAGCCATAGCATTCCAAATCTTGATACCTACGTTCACATACGTGAGGCCTGAGGTGTCTGTTTCTGACGCATCAGCAGCCATGAAAGCGCCACGAGTCTGTGAAAGCGTGTAGTCACTAGCTTTCAACTGACGATTGGCCACAACCTTAGCAAGCGAAGACGCGCTTGCGATGTTGTAGTTAGCAAAAGCAGCGTTAGCTGCTGCGCTCTCCATTTTGATGCCGTATGCGTGAATAGTGATGTCACCTTCTACGAGCGGCATATCTACTGCGAACTTACCGTCATCACCTGCTTCTACAAGAATTTCAGCAGCAACTGCAAGTGCCCCTGCGGTATTCCTCTTAAGGATTACCCATGCAACCTTATCAAAGGCTGCTACCTGGCTTTCTTCGAGTTCTACGTGAATCTTTTCAGCGTCACGCGTAGCAGAGAAACCTGCAAGCGCTACAGCGCTGTCAGTCAACTGCAAATCCTGCAGTGAGATAGTAGCAGCATCATCAGCAAACCCCGTGAACTGATAGTTCACTTTGGTGAAGATGTTGCGTGGACTCTTAAGCCCGTCACGAGCAATCGCTATAACGTTGCCCACTGATGCTGAAATCTGCGAAAGCAGTTTCAGCTTTGCGCGTACCTGCACCTGATTCTCAGTGCTAGGGTTCGCTACGTTTGGTTGGTATTGGCTTGCAATAGTCTGACCATTACGTACACGATACACAATGCTGCCAACTTTGCCGACCAACACTGAACCTCCATTATACTTTGCCATTTCATAACCCAAGAACAGGGAAGCATGATCGTGCCAACATGGCACGCATGGTCTGTTCTTGGGTGCAAATTTACAAATGTATTTTGACATTGCAAAATATTTTTGTAAAAATCTGCACCTTTATTACGCGTAACACACGGGGCGCGCGTTATGCGCGCCCTGTGTGTGCGTTGTGCGCGTGTTGTGCGCCCATAGGCGCGCAACGCGCGTACGTGCGAGGAATCCTGAACGGCGACAGCCGTTCGCTTCCCATTGTGGGTAACTGCGGCGCAGCCGCTGTTACCCTCAACGGGGGGCGGACGGGCGGAACGGCAAACGAAGAGCAGGGCGACGACACGAGCAGCGCAGCAAGCGACGCAGCGGAGCGACCCACAGGGGGCGACGCGCAGCGAGCAGCACAGGGACGACGCACAAACGGAGAGCAGACGCGAGGGCGCGGCCACGGGCGGACGCCCCCCACCC
>CALCHM010000177.1 GCA_937901345.1 uncultured Prevotella sp. | reverse complement strand
TCCGTAGTGTGATTGCGAAAATGTTTGGCACCGATGAGAATTACGACGTGATTGTGAACCCGGACAAGGGAGACTTTGAAATCTATCGCGACCGTGTGGTAGTTGCAGATGAAGATGTTACTGACGAGAATAAGGAAATTCCCCTCTCTGAAGCACAAAAGATTGCTGAAGACTATGAAGTGGGTGAAGAAGTGACTGAGAAGATTGATTTCGTTAAGTTTGGACGTCGTGCCATCTTGACGCTCCGTCAGACATTAGCAAGTAAGATTCTTGAACTCGAACACGATGCACTTTACAACAAGTATGCAGATCGTGTGGGCGAAATGATTGCAGCTGAAGTGTATCAGACTTGGAAGAGCGAGGCGCTCCTTCTTGATGAAGAGGGCAACGAACTCCACTTGTTGAAGAACTCTCAAGTGCCCCGCGACTTCTTCCACAAGGGTGACCATGTGCGTGCGGTCATCGACCGTGTAGATAATGCTAACGGTAATCCCAAGATTTACTTGAGTCGTACATCTCCCATGTTCCTTCAGCGTTTGCTTGAAACAGAAATTCCTGAAATTGCGGAAGGTGTAATCCGTTTGCAACGTGTAGCACGTATTCCTGGCGAACGTGCAAAGATTGCTGTCGATAGCACAGACGAACGTATTGATCCCGTAGGCGCTTGTGTCGGTGTGAAGGGCGCTCGTATCACCAGCATCGTTCGTGAGTTGCACAACGAAAGTATTGACGTAATTCAGTATTCTCCTAATCCCCGCATCCTCATCGCTCGCGCTCTTGCGCCTGCCGAAATTTCTAGCATTGAGTTGGATGAAGAAAACAAGAAGGCAGATGTGTTCTTAAAACCCGACCAAGTTTCGTTGGCTATTGGTAAGGGCGGTCAGAACATCAAGTTGGCAAGTTTCTTGACAGAGTACACTATCGACGTGTTCCGCGAAGTAGATGGTAACGAAGAAAACGACTACAAGCTCGATGAGTTTAATGATGAAATTGACCAGTGGGTACTTGATGCCATTAAGTCAATCGGATTGGATACCGCAAAGCAAGTGTTGAACGCACCCCGTGTGATGCTCATCGAAAAGGCCGACCTCGAAGAAGATACTGTTGATGAAGTGCTTCGTGTGCTTCGTGCACAGTTTGAAGATGCAGCACAGTAATCGCTTCCTTCTTCTAGCGTCTGAGACGGACGCACAAACCACATTCCAAAGAGCAGGTGACTCCTAATTCACCCAATTTATTTCAAAACATAGAATGAGTATCAGATTAAATAAAGCAATCAAAGAATTTAACGTCGGTTTGCAGAACATTGTTGATTATCTCAATGCCAATGGTGGTGCACTCAAGGGCGACCCAAATGAGAAAATCAATGACGAACAGTATGCCATGCTTCAAAAGCAATTTGGCGCCGACAAAGCCCTTCACGATGAGGCTGCAAAGATTTTCAACAAACCTGAAAAGACTAAGAAGGAAGATGCTCCTGAAGCGACAGCTGAAACTGTTGTTGACGTAGAAACTCCCGCTGAAGTCGAAAAGAAGGAAACGCCTGTACAGCAGGTGGCTCCTAAGGCGGAAAAAGTTGCTGAGGTTGAAATCGCTCCCAAGACGGTAGAAACTCCCAAGGTTGCAGAAACTCCTAAGGTCGTTGATGCACCGAAGGCGGAAACTGTTGTTGAGGTAAAGCAGGTTCCTGTCGTTGAAGAAAAAACAGAAACTCAACCCGTGAAGAAGGAAAAACTCAGCGTTGAAGAACGTGCTGCGGCCCTCCTCACTGAAAACGAAGATGGCGTCTTCAAACTTCGCAATCAACCCGAAGTTTCGGGTCCCAAGGTGTTGGGTACTATCGACCTTTCTTCTCTCAATCAGAACACACGTCCTAAGAAGAAGACGAAGGAAGAGCGTAAGAAGGAACGCGATGAAAAGAATCGCCAACAGCGCAATGATGCTGCCAACAAGCAAGGTGCTGGTGCGCAGCAGGGCGGTGAAAAGCGTAAGCGTCAGCGTATCGGTAAGGAACGCGTGGACGTAAATGCTGCAGCAAACCAACAGGGTGGCCAAAAGAAGAACGGTCAGCAGGGCGGTAACAATCAGCAGCAGAACGCACAGAATGCAGGTAAAAAGCAAAAGGATAAGAACCGCAAACAGGCTGCTCCCGTTAAGCAGGAAGTTACTGCTGAAGATGTAGCAAAACAAGTAAAGGAAACGTTGGCTCGTTTGACCAACAAGACC
>CALCHM010000176.1 GCA_937901345.1 uncultured Prevotella sp. | reverse complement strand
CATTTTACTCACTCTTACACAACTTTAGAGGGTGTGCCGAAATTTTGCATTTCGACACACCCTCTCAGATGAATGTGTTGCGCTTATACCGTTCCGACGATAAAGTTTTCAGGATGGCGTCCTTGATAACCTTCGTAGTAGGAATAGATTTCGCGGAGGTCGGCCTTGCGGTCCTTTGAGGGCATGATGTACTTGGTCATGCGCACCTCCTTCTTTTTGTAGTCCATACCCATGAGCACGATGGGGAGGTTGGCCTGTGAGGCGATGACATAAAAACCAAGGTGCCACTTGGGATTCGCCTTACGTGTGCCTTCGGGAGTGAGGGCCAGGCGGAAGGTTTCGCTCGATTTGGCAATCTCTACGAGTTCCGTGATGAGCGCCGTACCCTTGCCGCGATTGACGGGAATGCCGCCCATCCAGTTGCGGAAGATGTAGTCGAGCGGACCAACGAACCACTCTTTCTTCATCACAAACCCTGACTTGCGACCAACGGAAGCAATAAAGAGTTTACCCATGAAGAGGTCGAGATTACTGGTGTGGGGAGCAACGCAGATGATGCACTTGTCAAAGTCGGGGACATCAACAACGCTCTTCCAACCGAGCACCTTTTCGAAAATAAATTTACAGAGGGATTGGAGCATAGGATTTTAGAGTACAGTTAACAGAGTACAGAGTACAACTGGCAGAGTACAGATAACAGCGTACAACTCCTTGCGGAGCGGTTTCGTATATATGAATTCCGAATGGTAGTTGTACTCTGTACTCTGACAGTTGTACGCTATCTCAAGTTCTTACTTACAACTGCAAGTGGGCTTGATTTGCTGGAAGAAGTCGTTACCCTTGTTGTCAACGAGGATGAATGCGGGGAAGTCTTCCACCTCAATCTTCCAAATTGCTTCCATGCCGAGTTCGGGATATTCTACACACTCGATGCTCTTGATGTTGTTCTGCGCAAGGATAGCGGCAGGACCACCGATAGAACCGAGGTAGAAACCACCGTGCTTCTTACAAGCGTCTGTAACCTGCTGCGAACGGTTACCCTTAGCGAGCATCACCATAGAACCTTCGTGACTCTGGAAGAGGTCCACGTAAGAGTCCATACGTCCTGCCGTTGTGGGACCCATCGAACCGCAAGCCATACCAGCGGGAGTCTTTGCAGGACCAGCGTAGTAAACGGGGTGGTTCTTCAAGTATTCGGGCATGGGAAGACCAGCGTCGAGGCGTTCCTTAATCTTAGCATGCGCAATGTCGCGACCCACGATAATGGTACCGTTGAGTGAGAGGCGCGTGCTAACGGGATACTTGTCGAGTTGCTTGAGAATCTCGCTCATGGGTTGGTTGAGGTCGATGCGAACCACGTCGCCTTCGCCAGCCTGACGGAGCGCTTCGGGAATGAGGTTGCCGGGATTGTCGTCCATCTTTTCAATCCAGATACCGTCTTTGTTGATCTTACACTTGATGTTGCGGTCAGCCGAGCAGCTTACACCAAGACCTACGGGGCAACTTGCACCGTGACGGGGCAGACGAACCACACGGATGTCGTGAGCAAAGTACTTACCACCAAACTGTGCGCCAAGACCAATGTTCTGCGCTTCCTTCAAGAGTTGTTCTTCGAGTTCGATGTCGCGGAAGGCACGACCTGTTTCGTCGCCCGTTGTGGGGAGGTTGTCGTAGAACTTCGTAGATGCGAGTTTCACCGTGAGGAGGTTCTTTTCGGCCGAAGTACCGCCGATAACTACAGCGATGTGGTAAGGAGGACAAGCCGCTGTTCCGAGCGTCTTCATCTTACCCACGAGGAAGGGGACGAGTGTTGCAGGGTTCAAGATGGCCTTTGTTTCCTGATAGAGGTACGTCTTGTTTGCCGAACCGCCACCCTTTGTCACGCAAAGGAATTCGTATTCCATGCCGTGCGTAGCTTCGATGTCAATCTGCGCGGGGAGGTTGCAACGCGTGTTGACTTCGTCGTACATGTTGAGGGGTGCGTTCTGAGAGTAGCGGAGGTTTTCTTCCGTGTAAGTCTTGTAAACACCCTTTGCAATCGCTTCTTCATCGCAGAAACCTGTCCACACCTGCTGACCCTTTTCAGCGTGGATGATGGCTGTACCTGTGTCCTGACAGAGGGGGAGTAGACCCTTCGCTGCTACTTCAGCATTGCGGAGGAATGTGAGCGCTACATACTTGTCGTTGTCCGAAGCTTCGGGGTCTGAAAGAATCTTAGCTACCTGCTCGTTGTGTGCACGACGAAGAAGGAATGAAACGTCGCGGAATGCCTGATTGATCATCTTAGTGATACCTTCAGCCTCCACTTTAAGAATGGGGTGACCTTCAAACTCGCCAACGCTAACGTGGTCCTTAGTAAGGAGGTAATACTCTGTAGTGTCCTTTCCAAGCTGGAACATAGGAGCATACTTGAATTCAGGAATGTTTGCCATAAGATTTTGTTTAGAGTACAGAGTACAGATAACAGAGTACAACTGGCTACCGCACTATGTCACTCAATTATTAAATGGTTAAATATTA
>CALCHM010000175.1 GCA_937901345.1 uncultured Prevotella sp. | reverse complement strand
CGCATAGCGGATAAATATCCGTTCTTTAATCTGTTGCTTGGAGAATCGTATGCCCAAAAATATGGTGAAACTGAAGACTTCTCTTATATTCAAAAAGCTCTCGAATGTTATTACAAGCCTGATGCACATGGTATGCTTATCTCTAAATATGCCAATGCACTCTGGGGAATGTATGATTATTTCGGGCAGAAAGGTGTGCTTGAGTATGATGAGCAAGAGATTGAACGCTTAAAGATATTAGCTCAAAGAACATACTAAATGAAAATAATAATGAAACGACTGTCTCAAATTCTTAATGAAGACAAATATTATACAGTAGAAATAAAGTGATATGGAAACAAAAGTAAACTCAAATGCAAAGCGCACAGCAATAAAAGTCAGCCTCGTTGCTGTTATTTCACTTCTATTGCTGATTCCGTTGGTAATGATCAAGGGTGTTATTGAAGATCGTGAACAGACAAAGGATTCCGTTAAAATGGAAGTGGCAAACTCTTATGCTATGCCTCAAACTGTTTCTGCTCCTTATTTGGTGTCGTATGTAGTCGAGACAAAAACGGTAGACAAGAAGATTGAGCCAAGTGGCAAACAGACTTATGTGGAGAATTATGATTCCTATTGCTCACAGGTAGATTATACGGCTGATGTTGTAACCGATATGCTACATCGCTCTATTTATGATGTGATTGTCTACAACTCTAAGGTTAAGATATATGGAAAGCTGCCAATTACTGAGAAATCAGTGGTTGCAAGAGATAATGAATTCCGTTTCAAGGTGACTGACATTAAGGGTTTCAGCAATCCGTCCCAACTGATTTTTGGCGGTCAATCATTTGAACTTCACCGTAAGTCGGAAGAGTTTGTTGCAGAGGTCGTATTCCCTAAGGGTGCAAAGACTGGCGATATCATTGATTTTGCATTTTCCTTTGACTTGAAAGGTACAGAATCGCTCTCCTTTTATCCTTCAAGAGATGGAAATACTACGATATCAATAAGTTCATCTTATCCCCATCCAAGTTTTCAGGGGGCGATGTTGCCAAATACCAGAGAGGTTAAGGACGATGGCTTCAATGCAACTTGGAGCGTGTCAAGCTTCAATAGTTCGAGCTACGATGATATGGGTGTCAAGTTCGTAGATCCTGCAAATCCTTATCAGCAGTCTATGCGTTCGGCAAAGTATGGAATGCTCATTATCGTTCTTGTCTTCGTTGCAGGCTTGTTCGTCGAGTTCTTGACTCGCAAAGAGATTAACCCCATTCAGTATGCAGTTATCGGTCTGTCACTCGTGTTGTTCTACTCGCTGTTAGTCGCTTTCTCCGAGTTTATGATCTTTGGCATAGCGTATATAATTGCCGCTTTGATGACGACAGGTGCCTTGATGTTCTATTTCCGAGCCATCTTGAAGAGCCGTAGTGCTTATGTACTTGGAGGATTTGTAGCTGTAGTCTATGCTTTGAACTATATGCTGCTTCAAATGGAGACTTATGCACTGCTTGCTGGCTCTGTAGTACTCTTCCTGCTCCTCTGTGTCGTAATGTATCTTACAGCCAATATAAACAATAACAAAGAACTTGCAAAAACCAAATAACGATGAAACGACTGACTCAATTTTTTCAGGCACTGCTTGGTGTGGTAGCCTTGATCCTTACGGCTCTTGTGGTCGCTGGTCGCTTTGCTTGGCGTACAATCCGTAATTGGTGGAAGAAACGCTCAAAATGGGTACGCCACTCAATTGCAACAATTCTCATTCTGATTCCGTTAGGTTTTGTGGCACTTATTGCTTATGCCTACTATGATAGCGAGTATGGCAGATGGTACTGGAAAGATAATTATCTATCAAAGAATATAGAGGTTCACGGTTTCCGGGACGATAAGGTTCGTGTATTTAACTACTGTACAGGCAAATATACAACGCCGAAAGTGAATTGGGTTGCAGATAGTCCTATCAATGATTCTTTAACAGTATATGCCATTCCAAATAAGCGCGGCTACATAAATATCCAGAATGGAGAAATCGTGATCGATGCAGAGACTAACAACTATCGCAAAGCATGGGTATTCTCAGAAGGTCTTGCTGCTGTTATGAAAGACGGCAAAATCGGTTTTATCAATACTAATAACGAGGTTGTGATTCCATTCCATTTCGACTATTCCGATAAATGTCGCATGTGGGATTTTGGTTACTTATTCCACGATGGATATTGTAGAATGACAAATAAAGATGGTGACTTAGGTTTGATTGACACTACTGGAAAGTGGGTTGTTGAAGCTACATATGATGAAATCTGGGCACCACATGAAAGTGGTTACAGAATCATTGCTGATAATAGTAAGCACGGTGTGCTTGATTCTAGAGGCAATGTTACTTATCCTGCCGAATATAGTTATGTAGATGTGTTGTCTGATGGCTTTATTCTAACTAAAGGTGGCAAGAAGTGGCAGGTTGACTTTGAAGGTTATGTAGTTCAATCATTTATGTTTGATGGAACATATTATCTGAATTACCCGATTGGTTACAACGAGTGTGGAGATATTCAATATGCTTTTGCCGATTATGCCAAATATGAGGTTATGAACCGTTATGGTATAATGAATCGCATAACAGGCAAACCGTTAACTCTTGCGCTATATTCTGATATCAATATGCTCTCAAAAGATTTGTTTGAGGTACAAGATCCTGAAAGTTATGATTGGTACTTGATAGATACAAATGGTAATGTGGTATCCAAGAAATAACCATCATAGATAGACTTAACTATAATAGTCGGTTGCCCTTGATCATTTTGGGCAACCGACTATTTTTCAAGCAATAGCACCTTCAATATAATAAGTAAAAATTACGGTGTATAGTTTGCATTATTAAGATTCTCATATTTATGTATAACTGCTATAACAACCACCAAAGGTAGTTTAAGTCCATTTAAGTTTGTGCAAAGGCAAGCAAAATCTTTCGATTCTTTGTCGGTAACCCTATTATATTCCTACTTACCGACCAAGAATCCTATATACCTATAAAACAATACATTTTTTGGAAAATACAAAACAACGGGAACTTTATGGTATCAATTCATAGAGTTCCCGTGATTGTATATCTGATATCCATCATTGCGTTTATTCAACCTTACGCAAGAACATCATGCCGCTGGTATTATTTCCCGTTGGTCCATATCCCTGAATTTCGATATGGAAAGGAGTGCCTGCTTCAAAAGCATCGAGGTTGAAACGATAAATAGCGGGGCCATCTCCCACTTTGCGCATTTCATCTGCCACAACCTCAGCCATGAGTTCGTTGCGCTTCCATAGTTTTAAGGTTCCCAAACGTACGGGGTGGTCACCACGTGTTGGAATCACCGCCAACTCGTAAGTAGCATTTCCAGAAATTTTTCCGGTTACCTCAAAACGCCAAGTAGATGGTTTCGTTTGCACACGAAGTGGTTCCCAACCAAAGACATAATCTCCATATGCCTTATAGGCAGAATAGTCTGGAGCAAAATATAGCGGAAGTGAATACTGCGTACCTGAAACTACAGTGATCGCACGGAAATCATCGCGCTTCGCAACAGTCACGGGGGTTGTATATTTAGGAGAGTGGACTGTGGGATAACTGCCGTCAGTAGTATATCGAATATCCGCACCTGGGACGTCGCATACAAGGGTAAATGTTGTGTTTCCGTCTGTCGTTTTTTCCTCCTTTACAATACGAGGAACAGGAAGACGGTAATGACATCCCTTATGATCGAGGCGATTAAAGTGGTCACTCAAACGGAGTCGGAAATTTTCAAAGTTGCGTTGACTTTGCTTACTCCATCCCACTTCACTCACGGCAAGAAGTCGGGGGAAAGTTAGATATTCTGCATAATTCTCCGAACGGTTTTCATTGAGGTATGCGATTTCTTGAAGTGCTTGACCATGAATAAACTGGTCGCTCCAGTAACATCCCTGCACCCCAAGTACGGTTGAATTTTCCGAATAATCGTTTACAGGCATAGAGTAACATTTTTCTAACGATACGGGAGGCATCCACGTTGCTGCTTGGACTTCACCTGGAATTTTCGCTTCGGGAAAGTCAAGATACATATGCGTACAGGGTGTAAGAATCGCCTTATGTCCTGTCTTAGTGGCATGAATAGAGTCTGCCACATTGTGCCAAATGAGTGCCACGACAGGTTCGTTCACCTTGCCACGCATAATGATTTCTTCCCAACCGATAAGGGTGCGATGCTTTTTCTTCATCATCTGCGCCACCACGTTTGTAAGATAGCCCTGAAGTTCAGAAACCTTTGTCAATCCTTCACGTTTCATAAGTGCTTGACAATCCGGACACGTTTCATAACGTTTGTAAACCGCCTCATCGCCACCAATATTAATATATGAAGAAGGGAAGAGTTCGGCAGTTTCTTCCAATACGTCTTGAAGGAATTGGATAGACGTTTCCTTACCTGCACAAAGAAGATCACGACTGATGAAGTGTTGGGTCGGTACCTCATGTTGCACACCTGTACAACTCAACCAAGGATAGGCCACTACAGCAGAAAGAATATGCGCAGGGAATTCAATTTCAGGAACCAACTCCACACCTCGCACTTTCGCATAAGCCACCATTTCGCGAATATCATCTTGCGTATAGAATCCGCCAAGACGCTTTTCATTGGGCCCTGCCCAAGCGCCAACTTCTGTTAAACGTGGATACTTCTTGATTTCGAGGCGCCAACCAGAGTCATCAATGAGGTGGAACTGCAATTTGTTCATTTTATACATCGCCATCATGTCAATGTATTTCTTCACAAACTCCTTGTCGTAGAAATAGCGCGCTACGTCAAGCATCATTCCGCGCCATGGACGCTCAGGAGCATCTTGAACCTCCACACAAGGTGCTGTCCATGCTGTCATGCGTTGCCACTTTTGACTATAGATTTCAGCAGGGAATAACTGAAGCAGTGACTGAATGCCATAAAACGCACCTGAAGGATCTGCAGCTGTAATCTTCACATATTTAGGTGTTACAGAAAGCGCATAACCTTCAGCCTTTTGCGCTTGCGCATCAACAAGCAAAACGATGTCACCCTTCTTCTTGCCTTCCTTCATCACGGCAATGCGACCTGTAGATTGTGCCAAAAGTTCCTGCAAATATTCAGCCTGTGCTTTTAACGTTGCATCATAAGCAATGGTCAACTTTTCTGGTAATTGATACACACCTTCATGTTGCACTAAATGTGCAGGTTGAGGGATGATGCTCACAGTAGTAGTAGGTTGTGCTGTTCCTACAACGACACCCCAAAGAGCAAAAAACGTTAGGATTTGTTTAAGCGAAAAATGTTTCATTGTATTTTATGGTTTATTTTAACGTTTAGCGTATGAGAGATTATCCGAATTGGTCGAACTGAGAAATGAAAAAACGAAAGTGGTTTAAACTTATAACAAACGTAAACGAACTTTCCACTAGTTTTTCATAGGTTAGATACACCTTGATGCAAAGGTAGCAATAAAAACGAGAAGTGCTACAGCAGTCCGCTGCAATGACGCAGTAATTCACATGGCAGTAACGAATTAGGGAGCAATAATTTGTAAAGGTGGATAGAAATGTGTACTTTTGCTCGGAATTCGTAGACATAGCATTCGCGACCTTTTTTCGCGATTTTCTGGTCAAATTTCCTAATATTGCCAACATTTTACAATCATTTTAAATCCTTATCTTATGAAAAGATTTTTATTCATGCTTGTCTCTCTGCTTTGTGCAACGGCACAGGTTTGGGCAGACAAAGTGACAGACCTTTCGCAACTCAGCAATGACAAGGTCTATTTCATCAAGAGTGAACGTGCGTTCTTGCTTTACTCTGAAGCAAACGCAGGCAAACTCAGTTCTAGTTCAGGTAAGACTGTAGGCAATGTCAAGGAAGACTTGGCTGACCCCATGCAGCAATTCCAGATTATCAAGAACGGCAACAACCTTTACCTCTTCAGCGTAGGTGCACAGAAGTATGTTGGCGCAAATGGTAATATGGAAGACGCTGCTAAGACTGTGCTCAACATTACTAAGGTTGATAATGCTTCGTATCCTTGGAAGATGTGCCTAGGTGATAACGGAATGAACTCACAAGAGAAGAACCAAACCAACGAAGGTATTTTGGTAAACTCTTGGACTACGACCGACCCCGGTAACTGCTTCAGCATTGAGGAAGCAATTCCCATGGAAAAGACTTACGTTATCACCGTTCTCGGTACGGATGACGCAGGTGCGGGTGTAAGTTACAACGGTCAGGAATATAAGAACGAAGCAACCATTGAAACTACTGAAGTTCTTAAGATGGCAGCGTTCCAAGCGCTTGCTGTTGCGGGCAAGATGGCGATTATCACCGTGAATGGTATGAACGTTTACGTAAGTTACTTCGACGAAGGCACTAAGTTCTACACTATTCAAGGTGGTCACGGTGGTTATGTAAGCATTAACCCTGCCTATTTGAATGGCAACGCTATGACGCTCACCAATGCAACAGAACCCAGCGACAACCGCGGTATTTGGGCATTTGTGAAGACAGGTAATAACTATCAAGTTTACAACTATTCAACAGGTCTCTCTAAGGTGCTCGGTATTACAGGTGATGAAGCGAATGCGCGCACTTCTATGGTTGATCCTAAGTCTACTACACACAGCACTAAGTTTACTGGTACTTTCAACCTCGGTAGTTCAGATCCCTCTTATATTAAGATTGCTGGTACAACCAAGTGGTGGAACAAGCGCGGTGATTTCTTGGCGCTTTGGAACACTGGTAGCGTAACTGGTGACCAGGGTAGTAAGTTCTTCATCAAGGAAGTGGACTTCACACAATATCCCGATGAATATTTCTACGAAGTAAGCGACGTCACAGGTGTTTCTACTTTCGTTCCCAAGAACCCCAACACACTTTGGTACACTACTTCTGCTGAAGCGACTGGTGTAAGTTACCCCTGGATGGAATACGCACTCCCCATCGGTAACGGTGAATTGGGCGCAATGATTTTCGGTGGTATCCACAACGAAGAAATTCAGTTCAATGAAAAGACGCTTTGGAGCGGTCCCGCAAATACTGTAGGTGCAGGCGGTGGTAACCGTACATTCATGAACTTCGGTTCTGTAATCGTTGAAAACAAGGACGAAGCGATTTGGAATGGTGTTACCGACTACGTACGCTACCTCGACATTGAAGATGGTATTTCTGGCGTAGAATTTAAGAATGCGAACGGCAGCAAGTTCACTCGCAAGTACCTCTCTTCTGCTCCCGACCAAGTTATTGCAGCTCAGTACAAGGCAGAAGGTGATGACAAGATGAACCTCATCTTCAAGCTCAAGCCCGGACAGAGTATCGGTGCTTCTGACGTTACTTACGAAAACGGTACTGCTTACTTCACAGGTAAGATGACTGTAAGCCACGCTGCACGTCTCCATGTCGTTGCTAACGAAGGTGCTACAGTTACTACAACAGCTGCTGGCATCAAGGTTGAAAATGCTACTGAAATTACGTTCTACTTGAAGGGTGCGACGAACTTCAATGGCGACATGGAAGTTTTGAACAACTACTTCACTTCAGAAACAGCAGCTGACGTAAATGCTAAGGCAAAGACTGCTATTGAAGCTGCTATTGCCAAGGGTTACGAAGCGATTGAAGCAGATCACATCACTGACTTCAACGCTATCACTAAGCGCATGACATTCGACCTTGGTCTTACAACGCCTACAGTTGACACCAAGACGCTTATTGACAAGTATTATCCCAACAATAGTGGTGCGAACAGCACAGCTAACGACCACCTCTTCTTGGAACAACTCTACTTCCACTTCGGTCGTTACCTCGCTATCAGTTCTAACCGTCAACCCATCGCTGCTCCTAACAACCTTCAGGGTATTTGGAACGACCGTGGTACAGACTCTCCTTGGAACTCTGACGTTCATACGAACATCAACATCCAGATGAACTATTGGCCCACAGAAATTACGAACCTTTCTGATCTCCACAAACCCTTCGTGAACTTCATTATCCGCGGTGCACAAAGTACAGGTTGGAAGGAAGTTGGTAAGCGTTACAATCAGGGTCACGGTTGGAGTGTGCTCACTGAAACTTCACTCTACAACAGTATGAGTACTTGGGGTGACAACTACC
>CALCHM010000174.1 GCA_937901345.1 uncultured Prevotella sp. | reverse complement strand
CTCTGTACTCTGTCAGTTGTACTCTGTACTCTGTCAGTTGTACTCTGTACTCTGTGCTCTGCCTCCGCTCTGTGCAAAAGTATAGAAATTCTTGGATATAGGGATTTGTCGGACAATTTTTGTGCATGATGTTCCAAGTTTTCAAAAAGAAAATTAACTTTGCCACTCCTAACTATACACCTAATCATATCTTATGTTGCGTAAAATTAGAATTGTGCTTGCTGGGATTTCCTTGCTGCTCATCACGTTGTTGTTCCTCGATTTTACAGGAACGTTGCACGCCTATCTTGGTTGGTTGGCCAAAATTCAGTTGGTGCCCGCTTTGCTTTCGGGTGCTTTTGTAGTCTTGGCGCTGTTGGTAGTTTTGACTCTCTTGTTCGGTCGTGTGTATTGCTCCGTAATTTGTCCGTTGGGCATATTGCAAGACGTAATAGCATGGTTGGGAAAAAAGGCGAAGAAGAATCGCTATACCTATTCGCCCAATCGTTGGCGCACGCGTTTGAGTTTCTTGCTCGTGTTCTTGCTCGCGTTGTTTGTTGCGTTGCCCGGTGTTCACTTTGTGGCGTCGCTTCTCGAACCTTATAGCGCCTTTGGACGTATCGCGACGAACCTGTTGGCGCCCGTTTGGCAATGGGGCAACAACGTGCTTGCTTATGTTGCAGAACGCTCAGAGAGTTATGCCTTTTACGAAACAGAAGTGTGGATGCGCAGTCTGTGGTCGGTAGGAATTGCTGTGGCAACGCTCCTTATTGTAGCGCTTTTTGCTTGGCGCGGCGGTCGCACGTACTGCAATACGATTTGCCCTGTTGGAACGTTGCTCGGAGGTGTCGCCCTGATTTCCAAGAAATTCATGTTCCGCCCCGTGATTGACACCAGCAAATGTAACGGTTGTCGCCTTTGTGAGAAGAACTGCAAGGGGGCGTGCATAGACAGCAAGACGCACACGATTGACTATTCTCGCTGCGTGATGTGTATGGACTGTATCGGCAAATGTAAACGTGGCGCGATTCGCTATGTTGCTGGAAAGTCGGTGACGCAGCAACCCGTTACGCCAACAGAGCATTCGCCAGAGTCGGCATCGCGTCGTGCGTTCTTAACAGGCGCTGTCACTTTAGCGGCGACAACTGCGGTCAGTGCGCAGAAGAAAAAGGTGGATGGCGGACTTGCCGTGATTGAAGATAAGGTAGCACCTGAACGTAAGACAACGATTCTGCCTCCAGGCGCCAAAGATATTCGCCATTTCACGAAAGCCTGCACGGCGTGTCAACTCTGCATTTCGGCATGTCCCAACCAAGTGTTGCGTCCCTCTGATTCGCTCGAACGCTTCATGCAACCCGAGGTGAGCTACGAGCGTGGTTATTGTCGCCCAGAGTGTACGAGTTGTTCAAACGTATGTCCCACGGGAGCACTTGTGGCCTTGACACGCGAAGAAAAGTCTTCACGGCAAATAGGTCGCGCCGTGTGGATTAAGAAAAACTGCTTGCCGCTGACGGAAGGTGTAAGTTGTGGCAACTGTGCCCGTCATTGTCCCACAGGAGCCATTCAGATGATTCCTTCAGTGGAAGGCGATGACAAGAGTGTGAAAATCCCTGCCATCAATACGGAGCGTTGCATCGGTTGTGGCGCTTGCGAAAATCTGTGTCCCTCACGTCCCTTCAGCGCTATCGTTGTAGAGGGATTGGACACACAGAAGGTGATGTGATTTTTTTAGAGTAAACAAGATTAGTGTTACAAGCAGACAAGAAAGTTCAGAGGTAAGCACCGGCGCCGCATGGTGATCTCTCCTTTCTCCTTTTTCCTTTCTCATTTCTCCAAAATGGACAGACGTGAATTTCTTAAAATAGTAGGTATAACTTCGGCAACGACTGCCGGATTGTATAGTTGTGCGCCCAAGCAGGATGCCGCACTCACGAGTAAAGAATTGGGTCCCGTTCCGACGGACAAGATGACGTGCCGAACGTTTCCCGGATTGGGCAATGATCGCCCCTCGCTCTTGGGTTACGGATGTATGCGTTGGCCAACGATTCCCAACCCTAACGGTGAGGGCAATATGATTGACCAAGACGCGGTGAACGAACTCGTAGATTACGCCATGGCGCATGGTGTGAATTACTTTGACACCTCGCCCGTTTATGTTCAGGGGTGGTCTGAAAAGGCTACGGGCAATGCCCTGAAGCGCCATCCTCGTGAGTCGTTTTATGTCTCTACGAAGTTGTCAAACTTCTCGGATTATTCGCGTGAAAACTCCTTGGCGATGTATCATCAGTCGTTTAAGGATCTGCAGGTGGATTATATCGACTATTATTTGCTCCACTCCATTGGTGGTGGCGGCATGGACGCTTTCCGCCGTCGCTATGTGGATAATGGCATGCTCGACTTCTTGGTGGAAGAGCGCAAAGCTGGTCGCATTCGCCATTTAGGTTGGTCGTTCCACGGTTCGAAGGAGGTGTTTGACGAGATGCTCGCCCTTCACGATCAGTATCACTGGGACTTCGTGCTCATACAGATGAACTACGTAGACTGGCATATCGCTAAGGGAAGCGGTATCGGTGCGAAATACCTGTACGAGGAATTGGAAAAGCGCAACATCCCCGTTCAGATTATGGAACCCCTCCTCGGGGGACGCCTCTCAAAGGTGCCAGATCATGTGGTTGCCCTCTTGAAACAGAGAGACCCCGAACGCAGTGTGGCTTCGTGGGCCTTCCGATTTGCAGGTTCGCCCAAGGGTGTGATGACCGTGTTGAGCGGAATGACCTATAAGGAACATTTGGAGGACAACATCCGTTCGTTTGCCCCACTGCAACCGCTGACGGAGGAAGAAAACGAATTCCTCTTCCACGCTGCTGCGCTCATGGAGCATTATCCCACAATTCCCTGTAACTACTGTGCGTATTGCATGCCCTGTCCTTACGGCATTGACATTCCCACAATATTTGAGTATTACAACAAGTGCGTAAACGAGGGAAATGTGAGTGAGAGTCGTCAGGATGCAAATTACAAGCAGGCGCGCCGTGCCTTCCTGGTGGGGTATGACCGTGCTGTGGAGAAACTGCGCCAAGCCGACCACTGTATAAGTTGTGGCAAGTGTAACAAACACTGTCCGCAGAACATCAAGATTCCTCGCGAACTCCGACGCATCGATGAGTTCGTGGAAAAACTCAAGCAAAATACACTGTAGGGTAGAGTACAACTGACAGAGTAGAGAGATTAGAGTACAGAGCACAGAGTACAACTGCCATGCGGAGTGCATCTCTCAACTCTCATCTCTCCCCTCTCAACTTTCAACTTTCATCTCTCAACGTTAATCTTTCAACCCTCATCGTTCATCTCTCAACCTTAATCGTTCCTCGTTAATCGTTCAACGTTCTCCAGCAGTTGTTCTCTGTACTCTGAACTCTGTACTCTAGACTTCGTTCAACTCTCATCGTTAATCGTTAATCGTTAATATTATGTCTACCCTCAAAATGAATCCCAACACCGTAGTTGCTTATTTGGGTAAGCCCTGTAAGGAATTTACGAAGGCCGACATCGTGCGCTTTATCGAAGAAAACGGCATTCGCATGGTTAACTTCATGTATCCCGCTGCCGATGGTCGCCTCAAGACACTCAACTTCGTCATCAACAATGCCGAATATCTCGACGCTATCCTCACTTGTGGCGAACGCGTTGACGGCAGTAGTCTCTTCCCCTTCATCGAAGCAGGCAGCAGCGACCTTTATGTGCTCCCCCGCTTCTGCACAGCGTTTGTTGATCCCTTCGCAGAACTTCCCACGCTCGCCATGCTCTGCTCATTCTTCAACAAGGATGGCGAACCCCTCGAAAGTTCGCCCGAACACACGCTCCGCAAGGCATGCAAGGCCTTCAACGACGTAACGGGCATGGAATTCCAGGCTATGGGCGAATTGGAATACTACGTCATTGCTCCCGACGACGAAATGTTCCCCGCTACCGACCAGAAGGGGTATCACGAATCTGCACCCTATGCGAAGTTCAACGAATTCCGCACCCAGTGCATGGCCTACATCGCTCAGGCTGGCGGACAGATTAAATACGGTCACTCTGAAGTGGGCAACTTCACCATCGATGGCATGATTTATGAGCAAAACGAAATTGAGTTCCTCCCCGTCAATGCCAACGATGCGGCAGACCAACTCATGATTGCAAAGTGGATCATCCGCAACCTCGCGTATAAGTATGGTTACGACATCACCTTCGCGCCCAAGATTACAGCCGGTAAGGCAGGTTCGGGTCTCCACGTTCACATGCGCATCGTGAAAGACGGACAAAATCAGATGCTCGACGGCGGTGTGCTCTCAGCAACAGCACGCAAGGCCATTGCCGGCATGATGGAACTCGCAGCAGCCATCACTGCTTTCGGCAACACGAACCCCACATCTTACTTCCGCCTCGTGCCTCATCAGGAAGCACCCACAAACGTATGTTGGGGCGACCGCAACCGCTCCGTGCTCGTGCGCGTTCCCCTCGGTTGGGCAGCAAAGAGCGACATGTGTCGCATAGCAAATCCCTTGGAACCCGTGAGCAACTACGACACAACGCAGAAGCAAACCGTAGAAATGCGCTCCCCCGACGGTTCGGCAGATATTTACCAACTCATCGCAGGGCTTGCCGTAGCATGTCGCCACGGTTTCGAACTCGACAATGCGCTTGAAGTGGCAGAGCGCACCTACGTGAATGTCAACATCCACCGCAAGGAAAACGAAGACCAGCTCAAGAACCTCGCCCAACTCCCCGACAGTTGCGAAGCCTCTGCCGACTGCCTCGAAGCAGCGCGCGCCGTGTTTGAAAAGCACAATGTCTTCAGTCCTGCCATGATTGACGGCATCATCTCGCGCCTCCGCAGTTATGCCGACCGCACCCTCCGTGCCGACATTGGCGACAACCAGGAAGAAATGCTGAAACTCGTTCACAAGTATTTCCACTGCGGATAGTGCCCACCACTTTAGAAATTCAAAAAGGTTGCGACCACACGGTTGCAACCTTTTTTGCGTTAGTCAAGCAGAACTCTGCGTGCTCCAATTGACTTCATGATTTTCGAAACCCCACCACGTGCACCACGAGTCAGTCACTCCTACCATAACGGAAAAACGAATCATGAAATACCATTTGTAAAACCTCTGGCGCCCCGAAAATTTGCGGTGCTCCAGATTTTTCCCATTTCGTCTCACGCAAATCAGATCCCCCCCAGACGGTTCAAAAATGACATCGCGTCAAAAACAGAAGTACAACTCCACCTGAATCTATAAGAACCAACAGCGACTGCCCCGTGGTGAGACAGTCGCTATTTGCGTTTAATTAGTGGGAAACAAGATTACTCCCACGTATATTGCCAAGGATTATCTCCTTTTTGCGTCATTATCGCATCGTCTTCAGTGACTTTATCTGAAATTTTAACCTGAGAGGCAGCAAGCATCTCGGCAGCATCCATCTTAATGGCATGTGTGAGGGGTGCCTCATATTGTTTTTTCATATTCATTGTATTATTAAGTCTAAATTATACGATTGATTAATACACCACCTTCTTGCCATTGACAATGTACACACCCTTGTTGGGAGTCTGCACGCGGCGACCCTGAAGATCGAACACCGCTTGCTTACCTGAAATGCCAAGCACAACGTCAGAGATTTCAGTAGTGCCGTCATTGTTTTCGAACACCATGCGGAAGCCCTTCGTTGCTGTTGCTGTAGGAACGCTCAAATATGCACGGTTGCGGTAAACCTTGAAGTGGTTGTCCTTTTTATAGAAGGCTGCGACGTCATCCATCACGGTGAGCACATAGTTTGTGGCATCTGCAGGCTTAACAACCACATCGTACTCAGCACGGTCAGCATATCCCTTAAGGAGGTTGCCATCAACCGCCGCAGTCGTACCGTTATTCGCAACAAAGTCGTATTGTCCTTCCTTTGCAAGAACTACAACACCCGTATTTGCAGGAACAACGCCTTCAAGTTGCGTCATGACGATTTCGCCAAGTTCGCCTTCCGCTTTAGGAACATCAGGAGTTTCAGTTGTCACGTAAACCTTAACACCTTCAGGAATTACGGTTTCGTGCGCAGCGCTGAATGTAGCAATGCCGTACTTGCTTACGGGAAGTGTAATTGCTTCGGGAGTTACTGTTTCCAACGCACCGTCAACACCATCGAATACATATACAGAAGAACCAAGAAGTGTTACAGTAAGTTCCGTGTCAATATCGATTGCAGTGCCTTCTGTCAAACCTGAAAGATTTGCCTGATCAGCAAATGCCTTTGTCAGTGTGATGGTTGTATTCACATAAGCAGGAATATCAAGCGCCTCACGGAGTGTGAAAGTATATGACTGTTCACCATTCGCACCATTACGGAGCGTGAGTACTGCGTTCTTTGCGTTCCATGCTGCCCAACCATAGATTTCAGCCTTTGCACCAGTCCAGGGATTACCGCCTACCCAGTGAATGTCGGGGAGCACGTCTGCATTCTTACGCTGCCACTTCATACAATCTGCGATGTCCTTCCAAAGTGCACCGCCATTGATAAGGTTGGTAAGGTCCACATCGTTGTAGAGTTCTACCATTCCCGAACCGCAAGCGAAAGCACAACGGAGTTCGTTGAGCACATGCTTATAGTCAATATTTCTTGACGCAGTCCAACCACCACGACCACCGTCATTCGGATTATCGGGATTACCCGTAAGGATAAATCCGTGAGTCATCAACGTATTGATGGGACAGAGGGGTGAATTCTGCACGAAGTTCTGATAAACAAGGCGGTCACGATAAGTAATCCAGTTTTCACGGTCTACACTATTGTTACCTGCTGTACCATAGTCCATTTCCTGACGCCATACAGCATCGGTAAACTGGAACCAGAAAGGTGAAGCCCAAGTACCTACTGATGTATTGAGGAATACGTCCGCCTTAATGCTACGGAGCACCTTTTCTGCCAAAATAATTGCTTCCGCATTTTCCTGACCAACGGCACCAGCATCGGGACCTACAGAAGCGAACTGACCTGAAATACCATCGAACTTAAAGAAGCGGAAATCGTAGCCATAATCGTAAAGCAAGTTGGTAACTGCCTTAACAAACACATCGTAGTAAAGAGGATTAGAGAGTTGCATACCGCCAGTCTTAGTGCTGTTCCAATATGCACGGCGATAACCTCCTGATGTGCCATAACCACCAACAGGACCGAGCCATGCACCTTGACCTGCACCCATCTGACGACCAATGTTGTCAATTGGCGTAAATCCGTTGGGCAAACCAGAGTGGAACTGCCATTCGCCATACTTATCCCAACCATCATCCCAAACAAATGCGTAAGGCGCTTCACCATACTTGTCGTAAAGTTGTTCCTTCCACGCCTGCACGATATCTACGTATTCTGATTCCTGCGAATTCTCGTGTTCAGAACCAGGAGCTGCGTTGTTATGGTTGATGTTCAATTCATACCATGACACGTAAGTAGGAGCAGCACGCCAAGGCACTGCACGTTCGCGTTCAGAGTAAGCCAAGAAAGAGCGACGTGCCTGACCGGGAGCAATCATGCCGACAACGCTTGCCACATCCCATGTTTCACCGGCCTTCAAAGTCGTAATGCGACTCCACTTGCCCTCGATGGGAGTTGTTTCAGAAGCAACGAGGTGGAGCGTATAATCAACCGCTAATTTGATACGTACTTCACCTGAAGAATTGATTGATTCAATGTTATTGGCGAAATAACGAAGTGTGTAAGTACCAGGAACGGTCACGTAAAACTTGTAGATATTCTTAACATCTGCATTACCCGTTTCACCTGCATGGTAATCATTCACTACAATATTACCAAGGGCATCAACGAGGTCTACCCCTGCAAGAATCAATTTGTTTGAACCACTTTGATAATCAAATTCTACAGAGAATTGACCTGCAGTTGTGATTGTAATCTGCTGTTCAAATACACGCGCATTCTCATCTGTACAACCAGTTTCATTCACGCGATTGGGCACTTCGTTTGCTGCGATTGTTTTCCAATCGGCAGGTACCCAAGTGTGAGAAATGATTTCATCTTCGCGAAGATTGCCGAGAGACTTCACCTCTGTGAGTGAGAGTGTGATGTTACCGTTGGTATCCGTACCACCATCGCGATAATCTGCGATGTAGCGCACTGTATAGTAACCTTCCTTAATAACATTCACGCTGTATGTAACCGTGCTGCTTGAACCCGTAAATCCATTCTTAAATTCCTGCGTTACAACATTGTTGTTGTGGTCAATCAGCTGCACGCCCAACATGTAAAATCCGTGGTTACCACCTGTATAGTCAAAGAGCAAGTTCAACTTACCTACTTCGATATGGTATTGCTTATCGATAAACTTAGCAGTACCCGTTGCCGCAGTACCGGCAGGAATCGTTCCGGCCCAATTAGCAAATCCGGTCCAAGCAGAAGTCCAAGTATCTGTTGCTCCGGCAGCAGTCGTAACCTTGTTGGCAAACGCAGTCAGCGCGAAATCAATGTTACCATTACCTTGGACGCCGTCTGACTTGCGGTCAACAAACATACGCACAATGTAATCACCCGACTTTGGAGCAACCAATGCGTAAACATTATTTCTATCGCTACCACCCGTAAAGCCCACGTGGTAATCAGTGCTAACCACTCCTTGTGCATCGATGAGCTGCACACCAAGCATGTTCAAGCCATGGTCTCCGCCTGTATAGTCAAACGTTACGCTCAAACTACCAGCCTCAATTGTATAGTGCTTATCGAGATAAATAGCCGAAGCCGTTGGCGTACTCATTCCCTCGGGCAAAGCCTCTGTCCAGTCTGTAAACTGGCTGAGTCCTGAAGTCCACTGCGTCTGTTTCGCTTGTGTTGGCGTAAGGCTGCCTTCCTCGGGAGTGATTACGATGGGTTTAGCCGTTGCCTGAACCTCGGGAGTCAAATAAGGCGTTGCAGTTGACGCAAGGTCGTACACCAATTCGGGTTGTTTCACCTTGCAGCTGTAAGTAATAGTACCCTTGCTGGCATAACCTTCGCCGCTTCCCTGGTTCGTAACGAAGAGGCGCACCATGTATGCTCCGACCTTGGGAACGTTAACCGTATAAACATTCTTGTCCTTCGCTCCACCCGTAAAACCAAAGTGATAATCGGACGAGACAACATTTCCATCAAGACCCACAAGGTCAACGCCTATTATCTGCAAACGATTGCTGCCCTCCGTGTACTGGAACGTAACGGTCTGTTCGCCCGTTTCGCTAAACACGAGATAACCGCGAGAAGCCTTTACAGTACTGGCAACATATTGACTCAAGGCTTGAATTCCAGCAGGAATGTCTTCAGTATCAAGATTCCAACCCCATGAACCTTCACCGTCCCATGCCTGGAACACGAAAGTTTCAAGGTCGGTCGTTGCACCTGAAGTCTGAATCCCCATTGGAGTTTCAAGACCTGCAAAGATCTTGTCGCTGGCGATTACCGCACCGCGGGTGTTACCTACGACAGCGGGAGCCTTCTCACCATCTACGTTCTGAACTGTGTACATCATGGGGGTGATGCTGTTCATCGCAAGGTCTTCCGTGCCATTGTTCTTAATATCAAGTTCTGTGCGGAGGTAGTGAGAACCATCACGAAGCACTGCACGCCACTCCAACTGAAGACCATTATCATGCGTAAAGATGGCCTTAATCTGCTGACCGGGCAAGCGCTTTGCGCCCTTCGCAGCCTTGGGATCACCTGTGAGTGTTTCTGTCACTACATCACCCATAGTAAACTGCGAAGCAGGGATCTCTGTGCCATCACGGAGTTCTACCTTGAAGATTTCCGTACCAGCCAACAAACCGAGTTTTTCGCAACCGCCAAACTTCAAGGTTCCGTCGCCCTTCACAAAGTTGACAGTAAACAAATCATTCTTGAGCGTGTAGGTATTATCCGCTACGCTCACCACTGCCGTTCCGGGTTGCTGCGCCTGTGGAAAAATTACACTCTGTGCCCACAACGATGTGCCCGAAAGACACAAGAGAAGACTTAATGCGCCTCTCTGAAGCTGTTTTAGATTCATGATTATTATTTATAAAATTAAATATTGTTAATTATGCGTGCCAAAATTACATTGTTCCACTCTATCAAACTGAACAAATGCAGCATCTTTTGAGGATTTCAACTGTAATTATTAGAAAACTCGCGCCACTACCCCCCCGATTGCAAACTATGACATAGCAAAATAACATATAAAATACATCAATTTCTCTAAGAATCATTTTACACTCATTTATATATATGCTGAAGTTACCACCCCTATTTGGAACATTCCTAAATCCTGAGATGTGCAACAACGGTTTATGACTGACGTGAGTTATATCGCTTAAAAGTTAAAGGAGGGTGTTCTGAATCACGCTACCCCTATTCGAACGACATTATAATGCAATTCGAATCACATTCGAACGCTGACAACTATCGGGAGGGTGCTGCATCTTTAAATTCCGTGCCGACAAATGGCGGGAAGGTAGAAAAAAGTTCGTTTTGGCGCTGACAAATGACGGGACGGCAGAATGGGTGTTCGTTTCGATGCTGACAAACGGTGGGAGGAAATAATGGACGTTAGTTTCGATGCTGACAAATGGCAGGAGGTTTTTGGAATTTTCATTCGCCCGCCGACAGATGGCGGGAAAGTTTATCGGGACGCGTTTTTGCTCCCGACGCATGTCTGTGGGGTTCTTGCATTGGGGGTTGTATCACAAATATGCTTTTGCGCTCACGCAAAGGAGCGGGGAGCACTCCGATTTACCGACAAATAACGTGCGTTCGTCGAATGCATCCTATAAAAAGGGAAGACTGCTGCGGGGTGTTTTTATTTAATTTGTAATTTTGCAGGCGTATGAATTTTCATGTAACGCATAAAAAATAGCAATAAGAAACGATGAACAGATCCTTTGTGTGTGCGGTTGCCCTTGGCGTGGTCACCGCCGTGAGTGCACAAGAGCGCATTTGGACGCTTCAAGAGTGCATCGATCACGCCATGGAGCATAACATTAAACTGCGCAAGAGCCAATTAACCACAGCCTCAGCCGAGGTGGGCATTAAGGAAGCCAAGGCGGGATTGTTGCCCTCGCTCCATGCGAATGTGTCGCAAAACGTGCAATACCGCCCCTTTCAGGAGTCGGCAACGAGTTTCGTAAACGGAGGCATCGCTGAAGCTGCGGCAGACAAGGCCACTTGGAGCGGGTCGTATGGCGTGAGTGCGAGTTGGACCCTCTGGAACGGTCGTCAGAATATGCTCAATGTGGAGTCGAGCGAAAAGAGCAAGCAGCTAGCTGAGCAGGACTTTGAGATTCAGGCCAACTCCATTCAGGAGCAAATTGCCAACCTTTACGTTCAGATTCTTTACATGAAAGAGGCGCTCAAGGTAAATCAGGAATTGCTTCAACACGACTCCCTGGTTTATGCTCGCGGTGAACGCATGTTGGCAAATGGACAGATTTCGCGTTCCGACCTCGCACAACTCCAAGCGCAAGTGAGTCAGGGACGCTACGACATTGTCAATGTGGCATCACAAATCAGCAGTGCGGAACTCGCGCTGAAGCAACTCCTCGAACTTGGACCTACGGAGCATATTTCTGTTGCTACGATAGTCCCCACGGAAACGTTGATCATGGCGTTGTTGCCCACCACTCAGGATGTTTATAGCGCAGCGTTAACCAACCGTCCAGAAATCCGCCGCAGTCTGCTCACCAAGGAACAGGCAGACCTCTCGCTCAGTAAGGCGAAGGGTGCGTATTGGCCCACGGTGAGTCTGAACGGTAGTCTTGGCGACAGTCATATTTCAGGGTCAACACGCACGTGGAGTCAGCAATTGAAATACAACTTCAACATGAGCATTGGCCTCAATCTGCAAATCCCCATCTATGACAACCGCCGCGTGAAGAGCAACGTGGAACGCGCAAAGATTTCGCAACTCACGGCGGAGTATGACTATATTGACGCACAAAAGTCACTCTACAACACCGTAGAAACCTATTGGCTCAACGCCACGACCAACCAACAGAAGTATGTGGCAGCAAAGGACAATGTGGCGAGTCTGGAACTCAGTTATGAAAACACCCAGCGCCAATTCCAACAGGGACAGAAGGACATTACCGACCTGCTTGACAGTCGCGGACGCTTCCTTCAGGCAAAACAAAGTTTGCTGCAGGATAAGTACACCGCACTGCTCAATCAAGCACTGCTCCGCTTCTACATGGGCAACAAATTAGAAATCTAACATCAAGTTTTAAGGACGAGGCAGGATGAAATATCCCAATAACCTCAGAACATCAGAACTTCAGAACCTCAGAACCTCAGAACCCCATAACCTCACAATCATGTCTAAATTCTTTTCAACTACAAAAAATAAAATAACTACTCTCGCCGTGCTCGTTGCTGTGGGAGGAGGCATTTTCTACCTGTGCTCGGACAAGGGCAACGACGTGGCGCCTGCTTATTGCGAAATGGCGACTGCAGAAGTTTCAACTATCAGCAGTAGCATTACGGCTACGGGAACCATCGAACCCGTTACGTCTGTCGAAGTGGGTACGCAGGTTTCGGGTATCATCAATCAGATTCTTGTGGACTACAACGACGTGGTGAAGCGCGGACAAGTGATTGCCATTCTCGACAAGACTAATTTGGAGAGCGAACTGGCGAGCGCTACGAGCAACCTGAAGAGTGCTGAGAGCGACCTGAACTACCAGAAGTGGTACTACGAACGTCAAGAAACGCTCCACAAGCAGGGCGACATCAGCGACAATGCCTTCCAACAGGCACAAGTGGCATTGCGCCAGGCACAGTCGGCCTACAACATGCGCGTTGAAGCCGTAAAGAAGGCACAAACAAACTTAGGTTATGCAACGATTACGTCGCCCATCGATGGCGTTATCCTTTCACGCGCCGTTGAAGAAGGTCAGACCGTAGCAGCAAGTTTTAACACCCCCACCCTCTTCACCATCGCACAAGACTTGACCGACATGCGCGTAATTGCCAAGGTTGACGAAGCCGACATAGGCGGTGTGCGCGAAGGACAGCGCGTAGAGTTTACCGTAGATGCCTTCCCCAACGACCTCTTCAACGGACAGGTGACACAAGTGCGCCAGGAAGCAGCGATTGAAAATAACGTCGTGACCTATGAAGTAGTTATCTCAGCGCCCAACCCCGACTTGAAGTTGAAACCCGGACTCACAGCCAACGTGAAGATTCTCACTCTCGAGATTGCAGACGTTCTGGCAATTCCCTCAAAGGCGTTGCGCTTCACCCCCATGCCTGAAAACATCGACAAGGACGAAGTGATTGCAGACTGTGAAGGTATGAAGAAGGTGTGGAAGCGTGAAGGTAAGACGTATAAGGCATACCCCGTAGAAACAGGAACAACCAACGGCATCCTTACAGAAATTAAGAGCGGACTTCAGGTTGGCGACTCCGTTATCGTTGACCGCGTGACAACTGTAAACGAAGATATGGTGGGCGCACAACGCAGTCCCTTCATGCCCGGTCCCCGCAACAAGAAGAAAAAGTAAGCAACGATGAAAAAGACCGTTATCGAATTACAAAACGTTAAGCGCGACTTCATCGTGGGCGAGGAAGTGGTGCATGCGCTTCGCGGTGTGTCGTTCAAGATTCACGAAGGGGAATTCGTAACCATCATGGGAACCTCGGGAAGTGGGAAGTCCACACTCCTCAACCAGTTGGGGTGTCTTGACACTCCCACATCGGGCGAATACCTGCTTGACGGCATCCCCGTGCGTAAGATGAAACGCAGAGAGCGCGCTGTATTGCGCAACCGCAAAATCGGTTTCGTGTTCCAAAACTACAACCTCTTGGCAAAGACCACGGCTGTTGAAAACGTAGAACTCCCCTTGATGTACAACAGTTCCGTTTCGGCAAGCGAACGTCGCGAACGCGCTATTAAAGCGCTAGAAGCCGTAGGTTTGGGAAACCGCTTGATGCACCGCTCTAACCAAATGTCGGGCGGACAGATGCAACGTGTGGCCATAGCGCGCGCCTTGGTCAACGACCCCGCCGTTATCCTTGCTGACGAAGCAACAGGTAACTTGGACACACGCACCTCGTTTGAAATCCTCGTACTCTTCCAAGAACTTTATGCACAGGGACGCACGATTATCTTCGTAACTCACAATCCCGAAATCGCACAGTATAGTTCACGCAACATTGTCTTGCGCGACGGACAGGTGAAGGAAGACACATTTAATACGAACATTCTTTCAGCAGCAGAAGCCTTGGCGGCTTTACCCCCTGTTGAAGAATAACCTAACCCTTTATGCATCTCACAAATCTCTTTAAAATAGCCCTTCGCGCCATTGCTGCCAATAAGTTGCGCTCTTTCCTGACCATGCTCGGGATTATCATCGGTGTGGCTGCCGTTATCGCTATGATTGCTATCGGTGAGGGGTCAAAGCAAAGTATCCAGAGCAACATTGCCTCCATGGGGTCGAACATGATTAACATTCGACCAGGGTCGAATCGCAGTCATGGCGGAGCACGTCAGGATGCGAGTGCCATGGAAACCTTGAAACTCAAGGACTATGACTTGCTGGAAGCGGAGGCAAAACTCATCAAGGCCATCAGCCCCACCATCTCAACAGGCGGACAGTGTATCTACGGCAACAACAATGCCCCCTCAAGCATGTATGGTGTGAGTCTTGGTTACTTAGACATTCGCCAACTCAAGGTGGAGGAAGGCGAAATGTTTACGGACGAAGATATCCGCACGAGTGCAAAAGTATGCGTCATCGGTAAAACCGTTGCCGACAACCTTTTCACAAAGGGTGAAGACCCCATCGGTCGCGTCATTCGCTTTAAGTCGATACCCTTCCGCGTAGTGGGCGTATTGAAGTCCAAAGGTTTTAACACCTTCGGCATGGACCAAGACGACTTGATTCTGGCTCCTTACACTACGGTGATGAAGCGCATCATGGCCATTACCTACCTCAATGGCATCAGCGCCTCAGCCCTAACGGAGGAAAAGACGGAAGAGGCGATTGAAGAACTTACCACCCTGCTCCGCCAGTCGCACAAATTGCGCGAGGGCATTGACGAAGACAACTTCACCATCCACTCACAGAAGGAAATGATGGAGATGATGAACTCTACGGCAGACGTCATGACCACACTGCTACTCTGCGTGGCTTGTATCTCACTCATCGTGGGAGGTATCGGCATTATGAACATCATGTATGTCAGCGTAACGGAGCGAACAAAGGAAATCGGGTTGCGCATGTCTGTCGGTGCGCGTGGCATTGACATCTTGGCACAGTTCCTGATTGAAGCCGTGCTCCTCAGCGTCACTGGGGGTATCATTGGAGTCATCGTCGGTTGCCTCATTTCAAATGCCGTGGCAACTATTGCGCAATGGCCCGTAAGCATTCAACCTTGGAGCATCATGTTAAGTTTCGCTGTATGTACCTTCACGGGTATTTTCTTCGGTTGGTACCCCGCAAAGAAGGCCGCAAACCTTGACCCCATCGAGGCTTTGCGTTATGAATAAATAAGCGAGAGGGGAACTTGAGGGAGAATGACGGCACAACAACCTTTCGGTGTCATGCGCTCACTCACGTTCCCCTCTTTCTTTTCCCTCTTTCTGACGAGCAATCCTGTAATTCTATTTCCAAGAATCTCTATTTCCCTTCATTATGAACACCTCCCCCTCCATCGGAAATGACTTGCGCCGCATGCACTACCTTGAAGTGGCGGCTCACGTTGTTACATGGGCATATATCTTTGGATCTCCATTGTTCTTTCAACGTGGCGATAGCATCAACTGGGTACGTTTCTTCAACGTGTCCCTCTTTAGTTTATCGGCATGCTTCATTTTCTATTTCAACTATTTTGTGCTGATTCCCCACTACTTCTTGCAGCGCCGTTACAGCCTTTTTTGGTTGATCAACATCAGCATGGTGGCGGGCATTTCATTGGGGTTAGAAATTTATTCCAACTACACGCATACACCAACACCTTCCAAGGGACGCCGATTGGGAGGAGTACACCACCGACCGAGCGCTGAAACCATTTTGCTTTGGAAGACATTCTTCGTTGTGCGCAATGCCTTCTTGCTCATCTCGGCAATTGCCATTTGTTTGGCGCTGCGCCTGAGTTTACGTTGGCATCAGACGGAGATTGAGCGACGCAAGGCGGAAGTGGACAGACAGGCTGCAGAACTCAAGAATCTGAAGAATCAGATTTCGCCACACTTCTTGCTCAACACGTTGAACAACATCTATGCCCTTACGGCTTTTGACACAGAAAAGGCGCAGCACGCCATTCTAGAACTCGGAAAATTGTTGCGTTACCTGCTCTACGAAAATCAAGAGGAACGTGTGCCCTTAAAGAAGGAAGCGGAGTTCCTGCAAAATTACATCGAACTCATGCGACTGCGCATTGGGAAGAACGTTGACTTGCAAGTGGACCTCAATGTGCCACAACATCGCGAAGTGAGCATTGCTCCGCTTCTGTTTATTTCGCTCGTGGAGAATGCATTCAAACATGGCATCTGCCCCACCCAACCCTCGTTCATCCACATCCGTCTGAACGTGAAGGACGACGGAGAAATCACCTTCACCTGCACCAACAGCAACTTCCCAAAATCGGCTGACGACAAGAGTGGCGGCGGTATCGGGTTGCAACAAGTAAGCCAGCGCCTGGAACTCTCCTATCCGCATCGCCACACGTGGCAAAAAGGAGTGAAGGACGGAGTTTATACCTCCTGCATCACGTTAAAGGGCGAATGATTCCCCACACACGCGCTCTCAGTTGTTTTAGCCCCCCCTTCGCCTGGCGCGTAAGGTAGGGTGTTCAAAATTGTAAAAATAAGTGAGACTGTTTTGAGGTGTGTTTGATATGGAAAATCTACTAAATCCAGTTGGTCAAGACGCCGAAGGTGTCTCCGCTCAGTAACCGGGGCGTGCGAGCGAGGCGAGTACCCCCGGTGAGGAGCACACAAACATCGCACCCTAGAGGGGTGCCCGAGCAACGAGCAACAAGATATGTCAGGTGTTGGGGCACTCTTCCAGAGTGCGACTACTCTTTGATACTAATCCGGGGGTATTCGCTACGCTCAAACCACCCGGTTACCGAGCGGTGACGCCTTCAGCGTCATTAAGCGAGTGAAATTCTTTAAGTTCCTGAGCGGAGACGCCTTCAGCGTCATTAAGCGAGTGAAATTTTAAGTTACCGAGCGGTGACGCCTTCAGCGTCATTTAAAGTACAAGATTCTAATTGGGGGCATCCACTGTATCATTGCCTTAAAATAAAGAGGACGTGCCACTATTTGAAGTTGGCACGTCCTTTAAAATGTGTATTACATGTTATTTATTGCTGCTGCAACGAAGCAGGGAGCATGATGATGGTTGAAGTGTTGGGCTTCTTCAAAAGAGTCTTGTTGACAAACTTCTGAATGTCCTTAGAGTTGAGACCGTTGATAATCTTTTCGTAGTCCTTCTGACCATCCTTACCCCATTCAACCTTTTCGATGATGAGGTCCTGCCAGTAAGAGTTCTCACGCTGGTTGTCTGCGTATTGCTTAAGTTCAAACTTCTTAATCTTGTCCAATTCATCGTCGGTCACACCCTTCTGAGCGATGTCTTGAATACCGATTTCCATGAGGAGGAGCACAGAGTCGCACTTTTCGGGAGTGAAGGGGCATACAATCTGAAGTGCGTATTCATCGTCTTCACCGTAAGAGAGGTCTGCCTGTGCCTGAACGGAATAAGAGAGACCGCCATCTTCACGGATGCTCTTCAAATAGCGTTGTGAGAGCACGTCACCAAAGGCTCCGATGGTGAGCGCATCCTTAAGTGTGTACTTCTTTTCACCGTGCCAGATCTGAGCAAGGAATGCCTGAGGAGTTTCCATTTCACGGAAGAAGCGATTTTCAATAACACCCTTGCGAGCATCGATGCCAAGGTCAACAAACTTTTCGCGCTTTGCCACACCGGGGAGTGACGCTACGTAAGTTTCAACCATCAATCGGAGAGAGTCAACGTTGAATGCACCCGTTACGTAGAAGTTGAAGTCGCCAGCAGAAGCGAAGCGTTCTGTGTAGATACGCTTGATTTCGTCGTAGTTCATCTTGTCGAGGTCGTCCATAGTGAAGGGACGCTGACGTTCTACGCCAGGATAAAGTGTGCTTGAGATAGAGTCGCTCCAAGCCTTCTGAGGCAACTTAGAAGCATTGGCGAGTTGGAGACGCTGATAGTCCATGTAGTTCTTGTAAGCGTCGGGGTCGTCAGCAGGTTTCTGGAAGTGGAGATAGAGCAATTCGAAAAGCGTACGTATATCCTTGGGAGTAGCATTACCTGAAATGTGTTCCATTGTGCTACCGAGCGAAACAGATGTGCTTACCTGCTTACCTGCAAGTTTCTTCTGGAGTTCCACTGAAGTAAAGTTACCCCAACCTGTGCTGTTCATGATGCTACCTACCATGCGTGCGTTCATAACATCCTTGTCCTTCACCAAAGACATACCTCCGAAACTTTCTGCGCGGAGCAATACCTGAGCATCGTTGAAATCCGTCTGACGGAAATATACATTCGCACCGTTAGAGAGTGTCCACTTTGTGTAACCAAAGTCTGCTGACTCTTCCTTCACGATAGTGCCCTTTGTGGGAAGTTCGGGAACGAGGGGCTCGTTCTTTACATTGTCAACATAAGCCTCAAGGTTAGCGTTAACAGCGGCATTTACGGCATTCTTCATCGCTTCAACCGAGGGAACAACAACGTCGTCCTTTTCGGGATACATGGCGAAGAACACGAAGTTCTTTTCTGTGCTAGCAGCCAACTGAGCGATAATCTGAGAATATACTTCTGTGGGGAGGTTCTGGAGCAATTGCTGATACATTTGGTAAGTAGTAGCAATGTCCATAGCGGGAGAGTTGTCCAAGAAGTGACGTACGTACCAGTTTACGTAAGTCTCGTTCTTCTGCTTGTCGCGGTTTTGATAGAGGCGTTCAACCGAACTGAGGAGGTTTTCTTGAGCACGGAACTTTTCAGAACCTGTGAAACCGTGACGTACGGCACGTAACACTTCCTGCATCACTTCCTGTACGGCTTCGGCATCCTTGCCAGGTTTGGGCATAATGTTCACGGTGAATGCGTTAACAGTCTTTGCTACAATCATGTTGCTGTAACCTACGCCTGCACCGATGAAGTTACATTCGGGTTTCTGTGCCAATTCTTCGAGGCGGCTGTTCAACATGGAGCAAATCATCGTTGTAGCCAAGTCCATCACTACGCCAACTTGCGTGTTGCGCATTTCGAGGGGCACGGGTTCGTGCTTGAAGTAGATTGTAATGCTTGTCCGATTGAGTTCCTTATCCTTATCAATGACGTAGATGGCCTGTTCGTTGTCAGGCACGGGATAGAATTCGTAAGGCGCAGCATTTTCGGGCATCTTAATCTTACCAAATACGTCTTTCACCTTTGCTTCCAGCGCAGCCGCGTCAATATCTCCCACAATGATGATACCCTGAAGGTCGGGGCGATACCACTTTTGGTAATAGTCGCGAATTTCTTGGTGGGGGAAGTTTTCAACAACTTCCATCGTACCAATAGGCAAGCGATAAGCGTAGCGGCTTCCGGGCATAAGGAGGGGGAAAGCGCGTTCGTAAATACGCATTGCGCCAGAGTTACGCATACGCCACTCTTCCTTAATCACACCACGCTCCTTGTCGATTTCTTCACCAGGAAGGGTAAGACCAGCAGCCCAGTCGTAGAGGATGTTGAACATACCCTCAACGTTTTCGGGCGTAACAGGAACGTCGCTAATGTTATAAACTGTTTCGTCGCATGCAGTGTAGGCATTAAGATTGTAACCAAACTTCACACCGATGCTTTCGCAATACTTCACGAGGTCATCGCTGCCGGGGAAGTGTTCCGAACCATTAAAACACATGTGTTCGAGGAAGTGGGCAAGACCGCGCTGGCTGTCTTCTTCCTGAACGGCACCAACTTTCTGAGCAATGTAGAAGTCGGCAAGTCCTTTTTGTTCCGCATTGTGGCGGATGTAGTAAGTTAAACCATTAGCTAACTTACCGTAGCGTACTTCAGGATCCAAAGGAAGTTCAGGAACCTGTTGTGCCATGCTGTTTGTTGAGAAAATCAAGACAAACAAAAGGCTGAAAAGTTTAAGAATGTTTTTCATATCTAAGTTGTTATGATTGATGTGTTTTCTTAGAAATCGCAGCAAAGGTAAGCATATTTACAAAAATAAAGACTTCCGACTTACACAAATCAAGATTTCACCCTCCTTTTTTTAACGAATATTAAAGAAACATGAAGCGAAATAAAGGTCATGTGCTTTTAAATTCGTATGTTTGCAAGCACCAGCGGAGACTCAGAATTAGGAAACTCCGTTGTATTCAGCAGGTTTGAAACCCTGCGCTCATGGGTTTCATTGTATCACTCAACATTCCATACGTATGTCAGTTATTTCAAATTTGGCGTCTATCCGCCATTGGCTCAACATTGAGAATTTCCAAGCCATCATTATTCCCTCTACAGATCCTCATAATAGTGAGTACACTCCCGATCACTGGAAGGTACGTGAGTGGGCAACTGGTTTTGACGGGTCTGCAGGAACTGCGGTGATTACGAAAAATAGCGCAGCATTATGGACGGACTCGCGCTATTTCATACAGGCAGCACAACAACTTAAGGATACTCCTTTTAAACTGATGAAGGAAGGAGTTGAGGGTACTCCAACGATTATGGAATGGTTGGAGCAAGAGTTGGAAACTGACGACACGGTTGTCTTTGTAGGAGACATGGTTAGCATATCGCAGTTTGAAGAGTGGACCGTGACGGAGAAACTCAACTTGCAGGCGGTTGAAGATCCTTTTGACTATCTTTGGAGTGAGCGTCCTGCAAAGCAATGCCAACCCATGCGCATTCACTTTGAACACTTAGCTGGGGAGAGTGTGGCAAGCAAATTGGCACGCATACGTGAAGTCTGTGGGATTGTTGAAGATTCCTATCTCTTGATGAATGACCTATCTGAAATTGCATGGACTTTGAATCTCCGAGGTGCGGATGTGGATTACAATCCCGTGTTTCTCTCATATCTCATAATTTATGCTAAGGGAGCGATACTCTTCGTTGATCAGCGTAAGTTGACGCCTGAAGTGAGCGAATACCTGAAGCAGACTGAAATCAAGGTGCGTGACTACAATGGTCTGAAGACGTTTATGGCCAACCATAATGATCGAGGACAATATTACATGCTGCCCCAAACAATTAGTTATGACATCGTACATTATGCAGAACGTCTTGGGGTGGACTACGATATTATTGAGTGTCCCGTTGAAGCAATTCGCATGATTAAGAATCCAGCAGAACAAGAGGGTTTCCGACGCGCTATGGAGAACGATGGTGTAGCGATGGTGAAGTTCTTGCGTTGGTTGGAGGAAAACGTACCTGGCGGAAAGATTACCGAATTGGATGCTGAGGCAAAGTTAAATGCCCTCCGCAAGGAACACTCGGAATTCCGAGGTTTCTCTTTCGCTCCCATCATGGGGTATGCCGCCAACGGGGCAATTGTGCATCGCGAAGCCTCGGCAGAAGATAACAGCACCTTGCTTCCTAAGGGACTCCTGCTGTGCGATAGTGGTGCGCATTATCGTAGCGGTACGACCGACATCACGAGAACCATTGCGCTCGGTGAGGTAACCGCTGAAGAACGCAAGGCGTATACGCTTGTATTGAAGGGACATATCGCCCTCTCAAAGTGTTGCTTCCCCGAAGGAACTACGGGAGTGCAGTTGGACTTGGCGGCGCGTTACGCGATGTGGCAACATGGATACGACTTCGGACACGGCACGGGGCATGGCGTTGGTTCGCGTCTTTGCGTGCATGAAGGTCCTCATCAAATACGAAAGAACGTACGCCCCAGTACGTTGGTGCCATTTAAGGCCGGCATGACAATCACGAATGAACCCGGAATCTATGTAGAAGGTCAGTTTGGCGTTCGCATTGAAAACTTGCTACTCGTTGTGGATAAAGCAACGACACCTTTTGGTAAGTTCTACGCATTTGAAACCCTCACCCTCTGTCCCATAGACGTTAAACCCATAGACTTCACGCTGTTGAATGCAGAAGAGAAGGAATGGTTGAATACTTACCATGCTCTTGTACGCACTAAATTAATGCCGCTTCTGAGTGATGCCGCAGACCAGAAATGGTTGGAAAAGGCCACGGCAAAGATTTAGAAATTCGCTAAAATAGAAGCACTATTGCTTATTTTTATTTATAAAAGGTGCACCCTCGGAGTTGTCTGCAACATGATACACCCAGGGTGCATGTTCTTACCCGTCTGTCCGCCATTCTTGCGGCAGTGGAGGGGGTGCGTGAGTTGAAAATGACCATTTTCTGCCGAACCACCACGGTGGTTTTGCTCAAAACGGCCATTTTCGGTCGTCAACCGCGGTGGAAATAGGGAAAATCCTCATATTTTGCCGACCACCACGGTGGAAATGCCCCCCACGGTCATTTTTGGCAAAAAACCGCGGTGGAAACAAGAAAATCGCCCATATTTTGCCGTCCACCGCGGTGGAAACCGAAAATACGGCCATATTCCGCAAAAAACCGCGGTGCTCGCCCTCAAAACGGTCATATTCCCGTCGTCCACCGCGGTGCTACCCTTCAAAATGACCATTTTCACGGTTGCCACTTCGGTGCTACCCTTGAAAACGCTCATATATTCACAACTTAAATTTATTCACCTTAAAAAAACAAATCTTATGGCACCTCAAATTCCTAATTTCGCCAGTACTCACCTTACATTAGGTGCGCACTGCAACTTCCACACTCAAGTGGTATCCCTCGGTGAAGCAATGGACCCCGAAGCGCTCCACATCACGGAGATTTTCGCGAGTTACCGCGATGCTGTAAGAAACGAATCGCGCATCGTCAATCGCCAAACAGCCTTCGTTGCAACGGACATCATGAAGCAGGCCGACGCCGTACGCGACGACATGCTTGCCGTATTCAATGCCGTAATCAATGCCCATCAGTACACGCACATTGAGGCGAAAAAGGCGGCATACAATGCCCTAAAAGCCGTTTTTGCCCCCTACCGCGGCATTCGTTCTCATGAATTCTCACGTCAGACGGCAGAATTGGACGGACTCCTTGCCGAACTGCAAAAGCCCGAGAACGCAGCCCATGTAACGACGCTCGCCCTCACACAGGAAGTGGAAGAACTCACCGTGGCCAACGCCACCTTCAGCATCGAAATGCAGAAGAAGACCATGGAAATGGCTGAAAGAGTGCCCGAAAAAGACGTTGATACCGAAGCCGCGCGCGCCGAGTGCGACCGCCTCTACACGGAAATGGTGGCCATCGTCAATGCCTACGCCCTCATCCAGCCCTCGGAAGCCATCAACAACTTCGTCACCCAACTCACCGGCATCGTCGAAACCTTCCGCCTCATCGCTGCCAACACGGGTAAGAGTCAGAAGAAGGAAGATGCGGGAACAACACCCGAAACGCCCGCTGAACCCACAACCCCCACTGAATAACTCAGTCGCATCCCCCATTGACCGGTACGGACGCACGACCCGTGCGTCCTTCTTTAGTGAATTAGCCCCCCCAATCCCATGCATGCATTGGGGGATAATATAGCGGTAATTCCAAAAGTCTTCACAGACCCCCTCCCCGCAAGCGGGACTCCCCCTAACTTAGGT
>CALCHM010000173.1 GCA_937901345.1 uncultured Prevotella sp. | reverse complement strand
TCGCCTCTACCTGTGGCTCATTGCCGTGGCTACTATTGTCAGCACGCCCCTCATCCTTCTCTTCAACACTCTCCTGAAGGACTGGGCAAGAAACGGTTTCATCAATGGTATGGCAGAGCGCCTCTCCCCCACACTCCCCATCCTCGGTGCCCTCCTCATCACCGCCCTTGTCATCCTCCTCATCGTCGGTTATCACCTTCACCAAGTGCTCCGCGTACGGCCTGCGGAGATGATTGCGAAAGAGTGATGCGAGAGTACAGATAACAGAGTACAGAGTACAACTGCCGTGCGGATAATCACTCCGCAAGGTTATTTCTCCTTTAATCCTGCTTCGCAGTCTTTACCTCCTTCGCACCTCGGCAAATCAAGCAAGCTTGATTGCACTCGGTTTGGCGTCGGTTCTCCTTTTTCATTTCTCCTTTCAAACCTATGTTCCTCCACATCCTCAAAATCTCCCTCCGCAACCTCCTTAAATACAAGTTGCAAACCCTCGTCAGCGTAGCAGCGCTGGCGGTAGGCATCGTTACCTTGGCTGCCACACATTTTGTTTTGAAACACATGGGACCGCCTGCTATCAGCCAGGAGGAGTATTACGACCGCTGCTATATGGCGGACTTCCCCAACGAACCTCACAAACTGGATAGCGCGCAAGTGTGGTTTACGACATCCGCCGAGCGCGTCACCCCCGAAATGCACGACGCACTCTTCTTGGGCGGTCCGCTACCTGGTGTGGAAAAGGTGATTCACAATGCCTTTATGGGTGGTGTGACTATGGGCGGCGGTATGACCTTTACCTTGCCCGATAGTACCCAACGCATAGGTGCTTATTCTTACTATATCAAGCAGGCGGACGACCTCAACTTCTGGGGCATACGCTCGGCGCTGACGGGCGAGAAGATTCCCGTGCTTCGCAATAAAGAAATTGTCATTAGTGAGAGACATGCCCGCGACATCTTTGGCAAGGAGAATCCTGTGGGATGCACCGTTAATTTTTATTTTAATGGTACAGAATTCGTAGAGTTCACCATCCGCGATGTCTATGCCGTAGGTAATATTACCGACGATGTTTCGAATGATTTTTTTGTCTATGTGGAAGGTGTGAAAGACGACTTCCACCGATCCTATGCCCTTGTGCTTGAAGAAGGACAAGACCCCAAGGAAGTGGAAGCAGAAATGGTGCGCCGCTTAAAACATTTTGACGGAATCACAGCCCGCCTCACCCCGATGAAGGAAAGTTTTGACGATCAAGTCAAGCAGATAGCAATAGTTTGCACCATCATTTACCTCATCAGTTCGCTCATCCTCGTAGCTGCCTTAATCGGTTTCTTGAAAATGCAGTTGCAACTCTTCCGTATGCGTCAGCGCGAAGTAGCGCTGCGCCGCGTGCACGGTGCTACGGGCAGAAGCATTTTCCGCCTCTTTGCTTGCGAAACCCTCCTCACCTTCTTGCTCGCCGGCATGGCTTCATTCATCCTTGCTGCCTTACTTATTGAATTTACCAACACTACGCTCATGCCTTACCTCAACGGTTGGGGTTGGCAAGTAGAAGGCGTGTACGAAAGTGTGGCGGTGATACTCTGTGCCGTAGTGTTGCTGAGTCTCTTCGTAGTGTGGCTGACCGTCCGTGCGATGGTGCGCCAACGTCAAAGCATGGCCGTACAATTACACCGCAGTCGCGGACACGCCCTGCGCAACACGATGCTCGGCATTCAGATTGCCATCTGCATCCTCTTTGTGGGCGGTAGTCTTGCCCTAACACAATTCAGTGAACTCTCTTTGAAGGACTATAATGTGCCCGAGAATGATGACTTCTATAAGGAGTGCATCCTGGTGCGCCCCTACTTAACAGAAGAGGATTCGCCCAAGATTTTGGAGTACCTACGCACTGAGGCGAAAGACATTGAGCGCTTCATCCCTATATCGCTTGAGCAGTTCCGCATCAAGGAGGTCAATGAGTACCCCGAGGCAATGAACGTTTTTGGGTACATTTGGATAAGTGACCACAAGGTCTGCGACACCACAATGCTCGACTTCTGGAACCGCCCCATCCGCTGGATGTTGCCTCCCGATGACCGCACGAATTGCGTATTGCTGACCGACTCGCTCTATACCAAGTTGGAGCACCACGGATTGACCGCCAACGGTGTGATTCATTCCATTGGTGGACGCCCCTTGCGCATTGGTGGCACCTTCTCCACACTGCCCTATAAGAATAACAACTATATGCATACCAAATGCCAGGCTGTGGAATTGGGTAATTGGGGAGACGAGCAAGTCTTCGAAATCATCGTCCAGCCCAAGAACGGAGCGTACGACCGCGTCTTTGCCGACCTCAAGGATGTCATGCACCGCATCAATCCCAAACCCTTGGAGCAGCGTGTACTGAACCTTCGCAAGTCGCTCGACGAAGCGATTGTCATCTACGAAGTCATGCAGCGTGGTTCGTGGATACTATCGAGCGTCTGTCTCGTCATCTGCTTGATGGGTATTTGGAGTACCATCGCCCTCGACACCCGTTCGCGTCAGAAGGAAGTAGCGTTGAGAAAAGTGCACGGCGCCAAGCGAGGGGACATCGCCCTGCTCTTCGGTCGCCTCTACCTGTGGCTCATTGCCGTGGCTACTATTGTCAGCACGCCCCTCATCGTCATCTTCAACACCCTGCTGAAAGATTTGGCGCGCAACAGTGTCAGCAGCTCTATCGCCGAACAGCTCTCGCCCGTCCTCCCCATCCTCGGCGCCCTCCTCATCACCGCCCTTGTCATCCTCCTCATCGTAGGCTACCATCTTCACCAAGTCCAGCGAGTAAAACCTGCGGAGATGATTGCGAAAGAGTAAAACAAGAGTACAGAGCACAGAGTACAGAGTACAACTACCGTGCGGACTGTTTCTCCAAATGCACCGCAGTTCCCTGCGCGCGTCCCAAAAGACCTAAAAGACTTTAAAGACCTTTGAGGCCTTGACTCTCCAAGCGCGCGCCCTTTCGGGCTGAAAGCCCAAAAGCACCCAGCCCAGGGCAAGGCGAACAACGTGAGCCGACACCCTGGGTGAATAACGTCCCGAATGGTGCGCCCTACAGGGGCAAAAGCAAAACGTCAATCATCAAGGCTGTTGCTCTTTCAGAGCGCACCTTCCAACGACTAACAAACCCAGGGCGCCGTTCCTGTGGAACTTGCCCTGGGCTTGGCGCTCACTGGGCTTTCAGCCCGACTGCCCTGCACGGTCTTTTTCTCCTTTCTCATTTCAAAACCTATGCTATTACACTCCCTCAAAATCTCCCTCCGCAATCTGCTGAAATACAAATTGCAGAATGCGATTAGTATTCTTGCCCTGGCTGTGGGCATGATCACGCTGGCAGCTACGCACTTTGTGCTAATACATTTTGGCAATCCCGCCATTTGCGATGAACCTTATTTCGACCGCACTTACGAAATGTCGTTCGTCAAGCTCCATCATGAAGACATTGCTCCCAATCCCGAGGACGGGAGCGTTGCTTTCAATACTCAGAAAATAAGAATCCTTGAAGATATTCACACGGCACTGACCTCTGGCGGAGGTATGGTGGGCGTGGAAAAAATGTTCTACGTGGACGACCAGCATGGCGAGTCTCAAATCATAATAGAATTTCCCGACTCTACGGAAAGAGAAATGGATATGAGGCATAGTCTCACGATGCCCGAATACCTTAACTTCCGCGGAGCGCGCTCGGCACTGACGGGCGAGAAGATTCCTGTGCTGAATAATGACGAAGCCGTATTGAGCGAAACGCTGGCGAAATTCATCTTCGGCGACAAGAATCCTGTGGGCAATAAGATTCGCTATGAGTATTTTAGTTTTGAGGAAAATCGCGGTGTTATAGACACCTACACGGTGATTGATGTTGTGAAAACGATGTCCACTAATGACGTTATCGGAAATTGGGCTTTCTTTTGTATGAGAGGTAGTGAGCATAAAGCAGTAGAGCGCTTTTACGCCACGAAATACGAGGTGCTGCTGCAGGAAGGCTACACTGCAAAAGACCTGGAGCAGGCAGCAAACCTCCGTCTGCAACCCTTAGGACTGAAAGCAAAGGTGGAGTCAATGAGCGATGTGATTAGCCGTAGGAATGGCTCTGTACTGTTGGTGCGCACCATTGTTTACCTAATCAGTTCCATGGTACTGCTGGCAGCCCTTGTGGGTTTCCTCAAGATGCAGTTGCAACTCTTCCAGATGCGCCGACGCGAGGTAATGCTCCGCATGGTGCATGGTGCTAAGAAATGGAGTCTGTATGGACTTTTCCTGACGGAGGTATCTCTTGTCCTTGCCCTCGCATTGGCAGTGGCTTTGGTGTTGATGAGTTGGTTGGTCAACTTTGTGGAAGTGCACTTCAGGACCATGTTTGACGACCTTGCCTGGGTGGTGTATGGTCATAACGCTACGATTCTGCAGGTCTTCTGCGTCGTGACATTGCTGAGCGCCTTTATCGTGTGGGTGGCACTCCATCGCATCCGCAAGTCAAACACCAACTTGGCGGCAGGATTACACCGCAATGCGGGGCACTCCTTGCGCAATACTATGCTGGGCATTCAGTTGGTGGTGAGCCTTGTCTTCCTTTCAGGTGCACTGGCCTTCACGCAATTTATTGGCTTAGTAAAAGAGCAGATAAACATTCCCGAAAATGACGACCACTATCAGGAATGCCTTAACATAGACCCCTACAACAGCAACGACTTCGTGGCGCTGAAAGAATACTTGCAGATACCCCGCAAGGGAATCAAGCGTGCCATCGAACATTCTAGGATGCACATGTCGTTCAAAGAGACTAGAGAAACGCCTGGTGCTAAAGAGGCGCTTGGTACTGATCATTTCGAGACCTACTTCCTGACCGACACCGCCTTCTTCGACTTTTGGCAACGCCCCATCAAATGGTTCGTGCCCGAGGATCAACGAAAAGAATGCATCGTGCTCAACGAGGCGCTCTACGCTAAGTTTGACTCCTTAGGAGTAATCAAAAACGGAACGCTCACTCTTTACCTCGGATGGAACGATGATTATGAGGTATGGCCCGTTGGCGGTACGTTTGCCACGCTGCCCTACAATCACCAGTACTTTTCATCTCATAACCTTGCCATCTTCCGTCAGAATCCCTATGGACTTTTTGGTCAATTTATCATCGAACCCGAAGAGGGCATGTACCGCGAAGTGATACAACAGTTGAAGGACGAGATGCGCCGCATCAATCCTCTACCCTTGAGAGAAACCGTATTCAACCTGCGCGACACACTTACCGAGGAATTCCAAGGACTCCTCAACCTCCAGCGCGGTGCATGGATACTCTCTGCCATCTGCGCCTTAATCTGCTTTATGGGAATCTGGAGCACAATTGCCCTCGACACCCGCTCACGACAGAAGGAAGTGGCTCTGCGTAAGATTCACGGCGCCAAACGAGGAGACATAGCCCTGCTCTTCGGCCGCCTCTACCTGTGGCTCATAGGTGTTGCAAGCGTCATTACAATCCCTGCAGGCATCCTCTTCAGCCAGTTCCTGAAGGAGTGGGCTGTATCGCAAAAGATTCCTCATCATCTCATATCCCCAGTCATGCCCCTCCTCCTCAGCATCTGCATGACCTCCCTCGTCATCCTCCTCGTCGTCTCCCTCCACGTCCGCACCGTGATGAGGCAGAATCCTGCGGAGATTATTGCGAAGGAGTGATTAGGGAGGATAGATGCTATAGAGACTATAAGAGCTATAGAAAGCTATAGAAAGCTATAGAGACTATAGGAACTATAGAATTTATAGAATCTATAGCATCTATTCCTCAAATAATTGCATCTATTCTCTCAAAAAACTCTATCTTTGCATCTATCTAAACCATTAAAATACAATATCCTATGCAACAAGTTCTAAAGAGGCAGGCGCCCTGGCGCAATACATACTTCTACCAGAAAAGTGAGGTGCTCTACCATCTGACTTATGTATTCTGCAAGCGCTTCCTTCCTGCTCATGGCGACCGTACTGTGGACCAGATGATACAGGCTGCTCGCAGTGGAAAGCAGAATATTGTTGAGGGTATAGAGGATGGAGTTGCTTCCACAGAAATGCAACTGAAACTCCTCAATGTAGCACGAAGTTCTATACAAGAATTACGCGAGGACTATCGCGACTATCTCATCTCGCGCAACCTCACTATTTGGACCGAAGCGCACAATCGCTATAGTAAGATGCAGGAGTTTTGCAAAATCCACAATCGCGTGGAGGACTATCAGCCACACTTTGATAAATGGAACAACGAGGAGATGGCGAACATAGCTCTCACCCTTTGCTATATGGTGGATACGATGCTCAACCGACATCTAATCTCATTGGAAAAGGAATTCGTCACCCAAGGCGGTATCAAAGAACGCATGCACGCAGCACGCACTGGTTACCGCCAAGAAGAACAAAACGAACTACACGCCCTGCGCCAACAAGTGAAGCTGCAAGCCGAAGAAATTGAGTACTTGCAGAGTATCATCAAGGCGCATGGCATAACCATCTAACCAACTACACAAATGAAACACATACTCACTACGCTTCTCTTCACCCTCCTTGCCCTCACTACACAGGCGCAAACCCTTACTGACACGTATTGGCGCAATGCGAAGACGGGGGAATGGCTGATTGGTTTTGCTGAAAACCATGTGATTTACGATTGCCGCACTTGGAAGGTGCTTTCAAACAGTGAGAAGAAGGACAAGCATGAGTTCTCTATCGCTGAAGGAAAGGATACGCTTCTCGTCACTGTAAACAAGCAGAAGAAGGGGCTACGAAAAGTGCGCATTGGAAAGAATAAACCCTTCGTTTGCGAAGCTATCACTACACCCTATCTCCCTGACTATCCCTCTCGAGACGAGCGCACCTGCTTCAAGGACAACGATTATCGCTCGGGAGATAGCGTGACCGTCGTGGGATGGATTAAGAATATGACGCCCGAGATGCAAAGCCAAGGAGGTAAATATGTGGATGTGGCAATTATGAATTTTGTCACAGAAACAGAAGAGAATTTCAACGCTCCGCTTGATTCAGAAGGGCGCTTCAAGATTACCGTGCCTGTGCTCAACACTACTCAAACTTACGTTGATTGGGGGCGCAGTAATATCAATACGGTGATTGAACCGGGCGAGACGTATTACTTTCTTTATGATGTTAAAACCGGTCAGCGCTTGGTCATGGGCAAAGATGCCCGATTGCAAAACGAACTTTGGGCTTACCCCGAGGAAATTGGGTATTACAATGTGCAGCGGTATTATCGCGAAGTGCACCACAGTAAGGTTGCTTTCGGCAGTTTAGCGGAGGAGGAAGTTATGGCATACCTTGACTTTATGAAGCAAAACAAACAGGAAGCTGATAGTCTGCTTGACCTCCGCATGAAGGCGCACCCCCATCTTTCTACGCGCTATGTCAATTACCTCCGTAACTATTACACGACCAATATGGGGGCATATCTAATGCAAACGCGTTTCTATGCTAAGGATTATAAATTGCCCAAGGATTTCATGGACTTTGTGACCACTGAATGTTGGGCAAGAAGGAGTGTGCCCTACACGCTTTACTGCGACATGAATGACTTTACCAATGATTACTTCGAATACATGGATGAAGAACTATCAGGAACGGATGCCATTGATCTGGTTCTTACACACGACCAAAAAGGAACCATCACCTTGAGCGAGACGGAGCGTCAGGCTTTTCAGAACTACAAAGGAGAAGTGGAGCAACTCCGCAAGGCGGTGGAAGGATGCACGGAAGAAGAGAAGAAAGCTTTGGTGGAGGCTTTTAACAATGGCGAATTGGTGGCGCAAGTCAATAAGGTGTTTATACGTTTGCAATCAGAATTGCGAGAAGCAGACCTAATTGACAGAGCGCAAAGAGTCACAGAGAAAGCAAAGTGTGGTTCCGTTTTGCGCGACTTTTATACTGCGCACATACTGTATGATTATATAAACGATATGCGTCAACCGCTCGCAGAAATGACAATTGATTGGCTGAATGAAAATATCAAGTTGGACTTTGCCCGTCAGCAGGTTTTGGCGCTGAATGAGAAGTATGAAGCATTGTCCCGAAAGGATTTCTCCAACTCTACGAACCTGCTCTCTACCGACAATCTGGAAGGCATCACTGAGGGAGAACAGATTTTGCGCAAGATTATCGAACCCTGGAAAGGCAAAATCATCTTGATAGATGTGTGGGGCACTTGGTGCGGTCCTTGTAAGGAAGCCATGAAGCACAGTCAGGAACTTTACGAACGCATGAAGCCCTATGACATGTTCTTCCTCTACATGGCCAATAACTCTAACGAAATTTCGTGGAAGAATGTCATCAACGAGTACAACGTAACGGGCGAAAACGTGGGTCACGTCAATTTGCCCGCCGACCAACAAAGTGCTGTCGAAGACTTCTTGAAAGTCAACTCCTATCCCTCTTATTTCCTCATTGACCGCGAAGGCCACCTCTTAGAAGTAAATGCCGACCCACGCAATCTTGACCAATTTGAAGAGTTGGTGAAGCGGGTGGGGAAGTAGAGAATAGAGTACAACTGACAGAGTACAGAGTACAACTGACAGAGTACAGAGTACAACTGACAGAGTACAGAGTACAACAAACCTTGCGGGATGTTTCCTTCCGGATAGCGCTCTCCTCCTGTTCATAGGGGAGGTACCCCTTTGGGAGGTGCAAACATAAAGCATCAAGCACAATGTAGTTATGCAGTTCCACTTCGGAGTCGTTATTGCTGCACCTTCTTTTAAAACAAATTCTTCATAAGTTCTTACAAACCTATGAAAAAAATCCTGCATTCACCCCAAATATCGCGAACAGCAGCATGAAAACCACGGTAGCGAAGTAAAATATCGCGATATGCGGACCAACTACCACGGTAGCGAAGCAAAATATCGCGATATGCGGACCAACTACCACGGTGGCGAAGCAAAATATCGCGATATGCGGACCAACTACCACGGTGGCAAAGCAAAATATCGCGATATGCGGACCAACTACCACGGTGGCGAGGCAAAATATCGCGATATGCGAGTCGGTTTCTCCCCTGCGCGCGACCTTAAAGACCTTAAAGACTTTAAAGACCTTTGAGACCTTTTTTACAACGCGCGCCCATTCGGGCTGAAAGCCCAAAAGCCCCAAGCCCAGGGCAAGGCGAACAACGTGAGCCGACACCCTGGGTGAACAACATCCCGAATGGTTCTAAAACCTTAAAACCTCAAAACCTTAAAACCTCATAACCTAAAATATGAAGAAATCAGTAATTACACTATTCGTTTTATTTACCCTTGTCATGCCAATGATGGCTTCGGAACTAAGTCCACAGAAGGAACGCTATCCCAAGAAGGAATTGAGGGATGAGCATCGTCCAAGAGCAATGCACCGCAAGGACTTCAAGATGATGTGTGAAGTCGTGGATGATGCCTCATTTGGTGATAAGAAAATTGGCGTCATCAAAGTGGCTTGCATCAGCAGTTACTTCGATAGCAAGCAATGCGCAAAACTCCTCGCCTTGTTTTCCTTCGAAAACGACAAGTTGGAAGCATTAAAAGTTCTTGCACCCCGAATTGTGGATTTCAATCCAAAGGAGATTCTGAAGCAATTTACTTTCTCCTCCAACAAGGACGAGGCCATAGAAATTTTATCGGAGCGATAAACAATGGACATATTATAGAATTGCACTACAGCGCCCAGCGGAACTTGTACATTTCCGTTGGGCGCTGTATGTATAAGGCTGCAACGCTATCTTCGAGCGGGAATTAAGTTTTATTATAATTCCGTTAAAGTTATTTATGACAAAGTATTAGCACCAACCGTTTTACCCACCATACCTTTGCAACGTCTTAAAACACTGATATTATGAAAAAGATTATTTTAGGAGTTGTTGCTATGAGCAATGCGATTGTCGGAATGGCCTGTACGGGTATTTCGCTTACTGCCAAGGATGGAAGTTACATTCAAGCGCGCACCATTGAGGGGGCGCAAATGGATTTGCCGGGGATGTATGTTGTGATTCCCCGTGGCGAGGAGTTGCAATCCTTTACGCCCATGGATGCTAACGGCATGAAGTTCGTGGCGAAATATGGTGTCGTCGGACTTTCCGTGGTGCGCGAAGAATTTATTGCCGAGGGAATTAACGAAAAAGGGTTGTCCACAGGACTGTTCTTCTTTCCGCACTACGGCAGTTACCTGCCCTTTGTAGAACACTTGCGCGAGAAAACGATGGGTGACCTGCAACTGAACCAATGGATGCTCACCCAATTTGCTACGGTGGATGAAGTCATTACAGCTATTCAGTCGGGCGAACAGCGCATTGTGGGGTTAGACAATGAGGCGGTGGTGCATTGGAGAATTGGAGATGCAACAGGAAGACAAGTGGTTATGGAGATTGTGAATGGCAAAGTTCATTTTTACGAAAACAGTGTTGGAGTTATAACCAACTCACCGGGATTTGAATGGCACTTAACCAACTTAAACAACTATGTCAATTTACAACCCGGCGATGCTCAATCTCAACCAATGAGCAAAGACACATTGCAACCCTTGGGCGGAAATTCTGGTTTCTTAGGACTTCCGGGCGACGCCACTCCCCCTTCTCGCTTTGTAAGAGCAGCATTTTTCCGTGCCACTTCGCCTATGAGAGATAATGGACTGGAGACTGTTTGGCAATGTTTTCATTTGCTCAATAATTTTGATGTTCCAATTGGAATAGAGCATCCACTTGGCAAAGCACCCAATATGCCAAGCGCAACTCAATGGACATCTGTAATAGATTTAACTAACAGAAAAGTCTTTTATAAAACAGCCTACAACAATAACATTCGCTGCATAGATTTAAAAACCATTGATTTCAAAAAAATCAAATATCAAGTTCACCCGCTGGATATAGAAAAAAAACAACCCTACGAAATGGTTGAAATACACTAAAAGCGTTCTACCTTAATATTGCTCTAAACACTTGCCATTCGAGTGTTTAGAGCTTTTTTATTAGCTATAGTGGAGTTCAATAAATTTACCTATACAGAAAAACAATCAAATGGTACTCCAAAGCTCATTAACCTCTATTTATACATTCTACACTATCCATAAATAAATGAATATATAAAACATATAACTTGTATCCATGCACTCATATTACTTAAATAACTTAGTTAAAAATGTTTCAACTAAATTTTCCGAAATATTCGTTCAAAGTAAAAACAACAGAAAATAAGCGACTGATTTTTGACTCTTGCCGTCGAAAATATGTCCCTTTAACACCTGAAGAGTGGGTGCGTCAAAATATGGTTCAATTTTTGATTCACGAAAAGAAATTTCCTCAAAGTTGGATTGGGAATGAGGTTACTGTGGAACTCAACCAAATGAAAAAACGGTGTGACACAGTGGTTTTCGATCAAAATTCAAAACCTCTTTTAATTGCTGAATACAAAGCACCCAACATAACAATTACGCAAGAAACATTTGATCAAATTGCCACCTATAACTTTAAGTTAAAGGTTAACTATCTTATCGTATCCAATGGTATATCTCACTATTGTTGTAAGATAAATTATAAGGAACAAAAATATCTGTTTTTAAAAGAAATTCCCACTTTTGAAATGTTACAATTATGACAAATGACACACAATTTTCTTCTATATTATTAGGAAATGCAGTAAAAGAATTTTCCAAATTACCCGGAATCGGGAAACGTACTGCT